>NZ_JBEXYK010000029.1:0-108876 GCF_040630865.1 Nonomuraea sp. NPDC005730
AATCGACCGGACCACCTACAAGGCTGCCATCAGCATCAACATGATCCCGGCCAGCCCTTGACACCACCGCCCGGACGCTAACTGAACGGCGTTGGATCTAGAACTGGAGTGGAAGGCCGGCATCCCTCGTTGGGTGCAGGTCTACGAGGACATCAAGGGCAAGATTGAAAGCGGTGAGCTTGCTCCTGGCGACCAGGTGCCCTCTGTCTTGAGACTGCAGCAGATCTACGGCATTGCCACAGCAACCGGCCAAAAGGTTCACCGCGCCTTGCGTAGCGATGGGCTCATCAGAACCGAGCCGGGCATGGGGAGCTTCGTAATCCCTCGTGCGGGTCAGGCGGGGGAGCGCGGCCGTTCATAGTGTCGCCTTAGGCAACGTTCAACCTGTTAGCGAGACGTAGTGGCAGTTGGTCTGACAGGGTCCGCCTGCGCGCGATCATGGTCTAGATGACGGGGAGGTTCGGGGTCGCGAGTGAGGTGATGATAATGCGGGCTGGTATGCCGACAGTGTGTGTGACCCGCTGATTCGGCGGTTCGCGACGGACTTGCCGACGTTGGATGCTGCCCAGGCGCTGGTGGCGATCGTTCGGTTACGCGGGGCCGGTAGTGAGGAGGACTTCCTCATCTGCGATGCGGTCATCGGTCAGAGGCTGGGAAATTTTGGTTGCGCCATGATGGGCAAGTCGGAGGGCTCCCATCGGTTGGTCGCCGAGGCGCGTGGACGCGGAGTTGCGACGCGGGTGGTGGCCTTCCCGGGGATCCGAGAGTGGTGAAACTGGTCGACGCGGCCCTGACCTGGTTCATCTGCTGAATCGCCCGTGTATCCATAGATGCGACATGTCGCTCACCGTGAGGTATTCGCGACAGATTTGCATCTATCGTCCCTTTCGTTACTGATCTACCATCCGAATGCCTTATTCGATCTTTACGCTCTGGAGGTCGGGTGCACCCCCCTCGCAAGGCAAGCCTTGCCATGCCCAAAAACGGGCGGGCAGGCTACCGAGTAGCCCTCACTGGTGGCTTGGTGATGGCGCTGCTCTTATCCGCCACTAACGTGGCCGAAGCTGTCACCTTGTTATCTCCAGCGCAGACGCCGAGTCCACCGGCCAAGCCGAAACCCGTGGCTGAACGACCCGACCGTGTCTCGGCCGCCTTGACTGCACGCCTGCAAGGCAGCCGAGTTCTCGTCACCGGCGAGACCACCGAGACCACCCTCACCTACATCAACCCTGACGGCACCACCACGCTTGAAGCCTCCAGCGGCCCCACCCGCGTCAAGCAGGGTGACACCTGGGCGCCGATCGACACAAATCTCGTCGCCGACAACGGCGTTTTACGGCCGAAGGCCAGCCTCGCCAACGTGGAGTTCTCTACCGGCGGCGGCAAGCCATTCGCCGTCCTGGAGCGTTCCGAGAAGCAGTCCTACGCTCTTACCTGGCCGACCCCGTTGCCTGCTCCGAAAGTAGAGGGCAACAGGGCCACCTATGTCGATGCCGCGGGGCCGGGAGCCGACCTGGTGTTGACCGCTCTACCTGCCGGCTTTCGGCACGACGTCGTTCTACGTGAGCGGCCAGCTGGCCCTGTCGAGTACAAGATCTCCGCCCACACCAAGGGACTCACACTAACCAAAAATGAGCAGGGTGCTCTTTACTTGAGGGATGCCAAGGGCAAGACCATCGCCTCAGCACCGGCGCCTGCCGTGTACGAGAGCTCTTCTGGTCCATCCGCTCGCCTGCAATCCGCGGGCGAGGCCAGCACGACACCGTCGAAGGCAACTCTCGATACAGAAGTGATGTCAGAGGGCGGACAGCAGTTCCTGCTTCTCAAGCCGAACCCGGGCTTTCTCGCTGCCGCGGAAACTCGCTATCCCGTGACGGTTGATCCCACGGTAACTCTCGGCGCTCTGGGGGAATGGACCGTTCAGGAACCCAACACAGGCCATGGCGGCTTGTGGGTCGGCCGCAATCCCATGGTCAGCCCAGAGGTGATGCAACGGGCCCTCATCAACTTCAACACCGCCTCCCTGGTCGGTCAGCCGGTGACCAACGCGCGCATGGAGCTGTACCACGATAATTACGAGACGTTTGGCTGCGCCGCCGGCCAAACGGTCATGGCGCAGCAGGTCACGAGCGCCACGACAGGAACCGGTGCAATTTGGCCCGGACCAACCACCACAGCCAACGGGCAGGCGTCCGGGCAAGAGCCGGCCCCTTGCTCCAGTGGTAGTACCCCTCCTTTTGGCTGGTGGACGTGGGACATCACCGACATCGCCAAGGCGTGGGCAGCAGGAGCGCAACGCTACGGGGTCATGCTGCGTTTGGCGAAAGAAGGAGTAGCTGAGCCGAGCTACGAGCGATCTTTCCGTGACTCCAGCGAGGGCACCGCGACTGCCCCGAAGCTGATCGTGACCATGGGAAGCACCCCGTCCGTCGGTGCCATCCGGGCGGCACCTGTCGCTGCCACAGAGGGAAAGACCTACACCAGCACCACCACGCCCACACTGCGCGCCGCAGTGAACGCCCCAGGCGGGGGGATGCTCCGGACTGAGTTCGTCGTGGAGAAGGATCCCACCTCCGGCAGCAGCGGCGCTGTGTGGTCGGGCAGCGTGGACGGTGCCCAGTCGGGCACCGAAGCCACAGTCGCCGTCCCGGCGAACACACTCGCTGACGGTGCTCAAGTGCGCTGGCGCGCACGTGCATACGACGGGGTGGATTATTCAGCGTGGTCGGCTTGGCAGTCATTCACCGTAGATGCAAGCCCACCCTCACCTCCCACGTTCTTGCCTGGCGACGAATTCTGTCCCTCGGAAGGATCGTGGGGCGGGTACGTCGACCCCACCAGTTGCATCGTCTCGACCTCAAGTAGTGACGCCTACGCCTTCGTGTGGGGATGGGATGACCCTAACCCCAACAATCTTGAGTACTTCGGTACGGGTGCAAACAAGAGCGCCACGTTTGCGGCCCCTGATTCCGAAGGCTGGCACACCCTGTATGTGAAGGTCCGCGACAGAGCCCACAACACCTCGGCGATGGTGACACGCAGCTTCGGATTCGGTCCGGGTGCGTTCGTCAGCCCCAAGGACAACTCCCGCACGCAACGGCAGGTTTCCCTTGTCGGAACCGGCCCCTCTGACAGAACGGGCATCCGCTACGAATATCGGAAGGCGGGCTCTGGCAGCTCCTACACGGCTGTGCCTACAGCGGATGTGACGGTACCAGGGACAGGACAACCTCTTAGCTCCTGGCCCCAGGTCCGGCAAACCACCACCCCGCCGGCACCGCCTGGCCAGAAGGGTCATTGGGCGCTGGACGAGGGAACCGGCATCGTTGCCGCCGACTCCTCTGGCAACAATCATCCGGCCACGCTCACTGGAGCAGCAGCCTGGGGAGCGGGGAAGATCAAGGGCGGCCTCAAGCTCGATGGCGCCAACGGCTACGCGGCGACCAACGGTGCGGCAGTCCACACCAACGCCAGCTACACCGTGGCAGCGTGGGGGTTCCTTGACTCCACCACGCAGGAAGCCACGATCGTCAGCCAGGATGGCGCCGTCAACAGCGCCTTCAAACTTGGCTACTCAACCAGCGACGGTAAGTGGCGGCTGGTCGCCTACCAATCAGACACCACAAACGCCACCCCGGTTCGGGCCGTGTCCAGTCAGGCCGCTATTGCTGGCCGCTGGACGCACCTGGCAGGCGTCTATGACACGGCCGTCGGCAAGATTCGTCTGTACGTGGACGGCCTGCTCAACGCTGAAGCGGCTTTCACCAGCACGTGGGATGCAGCCGGAAACGTCCAGATCGGCCGGACGAAGGTCAACGGCGCCTACAACAGCTATCTCAAGGGAACCGCCGACGACGTACGCGTCTTCGACAGAGCTCTCACCGTAACCGAGATTCAGGCTCTTGTGAGCTCAACGGCCGACACCGGAAGGGGTGACTTTCCTGAGTTGTCATGGGACATGGCCACGACCCTCAAGACAGCCGTGATCCCTGATGGAACCGTCGAACTGCGGGCATGCCTGTCGGGTGGGACCACTGCCGAAGCGTGCACCAAGCCGATCAAGGTAAGTCTCGACCAGTCAGCCTTCGGTGGCTCCTACGCCAGCGCCGACGTTGGTCCTGGTCAAGTCTCTCTTCAAAGCGGCGACTACGCTCAAGACAGCACCGACGCCGGCCTTTTCGGAATCGCCGTGCGCAGGACACATGCCAGTCTCAACCCGGCGGCGGATCGCGAAGACGAGAAGCTCGCCGAGAACAAGGTCTTCGGACCGGGTTGGCGCGCTAGTTTCCCTTCTGCGCCCTCTGACATCGCAGAGTTCGCACCGACGAGCGCCGGCGAGTCGGGATCCCTGCAAATCGTGGGAGCCGACGGCTCGACGCTGTCGTACATCAAGAACGGCACCAGCTTCACCGGCGTGGGAGATGCCGCCGATGGATCAACCCTCAGCGCTACTGCCGAGCAGCTCGTGCACACTGACGCCACCGGTAGTAAGACGACCTACACCAAGGTCAACAGCAAGTGGGTGGTGGCGCGCACTGAGACGGCGGCTGCGGAGTCGGCTGTCACCTACTACCGAGACGGGCAAGGTCGAATCACGCGCATTCTCGCTCCAACCCCCGACGGGGTGACATGCGGAACCACGCTCGTTGCTGGATGCCGCGCGTTGGAGATCTCCTATGCGTCCGCCACCACCGCGACTGGCGTGCCTTCGGGCTGGGGTGACGTCAAGGACCAGGCCAAGGCGGTGTCGTTCACAGCGTTCGACCCAGAATCGAACGCGATGAAGACGACCCTGCTCGCGGCCTACCGATACGACTCGACAGGACACCTACGGCAGGTAACAGACCCACGCACCAACCTGGCCACGGTCTACTACTACAACGGCGAGGGCCGCATCTCGGAGGTCGCCCCGCCTGGACTGGCTCCGTGGCGGATGGAGTATGACAGCAAGGGGCGGCTGGCGCACGTTCAGCGTGAGGGTGGCGATGTCGACCCCACCTGGACAATCGCATACGACGTGCCTGTTGGCGGCGCCAGTGCACCCATCGATCTGACCACGGCTCAGACCACCCAGTGGGGCCAGACATCTGACCTGCCTGTCATGGGAGCTGCTCTCTTCCCGCCTTCGCACGTGCCCACTCGTGGATCGGACGGCTCCTACAAGCCTGTCGCGGCGGACTGGGAGTATGCCGGCCTGATCTACACTGATGTCAATGGCCGAGCCGTCAACAACGCCTCCTACGGTGCTGGCGCCTGGCAGATCTCGACCACCCGCTACGACGACAAGGGCAACACCATCTGGGAGCTGTCTCCCGGCAATCGTGCCCAGGCGCTCACCCCGACCGCCGACACCGACCCGTATGTGGCAGGCCGCGCCGACAGCGCAGAGCGAGCCAGCCTGCTGGCCACCATCCGCACCTACAACAGCGACAGCGACCCGCTGACCGCAACCGAACCGGCACGCCAGGTCCAACTGGCCGACGGCAGCCTGACCTCGGCACGCAAACTCACCACCACCAGCTACGACGAGGGCAAGCCTTCCCAAGCGGTCGCCTACCATCTGGCCACCACGACCAAGGTCGAACCACTCGTGCTGGACGGCGCCACCCCAGGTACGGCCGACATCCGGACGATCAAGATGGGCTATGACCCGATCACATCCGGGGACGCCTCCGGCTGGGATCTGCGCCAGCCCACCAGTTCGACCACCGTGATGCCCGGTGCCACCAACCTGGTAAAAAAGGTCCGCTACGACACGGCCGGACGCCAGATCGAATCCCGAATGCCGGAAAGCAACGGCACTGACGCTGGCACCACGACCTATGCGTACTACACCGCTAACGGGTCCAGTCCTGAGCAATGCCGCAAGCCCGCCTGGGCAGGCCTACTGTGCACCACCGGCCCGAAGGCACAGCCCACCAGCGGCAAACCGCTTCCAGTGACTCAGGTCAGCGGCTATGACCAGTACGGCCAGCCCACGACGTCAAGCGAAACCGCCGGTACCAGTGTGCGCACCACAACGGCGCGCAATGACGCTGCCGGGCGCAACATCGAATTGAGCACCACCGCAACTCCGCAAGCCGATGCTGGCGCTGCTCTCCCCGCCGTAAGCACGGGCTACGACTCTGCAACCGGGCTGGCGACGAGCAGAACAGCGGGCACAGCCTCACTCTCCATCGGATACGACGCCTTCGGCAGGGTATCCTCCTACACCGACGCAGACGCCAACACCTCGACGACGACCTATGACATCGACGGTCACGTCGCAACGTTCATCGACGGCAAGGGCACTGCCACCTTCACGTACGACGGACTTGACGCCTCAGGCAAGGTGGAGCGGAGGGGCCTGCGCACGAAGGTTGATCTTGCGGGCGTCGGCGCGTTCGTCGGCGCCTATGACGCGGACGCCGAATTGGTCTCCCAGACCTATCCGGGCGGGCTGAACGCCACGTGGCACTACGACAGCGTGGGCACCGCCACGAGTCTCCTGTACGCCAAGGCGGGGACCACGTGGCTGGCCTTCGGCAACACGCCTAACGCCTCGGGAAACGTGGCCCAGGCTAACGGGCCCGGCGGCAGCCACCAGGACTACGGCTATGACGGAGCAGGACGTCTGACCAAGGTAGCCGACAGTTACGGCGGCCAGTGCACGACTCGTGTCTATGGGTTCACTCTCAACACCAACCGCAAGCGGCTGGACAGCTATGCCCCCGTTAGTGACGGCACCTGCTCCACTTCTGGCACGCCAACCGGCCGCTCCTACACCTACGACCAAGCTGACCGGCTGACCAACACCGACTACGCCTACGACGCCTTCGGCCGCACCACCACCGTGCCTGCAACCGACACCGCACTCGGCGCTTCGGACTTGGCCATCGGCTACTACGTCAACAACCTAGTCGCATCTGTGACCTCCGGCACGGTCACCAGGACTTTCACCCTTGACCCGGCCAACAGGATCCGAAGCACTAACCAAACCGGCGGTACTGCTCCCGGCTCATCTATCGACCACTACGGCGACAACAGCGACAAACCCATCTGGACGGCCGAGGCCAACGGTGGATGGACCCGCAACATCAAGGGGCTCACCGGCGATCTTTCCGCCATTCAATCGTCCAGTGGGGATGTACACCTGCAACTGGCCAACCTGCACGGCGACGTCGTAGCAACTGCCGGCGTCTCGGCGGTTGCCGGCGTGGACGCCTATGCCGAGCAGAGCGAGTACGGTATTTCCCGCAGCTTGCCCAGCGCTCAGCGTTATGGGTGGCTAGGTGCCTCCTACCAGCGCACCACTGATCCTCTCGCTGGCGTCCTGCTCATGGGCGTCCGTCTGTACAACCCGCTGAGCGGACGGTTCTTGCAAGTTGACCCCATCAAGGGGGGAAGTGCGAACTCCTATGAGTACGGCGCCGGGGACCCCATAAACAAGATAGACCCTGACGGGAATGCGGTTATCACAAAGAAGGGGAGTGGAAAGCTCAAAAAGGGTGGAGGGATTATCACCGTGACCTGGGACTACGGGGGATGGTTCACCCTCGAGATGAAATTCAGATACTTCTTCAATCCGACGACCAAAGAGGTGACCAGTGTATGGCATAGCACTGTAGTCAAGATTGCGGGAGTGGCTGTCATTACCGCAAAATCGACCTCCGCTCATTATTACACTTATATTCCAGGGCATAATAAATCAGGATATATGATCTCCACAACGGTCAACTTAACGTATGGGGCATTTGACGTCGGCCTACCCTTTAGTGCCAAACTAGATATCTGGATACATTACGACGGCTCCTATCACTGGACTGCTACGGCTCGCTCAGCCTAGAGGCTTTGCATATAGCCCAATAGTTCCGGCTGGAGTCACACTCTAAGGCTAGGCCAGCTCAATTGGCCCAGCCTTAGAGTGTGGCAAGTAAGCGGCCCCTTCTCTCCTTCGATGGTGACCGAGAGTTAGCCTCGATCTTTCGTGATCAAGGTGTAGTCGGCTGAGCGGTTTGGCTGAGGGTTGAATTGCGTGCTGTGGCCAGCGTCGGCCCGGCTGTCGCGCCGGGTGGGCGGAGTTCCACGGGCCCGCAGGGTTTCCTGGTCGTGGGACGGGTTGGTGCTGGTCTGGTTGGTGCCGGCAGGGCGTGCAGGCGTGCCAGGGCAGTAAGGATCTGACCGGCCCAGGGCATCGCGTGGGGATGCGGAGACGCAGGCGGCGGCCTCCGTGCACCAGGCGGCCGACGACGGCGAGCAGGCGGATCCGCAGGCGTTTGGGCTCGTAGCGGCGGGCTTCGGTGCCGTGCAGGGCGAGCATCTGCATCCATGCGAGCAGTTCGCAGGCGAGGGCGACGTTCTCAAGCCAGATCTGGTTCTGGGTGAAGTCGTGCAGGGGCAGATTGGTAGGCCGGTGTCCTGGGCGGCGCGGATGCGGTCTTCGGCGCGGGAGCGGCGGCGGTGACGTAGTTCCAGATCGGCTAATTGGCGGCCTGGGGTACCGGTGACGAAGCAAGTGAAGCGGTGTCCGTCGGTGAAGCTCAGTTGAGCGCCGGGGTGCGGGCGTTCTTTGCGGACGATGACGCGCATGCCCCTGGGCCAGCCGGACAGGTCGAGCAAGCCGGTGAGTTCGGCAACCCAGGCGCCGGGCCGTGGTTGCCGGTCGGCGTTGTAGCCGGGGCTCCAGGCGGTGTCGGGCAGTTTGAGGATGGCAGCGGCGATGTCGCCGGTGATGGTGAAGCCGATGGAGTACTTCAGCCAGCGTCCGGGGCGGGTGAGCCAGTTCAGGAGCTCAAGGGTGCCGCCACCGAAGTCGGTGCGGATGAGGACGTTGCGCCGCAGATGCTTGGGGAGCTGGGCCAGGGCGAGCCGGGTGGTCTCGATGTGGTCGGCGGCGGTGTTGGAGCGGGCGTTGCCGGGCCTCAGCAGCAGGGTCAGCGGTTCGCCGCCGCCGCCGTGATCGTGGGCGAAGGCGGTCATCGGATGGACGCCGAAGCTTTTCTTCCAGGTCGGTGCCGCGTGCTGCTTGTCGGAGTGAGAGATCACAATGGTGGCGTCGAGGAAGAGGCACCCGACGCATACCTCGACGGCGCGGCTCGGCCGGTCGTATATGGCTGCCGCCTCTGCCGCGCACGGGCTCATGCTCTTCTCTGTTTGTGGCGACCCCTGTCTGGAAGCTCAGCACGTCGACTTCCTGCCTTTTGTAGCACCCGCGGACGAGCCGGCCGTAGCCTGAAAGGGCTTGCTACAAGGAGGTGCCGGATGTACGAGCAGACCACCATCGGAGCCCGCCTACGGATCCTCCGTAAATGGCGCGGCCTCACCCTGGTCGAACTCGCCGGCCTATCCGGAGTCAGCAAGAGCCACCTCTCATACGCCGAGCGCGGCGAACGCACGCTCGACCGACGTTCCCACATCGCAGCCTCGCATCCGCGCTTCGCGTCTCAGAAACCGAACTGGTCGGCGGGCCACATCTCACACAGGACGAAATATAGTCAGCCCCCCACTCCCACATCCCCGACATCCGGGCAGCAGCACTGCTGAGCAACACGCTCACCGCGCCCGTGGCGACTGAGCTTGCTCCGCTTCGGCGGACACCATCGTTGTGGTGGTCAGGCCACTGCGGCGGCCTCGTAGCCGGCGGGGCTACGGTAGCCCAGGCTGCTGTGTAGGCGGTGCAGGTTGTACCAGCCCTCGATGAACTCGAAGATGGCGCTGCGGGCGGCGGCGCGGGTGGACCAGGAGCGAAGGTCGAGGAGCTCGCCCTTGAGGGTGGCGAAGAACGATTCGGCCAGCGCGTTGTCCCAGCATTGACCGGTGCGCCCGACCGACAGTTGTACGCCGAGCCGCTCGGCCAGACGCGCGTAGGCGGCGCTGGTGTATTGACAGCCGCGGTCCGAGTGGAAGATCACCGGCCCGGTCGGGCGGCGGCGGGCGCAGGCCTGCTGCAGGGCCTCAGCGACCAGGCCGGTGCGAAGGTGATCGGCCGTCGCCCAGCCGACCACTCGACGGGAGGCGATGTCGATGACGGTGGCCAGATACAGCCAACCCTCCTTGGTCGGCACGTAGGTGATATCGCCGCACCAGCGCGTATCGATGGCCGCCGCGTCCGGCGTGAAGTCGCGCTCGATCAGGTCCGGCCGCAGGCTCGCGTGCGGGTCGGGGAGGGTGGTGACCTGACGGCGTCGCCGATACCGCCCGGCCAGGCCGAGTACGCGCATCAGCCGGGCCACCCGCCGCCGGCCGCACCGCTGGCCGTCCTGCTGCAACTGTGCGTGCACCCGCGGCGCACCGTAGCTGCCCCCGGAGCGGGCGTGCACCTGGGCGATCTGCCCGGCCAGCTCGGCATCGCGCGCTGCGCGCGGGCCGGGAGCGGCGTTGCGGCGTTCGTAGAAGGCGGCACGGGAGACTCCCAGCAGCTCACACGCCCGCTTGACGCTGTGACCGCCCTGCTTCTCCGCCTCGATGAACGGGTGCACGCTCACCGGGTCTCCTTGGCGAAGAAAGCCGTCGCCCGCTTCAGGACGTCAACGTCCTCGCGCAGCCGTCGGTTCTCCCGCCGCAGCGCCGCCAGCTCCTCCCGCTCGCTGCTGGTCAGCCCGCCCCGCTGCCCGGCATCGACCTCGGCCTGGCGCACCCATTGGCGCACCGCGGTCTCGGTCAGGTCGAAGTCCTGAGTCACCTCACGGATCGATCGGTCCCCCCGCTGACACAGCTCGACGATCTCGGCCTTGAACTCCGGCGTGAACGAGCGGCGAGGACGTGGCTTCTTCTTCCCCATGCTCTCCATCATGGACATCCTTCCGGGGACGAACCCCTGATCTCAGATGTCCGTCAAACCGGATCAAGCCCAGACCAGGCGCGCTCCCTGCCCGACCTCGTAGCCGAGATAACCCGCCTCGACCGCAGCCAGTACAAGTTCCGCGAAGTGGGCCAGCGGCTGCCTGCGCTGCTCAACGAACTAGTCTCGCAAGGAGATTGAGTGGCGCTGTAAGCAATCTCGGGGGTTGGAAGGGCTGAGGATTGTCTTTCCATTGAGCTTTCCTAATCCCCGGATATCCTGCTCCACGGACTGGCGCCTTTGTGCACTCCCGCGGCGGATCATTTGGTCGGTAAGGAAGCCGCTCCAGCGCTCGGCCAGGACGCCAGGCGCCGAGAGGCTGACGTCCCGCGATGGCAGCCGGTAAGTGCCGAGCGTCCAGACCTCACCAGTTGTCACGTCGGTGACCCCCCTGCCTCAAACGGGCGATGTGACGGTGGTCCTCAGCAGCCGTTCGGCCTTCCCCTTCTCTGAGGAGCCAGATGGGGGAGCCAACGCAGTCAGACCTGCGACGACGGCATCTGACGGCTTGAGACGTTCGGGCAGGCAGGGGGCTCCCCGTCCGACTCCCTCAGACCCTGCCGGACCCCGTTCCCTTGCCTGGGGGTCAAGGGGTCGCAGGTTCAAATCCTGTCGTCCCGACGGTTGAAAAAGGCCAGCCACACTGGGTGAAAGCCCAGGTAGGCTGGCCTTTTCTGTTGATCACTCGACCTTGATCGATGATCTAGACCGCTCTCAGTTTGGGACCAGTTTGGGACCAGCCCCCTGAGAGGTGGGCGCTGAGGGCGTTACCGGCGGCGGCGATGGAAGCGCCGTCCGGGTGGAGATAGCGCTGCGTGGTCGTCAGGGACCCGTGACCGGCGATCTTACGAAGGACGTGCACGGGCACTTCCGCATCGGCCATCCACGTCAGGCCGGTGTGGCGAAGATCATGACGGCGCAGGTGCTCATAACCGAGCGCGGCCACCACCTCGTCCCAGTGCGTGGCATCACGCAGCACGGCTGTCGTGATGCGACCGCCCCTGGGGCCCGTGAACAAGCGGGCCATTGGATCGTTCCCGGTGACTTGCAACCGCGTGAGCACCAGATCGCGGACCTCGGCGATGAGCGGCACTCGCCGGGCCCGCTTGCCCTTCGTCCCCTTGTCCGCCAGCCCACCAGGGCTCGGCGTGGTCTGCCTGCGGACCGTCCAGGTCCACGTGCGGGTGTCGATGTCTCCCGCACGTACTCCCGAGACCTCACCGATGCGTGCGGCCGTGCAGGCGGCGAAGACGACGACCTGTCCCCAGCCCAGGAAGTGGTCGGCCGAACGTGCTACGAGCGCGTGGGAGAGCCGCTCCAGCGCCGCCCAGTTCGGCAGCGCCAGCGTGCGCGGGTCGTCCAGTTCGTCTTCGGCCCTCTTGTACTCGCGTTGCCAGCCGGACACACGGGCGGGGTTGCGGTCGATGATGCCGTCCCGCACGGCTTGCTCCATGACGCGTACGAGGATGGCCAGGCTGTTCTTGACCGTGGAGCGGCTGCACTCGTCGGCGATCCAGCCATGCACGCCGCGGTCGACCGCCCCGTTCGTGATCATGCGTACGGGAAGGTGCCCCAGGGTGGGCACCACCCGCTTGCGCCATCCGGCCATGTAGGGAGCCAGCGTCTTCGGCTCCAGGCCGCGTACGGCCAGATGCATGACGCGTTCGCCGTACTCGGCGAGAGGCATGGTCGCCATGCCCGGGTCGATGCCGCCCCGTGCGGCGCTCTCCATCTCCGCGATCCAGTTCGCGGCCGCATCCTGTGTGGGAAGGGCTACGGACTTGGAACGCCGACTGCCGGTGACGGGATCGAACCATCGCACGCGAGCGCGGAAAGAGTTGCTGCCCGCGCGCACCTCCACATCGGAGGTGAGGGTGATGCCGACCGGTGGCAGCTCAGGCCGGGACGCCATCAGGCCACCTCGCCAGGGTCGATGCGGTGGTCAGCGAGCCACTGCTGCAGGTCGTGCATGTTGTAGAGGGTCAGGCGCGTTGTGAGCCGGACGAAGGGAGGTCCCTGAGGCGGCTTCGCCGTGCGCCAGCGGCGGAGGGTTGACGGGTCGACGGTGAGAATGGCTGCGACTTCCTCGGTCGTGCGCCAGGTGCGTGGCGCGTCGTTGTCGTGCGGATCTTCGGCGGGTGCTGCGATCAGGTCAGCGTTCGATGGCACAGGTCCTTTGCTCCTCGGGGAACGATGGCGCGAGGTGTTTCGCGCGCCCCGTCGTGTGGCCGTCTCATCCGTTGTCCGACGGCGTGCGGGGGATCTTCAGGTTAGGGGCCTGAACTTGATTCGGGAGGCCCTGAGCAGGCCCTTTGTGACTAGTCGGTTAGGTCGCGGCCAGCCTTGGCCCGAGTCCGAGGGGACTTCCCAGCAGGGTGTGAGCGTGCTCAACGCCCGGATGCGCGGCTGGTCGGTGCACCAGCATCTGGAAGATGCCCCCGGGGTCGTCCACGACAGCTTGATCCGGGTCGGGACCGTCGCCGTGGGCCGCTGGTGACACCCGAGGATCTAACGAGCATGTCACTGCTCGTCACGGGCGAGCAGACCCCCGGCGGTCGCAGTTACCGTCTCCGTGCTCAGCGCCTGCGGCGGCGCGTCGACGGTCGCGTCGTTCTCGCGGCCAAGGGCATCGTGTCGTCGTGCCTGCTCCAAGTCGGGGGAGTGAGGCCGACGGGCTGCCGCGGCGGCGGATCCTGACCATCATGCTTGCGATCGACGCGGTCGCGTCCCACGTGCGCGCACCTACCGACCGGGCAGAGCGAGGGGGCAGGACAATGGCTCAGAACAATCTCCGCTTACAGCGCGTTCTCTGAAACCCGTATTGGCGCGAGCGGGTTGTGCGTACAGAAGGTGGATCCTGCTCAATTTCCTGACCGGGAACGTCCTTCTCCTTCCTCGCAATAAACGGCTTGCTCGCCGGAGATCGCGGCGATGGCGGAACGTGCTCGGTTCCAAACGTATGGGCGCAGTAGCTCGGCTGCCTCGGCTGCCGTGGTGAACCGAAATTCAGACAGCTCGGAGTCAACGATGCGGAGGGCGCCGACCCGACCGCTTGGCAATACCCCTCCGTCGAAGATGAACATGAGGGAGTCATCCCAAGGTCCATGTGGAGGTACCCAATCCACTACGAGGAGTCGGCCGATCTCCAAATCCAAGCCCAGTTCCTCTTTGATCTCACGTTGCGCTGCGGCAGCGGGGGGCTCGTTGGCTTCTGCCATGCCACCAGGTAGATCCCAATCAGGCTTATAAGACGGATTCACAAGAAGAATTCGTCCGAGCGCGTCGCGAATCAGTACATCCGCTCCAACTCTCTTGCGCGCCTGGCGTGCGTTGCCTTCAGCAAGGTAGGCGTTCCATGCTTGGGGATCACGCTCGTACAACGGTGCGTCCGGGTTCACGATGAGAGTCTCCCCACTGATACAACCAGTAACGCTCGCGAAGGGCGCCATCGAGCATTCGGAGTGTGTACGGCACTGAGGCGTGCTTCTTATGGACTTGCAACTGCCCACGCAGATCGGCCAGTTGCTGAGCGATGACGAACGAGCTCAATGACCGAGTGTCCTCCACCGCCTCCTTTGCCCGTGCACACGCTTCGTCGACATGGTCTTGTGCGAGCATCACCTGAGCCAGGAGAAGTTGGGTGAGAGCTCGGCTGCGTGTTCGGTCTCGCGCTCGAAGCTCCAGCGCTCGGCTTCCCTGCCGTTGTGCTTCGCCCAGTTGGCCCAAGCTCAGCATCGCGCGTGCCGTGTCCAGTGCCAGAGTGCCCTCGTCGAACGGTCCCGCCCAGGGGGAGTGACTAGTCGCTTGCTCATGAGTCAGTGCGTCCTCGGCCTGGATCAGGAGCCGAGCGCAGGCATTGGACTCGCCTATGAGCGCATGGGCGCGCGCGGCCATGGAGAGCAGACGCGCCTGCATCCTCGGGGCTGTCGTACGGCTGCCCAGCCTCGCGGTTCCCAGCTGGGCGAGCCGGATCGCTTCCTCAGCCTGTCCGCGATGCCGCGCGAGGTGGCTCATGCTGCCCATGATGTGGGCTTCGAGTTGCAGATCCCCACTGGTCTTGGCGAAGTCGAGTGCGCGGCAGAAGTGCCGGTCGGCGATATTGTCCTTGCCCGCGTCGTGAGCCATCCAGCCAGCCATCTCGGTGAATGCCGCCGCGGCGACGAACGCCTGCGGTCCGTCGGATCCGCCGAAGAGACGCGGCGCGATGTCAGCTTGGAGGTAGCCGAGAACGCTGGCATAGAGATGGCCTCCGCCTACCTGCCGGTCAGCTTGCCGAAGAGAGCGCATCTTTCCGAGGTCGTTGTCGGCCTCCAGAGACAGACACGGCGCGGTGGGTTCGGCGGTCGCGGCGAAGAGAGTCGCCTCGTCCAACTGGAATGCGGCGCAGTACAGCAGGCGATAGCGCTCACTCATCAGGGCGATGGAGCCGGATTCCCACCGGCGGATGGAACGAACGAGATCTCCGTGCTCGGGCAGATCATGTCGGTCTTCGCCGGCCGCCTCTCGGAGTTGTCTGGCCATGGCATGGGTGTCCCATTTGCGGGCTTTACGTTCCGCCCGAATTCGGATCGGCCAGAACAATGGGTGGTCGGCCATGTCCGCCTCCTTGTCCGCCCGGTGCTTCGCGTGGGCCCTGGGCGTCTCATCTTCGCTGTTCAGCGGCAAGGTTGCAGTCCTCGCTGCAGTTGTTGTCCGGTTTGTGTGGGACATGAGGAACGGGTTGCCGGGACTCGGTGGTGGTTGGACAACCCTCTGCAGAGGGGGCAGCTCTCGAGAAGCGTCTCGGGCGCGATACTTCTGTCAAGTCCGCGCAGAGGGGACAGGCATGGGATGACCTGGGAGAGAAGGTCAGGGACCACCCGCAGATCGGCAACGGGCGTACGGGTTGTCCGCACAAGCTGATCCCCGTATCAGGAAGCGCGGCATGCTGGACAGCGTGGCGCCCGCTCCAGGTGAATCCCGCCCTGTAGTCCGCTTCGAGCACGTCTTCGACATGGTCCTCGCCTTCTTCCAAGGCCAGGTCGTCCCAACACAGAGCCCAACGGCGCACACCCTCCGGACAGTTTTCCGCATGGCTGTCCAGCTTCACGAGGGCAAGCAGTCCCTCTCTCAAGACGGCCACGATGACGCCCTGACGGCCGAGAAGCTGATCTCGGTACGCCCGCGCCCTGCTATGGCTGTGCAGGACGTCCACGACGGTCACCCTCATACCGATCTTCTGATGGGCGCTGGTCATGGCCCGTCCTGGCGGACTCGTTCTGGAACAAGAACAGGGTCCGGCGCGCGCTGGTGATCGCTCCAGGCCCGGTGTTGGGCACATGCGAAGAGTCGAATCGGCTGCACAGGGGCTGCGGACAGGCAGTGATGAGAGGACGGGTGTGTCATTCCGACAAGCAGAGCAAGTGCACTGGGGAAAGGCAGGATGACAAGGCCGGACAGGTGCGGACAGGAAGGAGACCCCGAGTGGTTACGGCGGCGATTGGCACGACGTGAGCGCCGTTGGTCCGGCCTGGCGTCGGTGGAGAATGCGTCGCGCTGACTTCACCGGGTGAGCTATACACGTGCATCTGTGTAAGAGATCAGGCGTTGGCTGTGTGAGATCGCTACGAGTCTGGTCGTGTTCGCCGTTCCCAGGCCATGGGCTGCCTGGGACGCAGGAGACTCCGCAGCGGGGACACGCCGTGGCGTCGAACAGACGCATCTGTTCGCTCTGAGGCGAGGAGGCGACTCTCAGCCGTGCCGCCTCTGCGCCCCAGGAAGTGATGGACTGATGCGAGCGTCTACTTGGCGTTGAGCTCGGTCACGATGTCGGCCTGGCGGCTCTCCACCGCAGTCTTGATCACGGCCGCCAGCCCAAGCGCCACCCCTGCGATGATTGCGGTGATGATCACCCATTCCACCGCTGACGCCCCCCGGCTCGAAGCGATGCGAGCATCCTGAATTCGCCTGATCAGAAATGCCTTCATAGAGGTCATCCAGGAGCGCTTCATACCGAACCCTCACTTGACGAAGTTGACCAATTACTTAAAGTTATCTTCTCTGGTCAACGGAAACCGGGAGATGGGAGAACGGGTGGCAGTACGAGTGTGGACGGCGGCAGGCATCCTGGTGGGTGCTCTGATGCCGGGAGCGACGGCACACGCAGGCACAACTGAGGGCTGGCAGGCCAGCTACGGCGACGGCAGGGTGATCGTGCTACCGGATCGATCCGCGGTCAAGGTCTGCGACGGAAGGGTCGACGACCGCGTCTACAAGGCGGTCTGGATGAACGACAACAAGATCGACGCGCGAAGGCCGTTCGAGGTGCGTGCCCCTCAGGGGGGCTGCGAGACCGACAGTTCGGTCCTTGGTGATGTGTGGGTTTTCAAGCTCTGCTGGGGACATCTCGACGCCAAGCGGCATGCGGTCTGGGAGAGATGCGGGACGCCGGTTTGGGCGAAGCCAAGGCCTGACGATGTGAGATAGAAGGCGCGAGGGGGCGGGGTGGCTCCCTCGCGGCGCTTCCCTTGACGCCATCAAGGCGGCTCGCGCCATTGGGGGCCGGCGAGTTGGTGTCGCGCATTTCGTCGTGCCGTCGGGTCGGTGAGTGCCCGTTCGGTCTAGGTGGCACCTCGCGCAACGCTTTTCAGGACGCGCTGTTCTCGGTCTTATTGATGCATTTATCGAACCATATGCCACCGTTTGGGATCATGTAATCACTTGGAGTCGAAATGGCGATACTCGTGGGGTCTCGCGCCCGTGCCGCAACTCTTTTGCTCGTTCCGTTGGTCGTAGGGGCATGCCAAGCGACGCCTTCCTCGGCTCCGCCTCCACGCAGATCGATGCCCACGACGCCGACCGCTGTGGCGACAGAGCAGGCTACCCGTCCGCACGACCTGATCGTGCAGACGTACTCGGCATACTGGTCCGTCCTCGCCGAGGCGGGGAGGTCGTCCCCTGAGAGAGCGCGCGAGTTGCTGCAGCCGTACGCGAGGGGCGGCTATCTCGACCATCTGGTCGACGGCGTCCGACACATGGTCGCCCAGGGGCGCGAGCCGTTTGGTCAGGCCGTGCCTCGAATCAAGGAAGTACGGGTGAGTGGCGCATACGCCGAGGTCACAGACTGCCTGGATATGTCGGGTGCGGCCATGGCGGATCGCCGCACTCACCGGCTTCTTCCGGAGACTGCGGACGCCAAAACCACCACGACGGTTACGGCAGTTATGGAACGTTCCCATGACGGGCGGTGGCGGCTGACGGCCCTGAGTATGAAGGGAACGACATGCACCTCGCCGTCGCGGTGAGCGCGATCCTGGCTACGGCATTGCATGGGCCGCCGCATGACGACAACGGAGCCGTCCGGTTGGGCGGGAACTGGGTCACGTACAGCTCACACGGGCGGCAGGTGAGCCCTGGTAGCACCGCTCAAGGGGCCCGGAGAGCGTCGGGTGGCACCTTCAGCGGCTGCCATAGCATCGACGGGGGCTCGATCAGCTACATCGAGTGTGAGCGCGGTCCTGACAGTAAACGGAACATCTTCAACGCCGTCGCTCCTGATCAGCCAGGTCCTGGGGTCTCGCCAGAAGACCTCATGAAGGAGGCGCGACGTCTCCTCACTCCGCCGCAGCCGGGGATCGTCACCGCGCCACCCCGGGGAAAGAACGGCTACGTAGGGCTGCGGCAGTTCTTCTGGGTGCAGCCCGCTCAGTGGCATGCGATCAGCAAGAAGGTCACGGCAGGACCCGTATGGGCCGAGGTGACCGCCACTCCCTCGAAGCTGACCGTTCAGCCCGGCGCGGGACAGAAGGTCCTCACATGCTCGGGCCCGGGAGCGCCCTATGACCACGCGAAATCTCCCGACGATCAGAACCTTGGATGCACCTACGTGTTCACGCAGTCGAGCGCCGGGTTACCAGGGGCGCAGTACCAGGTGAAGGTCTCGGTGGTCTGGACGGCTCGATGGGCTGGATCGGGTGGCTCCGGCGGGCCGGTGGCACCCATCACTACCTCGACGACGTTCCCGCTGCGCATCGGCGAGGCGCCGGCGCTGGTTGGAAGGGGTTCCTGAATGGCTCGCGAGACGACTTCCGATGCATCGGGACAGCTGTCCGTAGGTGAGCCGCCTCCGACACGTGCTCCCAAGCTCCTCTCGCAGCCGCGTCAGCGCCGGCGTAGCTCGCTGGTGTTCGGGACGCTGGTGGTCGCTGGCGGCGCATTCCTCACCGTCCAGACGGTCATGCGGTTGAACGATCGTGAGCCGGTGCTGGTGGTCACCCAGGATGTGGCGCTCGGGCAGCCCTTCACCGCGCAGAACATCTCGACTGCCATGATGGGCGCCGACCAGGCCGTCGCCGCTGTCGGCAGTCATGAGCTACAGCGGGTGATCGGCAAGCGGGCGGCCGTCGACCTGATGAAGGGCGTGCTCGTCCAGTCCCGGATGGTGACTGATCAGGTCACACCCCTGGCTGATCAGCAGCTCATTCCGATCGCCGTCAAGCCCAGTCGGCTCCCAGCCAGAGGGCTACAACCCGGTGATCGACTTCTGGTCGTGCCCGCCTCGGATGCTCAGACCGTCCCTGATGACGTCAAGGCATCGTCCGGAGGGGTCGAGGCTGTGGTGGATCAGGTCAAGGGGCCGGACAACGACGGGCTGATGGTGGTGGACGTACTTGTGCCCAGTCATGAGGGCCCCAGACTCGCCGCGCTGGCATCAGACGGGAACATCGCCATGGCCTTGACGCCGAGGAGGCCTTGATGGCGATGTTCGCGCTGATGAGTCCGGGCGGGTCTCCCGGGGTCACCACCACGGCACTGGCTACGACGTACGTCTGGGAGGGGCGGGCGCTGCTGGCCGAGTGTGACCCTCAGGGCGGCAGCGTTTTGCAGGGTTTCCTGGCCGGAAGCATGGACGGGCACGAGTACGGGCTGCTGGAGCTGGCCTTGGCCGCCGCTCACCACTCGGACCCGGCCATCGTGTGGAAGCACGTCATCGCACTTGATCAGGACGCGAGGAAGTGGTTACTGCTTCCCGGACTGCGTGATCCCCGCCACCTCGTGCAGTTGGAAGGTGCCTGGGAGACCGTTGCTGGAGTCCTCATGGCCGCTCAGGAGAAGGTCGATGTGGTCGTCGACGTGGGTCAGATCGGCCGGTCCGACACGCCGATGAGCCTGATCGCGGCCTGTGATGTGGCGGTGATGCTGGTGCGGCCGACACTGCGGCATGTGGTGCAGGCCCGCCCGCGGCTCGACGCGCTGGGGCGCCGGGTAGGAACGGATGTCTCGGTCGGGCTGTGCACCGTCGGCGGTGGGCCGTACACCTCTCAGGAAGTCAGCAAGGCGCTCTTCGACCTGCCTGTGCTCGCGCAGATCCCTGACGACTGGAGGGCGGCCATGGTGTTGTCGGATGGCGTGCCGGCCAGGAAGTCCTTTCATAGGTCCGGCTTGTTGCGCGGTGCTTCACGGTTGGGGTCGGCGATGAGGTCGCATCTGGAGAAGAAGGTGACGGCGCCATGAGCGACTCCTGGCCGCCGCGGACCACGATGGATCCGATCGTCCTTCCGCAGGCCGAGGTGGTGTCCGACGATGGGGCGTTCCGAGAGGCGGTCTTGGCCGTATCGGTCGCGGTCGCCGACGATCTGAGGGACAGCGAGGATCGCGACGACGCCCGGCGGATCATCCAGACGCACGTCCAGCGTTGGGCCCAGGGCCAGGTCGGCTCCGGAAAACCAGTGAGCTTCGCCATGCAGCGTCAGCTGGTGGAAGCGGTGATCGATGAGCGGTTCGAGCTGGGGGCGCTCACTCCGTATCTGAAGGACCCGCGGGTGGAGAGCATCGATCTCAACGGCTGCGATCAGGTGTGGATCACCTTTGGAGACGGACGATGTGAGCGCGGGCCGGCAGTCGCCGCCAGCGACGACGACCTCGTCAAGATGATCCAGATGTGGGCGCTGCACAAGAGCTACAACCCACGCGAGTTCTCCGCGGCCAGCCCGCTGCTCAACGTGGCGCTGCGACCGGCGGAAGGCGATGACGGCGTCGGCGTACGGCTCAGCGCCACCATGGCGATCACCCGCCGCCCCTGCGCCAGCATCCGCTGCCACCGCCTGGTGGACGTCACCCTGGATGACCTTCTCAAGCTCGGCACGATCAGCCGCAGCCTGTATGCGTTCCTTCGAGCCGCCGTACTGGCGCGGCTGAACATCGTCATCACCGGTGGCACCGCGGCGGGCAAGACGACGTTGCTGCGTGCGCTCGCCTCTGTGATCGATCCGGTGGAGCGGCTGGCGACGTTGGAGTCGGACTACGAGCTGTTCCTGGATCGCCTCACGGACCGCCACCAGAACGTGATCGCCTTCCAGGCGCGGCAACCCAATTCAGAAGGCGCCGGCGGCATCGGGCTGAACGATCTGATTCCGCACTCTCTGCGTAAGAACATCAAGCGGATCATCGTCGGTGAGGTACGGGCGGATGAGATCGTTCCGATGTTCGAGGCCATGAACACGGGACATCCCGGCTCGATGTGCACCATCCATGCCGACGGCACCGAGGAGATCTTCAACAGGATCGTCATGCTGTGGACCCGCGGTGTCGGAGCTCAGACACCGCCCGCCGTCATCCACCTCAACACCGGCGAGACCATCGACCTGGTCGTGCACCTGCGTCTTGACCCGGTGACCAACACACGGTTCGTGTCCGAGGTCCTGGAGGTGCTGCCGCCGGCCGACAGCGAGATGCCGAGCCGCAACCACCTCTACAGGCCCACCGGACCTGGTGGCCGGGCCGTGCCCGACATCACGCCGCAGTGCCTGCCCAGGCTTAAAGCCGTGGGTTTCGACCCCGCACATCTCGATCCCATGGCTGCTCGATGGGAGATCCGATGAACGGCGCCCTGCTGGCGGGACTCGGCAGTGCCATGATCCTTGGCGGCGTCATCTGGACAGTCATGGCTCTGCGTACGTCGGCCACCGATCTGCCCGCCCGGCCCCCGTCGCGCTGGATCGCGGTCCGTAAAGCGGTCCACGAACATCACCGGATGGTCGCCGTGTCATTGGCGGCAGCCGCTGTGGTCTGGGGGTTGACCGGCTGGCCAGTGGCCGCCGTCGCTACCGCCGCTGCGGTGTTCGTACTTCCCAAGGTTATGACCGGGCGGGCCGCTACGGACCGAATCCGCAAGCTGGAGGCATTGGAGCAGTGGACCCGCAGGCTGGCTGACCTGCTCATCGCCGGTCGGGCTCTGGAACAGGCGCTGGAACACAGCGCGACCCGGAACGTCCCGCCTGCCATCGCCGCGCCGGTGACCGCGCTGGCGCGCAGGCTCCGCGTCACCCGCATGTCGACCGAGGACGCGTTGCGATTGTTCGCAGACGAGGTGGACGACGCCGTCGGCGACAGGATCGCCGCCGCCCTCATCCTGGCCGCCCGTCGCCGCGGCAAGGGGGCCAGCGCCGTGCTCCAGCAACTGGCCGAGCTGGTGGCCAAGGACGTCTCCGATCGTCGGGAGGTGGAGGCGGCCCGGGCCGAGCACCGCACGACAGCGCGCTGGATCATCGCCATCCTCGCTGGGTTCGGCGCGCTCGCAGTTGCCCAGAAGAGCTACGTCGCGCCGTTCGGTACTCCGCTCGGCCAGCTGGTGCTGGCCGTCGTGGTGCTGTTCTACGCCGTGACACTGGCATGGCTGCATCGGCTCGGTCACGCCGCTCCCGGCTACCGGTTCTTGAACGGTCCCGGAGCGAAGCGATGAACCTACTGGCCATGGCAGGCGGAGCACTGTTCGCCCTCGGGCTGCTGATCGTCTTGAATGAGCTGTTCCCCGGCCCTCCGAGACTGGATGCCGCGCTCGCCCGGCTCGCCGGGCAGCCCGCCCCGGCGCGGGCAGAATGGATCAGGACGCGCCTGTCCCGGCTGCCGATCCCGCGCGACGACTTGGCGCTCTTGGGCATCAGCGTGGAGCGCTTCACCGCCCAACGCGTCGTCTTCCTGCTGGTTGGTCTGCTCTTCCCGGTGCCGCTCAATCTGATGTGCACGCTCGCCGGCGTTCCGCTGCCCTGGTCCGTTCCCGTAGGTGCCGCCGTGGTGCTCGCCTTGTTGTTCGTGCTCATCCCAGACATCAGCACGCGCCGCCAGGCCCGCGAACGCCGCCAGGAATTTCGGGCCGCCCTCGCGACGTATCTCGACATGGTCGCCTTGGAGCGGGCCGCAGGCTCTGGTCCTCCTCAGGCGCTTCAGGCACCTGTGGACATCTGCAGCGGATGGGTGTTCGGCCAGATCGCCCAAGTCATCCAGCACGCCAAACGCGCAGGCGAGCAACCCTGGAGAGGACTCGGAGCGCTCGGAGACCGCGTCGGCATCGCGCAACTCACCGAACTCGCCGACATCGCGGAGGACGCCGGATCCGAAGGCACCCGCGTCCTGACCACCCTCCTGGCCAAGGCCCAATCCATGCGTACGGCCGCCTTGGCCGACGCCCGAGCCGCAGCCAACAGCCGCACGAGCGAGATGCCGATCGCGATCGGCGTTTCCGTCTTCGGCTTCCTAGTGCTCGTCTGTTTCCCCGCCATCTACCGCATCATGAGCTGAAAGGGAGCGACCATGCCCAAGCTCCTACCGCCGCAGGCCGCGTACTGGACCGCGCTGGCGAGCCTCCTCAAGGACCGTCTCCAGCGTGCCCGCCGAGAACCTGAGAAGGGCGCGATGTCCGCGGAGGCGATGATCATTATTGCGGCGTTGGTGCTGGTCGCGGTCACCGTCATGGGCATCGTCACCGCCAAGATCATCGACAAGGCGAACTCGATCGACTTCTAGACAGGTAGCCGATGTCCCGCGCTGATCGGGGCAGCGTGACCGCCGAGGCGGTGATCGCCCTGCCCATCCTCATGCTCGCCGTCATGGCCTGCATGCAGATATGCCTGCTGTTCTTCGCCCAATCGGTTGCGCTCGCCGCCGCCCAGCAAGGAGTACGGGCCGCCCGCGCCTACGGTGCTGCCCACACCTCCGGAGCCGGCGTGGCCAGGCAGTACGCGGAACGAACCGCCAGCGGCCTCCTGACCTCGATCAGCGCCGCGAGCACGGGTGACTCCAACACGGTTCGAGTCACTGTGACGGGCAGATCGCTGTCCCTGGTGCCGTTTCTACCGGCGATCGACATCTCCGAGCAGGCGGCCGGAGCCGTCGAACGCTTCAGCCCGGCAGAAGGCACACCATGAAGGAGCAAGGCAGCGTCACCGTCGAAGCCATTCTTGCCATCACGGTCATCATGCTGATCATCTTGGTCGGCGTGGCCGTCGGCCGCATCACCGTCGCCGGCGCCGCGGTGGAAGCCGCTGCTCGGGATGCCGCGCGCCAAGCGTCAATCGCTCGAACACCCGCCGCCGCTGCCCGTGAGGCAAAGGCCAGTGCCAAAGAATCGCTGGCTGGTCATGACGTGCACTGCAAGGCGGTCGCGGTGACGGTGAACACTGCAGGCTTCAGCCGCCCGGTGGGCACTCCGGCTGACGTGTCCGCATCGGTCTCCTGTTCCGTGCCCTTGGCGGACGTGGCCTTCCCCGGGCTGCCCGGCAGCATCGAGCGGCACGCCACCTCCCTCAGCCCGCTGGATCCCTACAGAACAAGGGGAAGGTGAGCCATGCGACGGTGGACGTCGCCGGACAGTGAGCGCGGCTCGATCACGCCGTACGCCCTGATTCTCGTCATGGTCCTGATGCTGTTCGTCGGCCTGGTCGTCGATCTGGGAAACAAGTTGAGGGCCGGATGGGAGGCGGTTGGCATCGCTGAGGAAGCCGCCCGAGCGGGGGCAGGACAGATCGATCGTGCCGCGGCCTATCGCGGTGAGAAGCTGGTTGTCGACCGCGGTGCCGCTCTTCGTGCGGCGCGAGAGCATCTGTCTCGCACCGGCCATCAGGGTGACGTCGTCATCTCTGGGCCCACCTCTGTTCGGGTCACTGTCACGGTCACCAAGGCGACCTGGCTGCTTGCCCTGATAGGCATGACCACCGTATCCATGACGGCGCATGCCGATGCGAACCTGGTCGCAGGCGTAGAAGGGCCTGGCCGATGACGATGCTTCGCCTGCTGCGTGCTGTGGCCGCCTTCGTTGTACTGCTTTCAGGTGTCGTCGGTTTCCCCGTCTTGTTCTGCAAGATCGTGGGATCCCCCGTTCCCGATCATCTGCCGAGCTTGCGCGAAGTCGCTGAAGTGTTGAGCGCGCCTGCCGACGGAACGCTCTTCGTGGCCGGCCTGGAAGTTGTCGCATGGGGAGCATGGGCGGCCTTCACGGTGAGCGTCCTCGTCGAGGTCATCGCCAAACTGCGAGGCCGACGTGCCGTACCTCGGCTCGCTGGTCTTCAAGGGATGCAACGCGTTGTCGCGTACTTGGTTGCCTCGGCGACACTGGCAGTCCTCACTCCAGGGGTCAGCAGTGCCGCAGCTCCGCCAGACGTGATCGCCGTGGCGACCGCGCATCCACTGGGGCAAGCCGTCACGCCAGATGTGGAGTCGCCTCCAAGGGAGCGGATCTACCGGGTGAAGGAGGGGGACTCCCTCTGGGGCATCGCCGACGAGGAACTGGGCAGCCCACGCCGTTGGCCGAAGATCTGGAAGGCCAACGCCGGATCACGGCAACCACATGGCCGGACCTTCACGAATCCAGGTGTGATCCATCCTGGTTGGAAGCTTCGCATTCCGCTCAAGCGCTCAGAGATCTCCCGTGCAGTGCCCCCAAGGCAGCAGCCGCCGGCGGCAGAACCGACTTTGGCCAAACCGTCGATCACGCCATTCCAGCAGCGTGAAAGCGATGATGTCGTTCAGCTCTCGTCGGGCTCGTTGGTGGCTCTGTCGTACGCCGCTGGGATCAGCACCGCCTATATCGCTGGTCGTCTCCATCGACGCCGCCGGCGAGTTCCCCCAACCTCCGACGAACCTGTGGTTATCAGTCCTGAGCCCGAGCCGCCAGCCCCTGTCCTGGAGCTACACCGTGCCCACCGTCGAGCGTTCGCCCAACGCGCCGAGCCGATACCCGCCGATGGGGAGCTGATCCAGCAGGAGCACTCGATCGATGTCCCCGACCAGATCCATCTGGGACAGAGAGGGGACGGCTCGCCGCTACGGGTCGCCCTTGAAGGACCTGGGTTTGGTCTCACCGGTGCTGGAGCAGATGACGTCGTTCGTTATCTGATCGTCGACCTGCTTCGTCAGTCGAGCAACTACCGCGTTCAGATCATCATCTGCTCGGCCCTGGTGGAGAAGCTGTTCGGTCTGTCTGGAAAGGAGGTCGAGCAGATCGGCGCCGCGCTGCCGGGGCTCCTGCTTGCCGCCTCGCATGAGGACGCCTTGCGGCAGTTCGAGGAGATGTACTTCATGCGCATGCGGATGGTGCTCGAACGCGAGTCGACGGACATCGGCGAAGTACGCCGAAACGATCCAGGCGAAGCCCTGCCTGCCACCCTGCTCATCGCCGAACTCGATGACGAGGTCTACGAGCACGCCACGGCGCCTCTCACAGCCGGCCGGCGTGCAGGGGTGGGCGGCTTGTTTTTGGGGTCCTGGCCAGAGGGCATCACTTGCGACATCGGCGAGACACATCGCGTCGAGGGGGGTGGCAACGACTCGTTGATGGACGCGCTCATGTTCCACATCAACAAGGACGAGGCTGCGGCTCATCTACGCCAGCTTATTCCGGACAAGGAGGACAGTCCTGCGCCTGCGCCTGCGACAGGCGAAGAACCATGTGATTGGCCGGCTTCAACGCCTGTTCGCCTGACGGTTCTCGGTCATCCTGCTGTACACGTTCGTGGCCGGTCAGAAGCACTGACGCTGAGTTGGCTGCAGCTGAGCACGTTGACCTATCTCGCCCTGCATCCGAACGGTGTGACCCGTGATCAGCTGGCCACCGCGCTCTGGCCCGACGATCTCGGCAAGGACATCCACAACGCTCTCCGACATCTCCGAGGCGCACTTGTGGCTGCGACAGGGCACAAGAGCGTCGAAGCGAAGCGGGCACCGTTCATCAGTGCCTCGACCACGAAGGACTCCGCGGTCTACCGCATCGATCGCGACCTCATCAGCGTTGACCTCTGGGACTACGAAAAGGCGCTGGAGCGGATCAGGTCGGCCGTCGAGCCGGCCGACCGTCTCGTTGCCCTCACGAAGGCGGCCGAGCTGTGCACCGGCGAGCTGGCGGAAGGGCTCACCGCGGAGTGGATCGAGGACCAGCGGTATCCGTTGACCCGCTCCCAGGCCGACGTTCTTGCGCAACTGGCGGAACACCTCACTGACGTGGACGCCGAGGGCGCGTTGGCCGCGCTGGAGCGTGCCCGCCAGCTGGACCCCGATACAGAAGAGACGTACTTCCGTATCATCCGGTTGCAGCTGCGGCTCGACCGGCGCGACGATGCCTCGCGGACCGCCGAGCTGCTACGTCAGCACCAGCGCAGCCTTGGCGTGCCAGGGGACTATCGGACGGAGAAACGCTTGAGCGAGGTGCTCCACAGGTGACGCCACCTACGCGAACGCCAGGGCTCGGAAGGCGTTACGGATCTCGGTCAGCGGCTGGCGGTCGCGACCGTAGTAGAGCTTGTTGGTCAGCAGCGCTGCCCATCGATCTTGCTTGGGTGAGATCCACATCCCGGTCCCCGTGAAGCCGTAGTGGACGAAGATGCCGTCAGCGGGATCGGTTCCGGCGGCCGGGTGCCAGAACAGGCCTCGCGCAGGCTGTAGATCTCCCGTTTGCACTCGGAGGGACTCCTGGATCCAGGCGGCGCCGAACCCCCGCCCGGGGCTGGGAGCGAGTAGATGCCGCAGGTACTGCGCCAGATCAGGCAAGGTGGAGAAGACGCCGGCGATTCCGCACACCCCGCCGAGCAGCCGAGCCGAGAAGTCATGGGCTGTGCCCTTGAGGTGTCGGCCGGTCTCCTCGTCGTATTCAGTGGGGGCGCAGCGCCCGATGAGCGTGGGTGGAAGGGGGCCGAAAGTGGTGGTGGTCATCCCCATGGGGCGCCAGACGTGCGCCTGAGCGAGTCGGTCCAGCGGAGCGCCGGCGAGGTGTTCGCCGAGGAACCCGAGGATGAGGGCGGCCCGGTCGGTGTACTCGACGGCCTGGCCCGGTGGGCGGTGCAGGGCTTCCCGGAGGACGCCGTCCCGGATCTGGCGCGGATCGCTGCCGTAGAGGTTCTTGAGGTTGGCCCGCAGTGGCAGGCCCGCGGTGTGGGTGAGGAGTTGGCGTATGGTGACCGGGCCGAGCTCGAAGCCGTCCAGCTCCGGCATGTGAAGCGAGAGCGGGTCGTCCAGGCTGAGGCGTTCCTGTTCCCAAAGCATGCCGATGATCGACCAGACGGCGACGATTTTGGTGAGGCTGGCGGCATCGAAGACGGTGTCCTGGGTCATGGGCTGGTCCAGGTCGCGGGGATCGAGCAGACCGCAGGCACCGGTGAGTTGAGTGCCGTCGGCGTCGCCGACGGCCCAGACCGCGCCGGGATAGACCTCCTGGTGGACGCCCTGTCGGAGGAGACTCTCGATGTGGTCGGGATCGGGCGTCATGATCTCCCTCTCGGTGGGTTGCTGCGGTTGCCAGGGTAGTAACGGACTCTGGCGATGGGCGGCCAGCCGCATGGACGAGCCGTCAGGTGATCTGGTCGCCCAGTCTGGAGAGTGCCTGGGCGGTGCTGCTGATGGGGAAGCGGCGTGCGTTGGCGAGGCCTGCGGTGCTCAGCTCGGCTCGCGTGCCTCGATCGCGTTTCAAGGTTTTCAGCGTGGAGGCTAGCGCCGCTGGATTGGTGAAGTCAGTCCGAAGCGCCGTGCCGCCCAGGACGTCGGTGAGCCCGGGGACAGGCTGGTAGAGGACGGGCAGACCGCACGCTTGGGCTTCGACGGCGACCAGGCCGAAGGCTTCCAAGGTGGTGGACGGCACGGCGAGTGCGTCGTGATCGCTGAAGGCGGCCCACAGCTGAGGACGATCGAGCCAGCCTAGGTAGTGATGATCACAACCGGTTCGACGAAGGTGTTCAGCGAAGCGAGCGTACTCGCGGACTGGGGCCGCGATGCTCAAGGTCATGTCACTGATGTCCGCGCATGCCGCCGCCAGGGCTGCAACACCCTTTTCGGCTGTGAGCCGTCCCGCGTAGAGCAGGCGGAAGGGTTCATCACTCGATCTGCACGGTCTCGGCGGCTGTTGCAGAAGGTCGTCAGGGATGCCCCACGGGATGTGTTCCACCTTGGCGACGTCCACGTCGGCCATGCCACGCAGGGCGTCAGCCATCGCGGGCGTCGGCACCACGATCGCGGTCGCCCAGTGGGCGCTCTGGCGCAGGACTTGGCGCTGCGTCGCGTTGGAGGTGGCGCAGAGCAGGTCTGTGCCGTGGACAAGGGCGATAGTCGGACGCCGGGGGAGCGCACGAAGCAGCGCAGGTGTGGCGCCGAAGGTCAGGTGCTGCAGATGTGTGACAGCTCCGTCGTCAGGCATGAGGACGTTGGCCATTGCGGTGCTGAGGGCATGGACGTAGGTCCAGAAACGCGGCCCAGTCAGGCACTTGCCCTCGACCCTCAGGGCTTCGAAGGGCGGCGCGGGCGGACTGCCGTTGTCGAGCATGAACACGCGTGCGGAGATCAACGGCTCTGCACCTCCGTATAGATCGTGGAGCAGCTCAACGCTGCCGCCGGCGCTTCCCAGAGGGAGGTCCAGAGCGGTGACGACGGGGTTCATGGGTGGCCTCCGCCCGAGCGGATCTCCAGGTAGAGACGGGAGACGTCGATGCCGGTGCTGGCGGTGTACTTGCTGCCGTGCTCCTGGTAGCTCGATGAAGTTCCAAAGATGTGGAGGAACACGAGCTTGCCGAAGGTCATGCCGGGATAGACCCGGACGGGACGTGCGACTCTGATCTCCAAGGTCCAGGGGATGGCGTGCCCAGTGTGGCCAAGCGGAGCGGAGACATGGACCCAGATGCCCAGGGCCCCGATGGTGCGATTGCCGTTGAGAAGCTGGGCGTAGCGCTCTGACCAGGTCCGCTCGCAGGTTACGCCGAGGTAGAGCAGGCCTGGCGAAAGTGCCGTGCC
The DNA here is from genome assembly GCF_040630865.1 of Nonomuraea sp. NPDC005730. NCBI lineage: Bacteria > Bacillati > Actinomycetota > Actinomycetes > Streptosporangiales > Streptosporangiaceae > Nonomuraea > Nonomuraea sp. NPDC005730. Next base: position 29,840 of record NZ_JBEXYK010000029.1, read on the forward strand.
GGATTCGGGGATGGCGAGTCCCTCGAAGTCGGCCGGGCGGGCGACGTCCAAGGCCCCATCGCAGATCCTGATGCGATCGCCCAGGCGCCAGTCGTAGGCATTGGGAGACAGCCGCCGAGGATCGTAGGGCTCGATGGTGATGTGGCCCCGATCGATCGCGGCGCCGATGGCAGCTCCGGTCAAGATCATGACGCACCTGCCTTCAGCCGGTCGCGCCAATGCTGGGACGGTTGTGGGCCAAGGGAGTCTTGATACTTGCCGCGATACAGGGCGACGGCGCCGGCGGACACGAAGAACATGATTTGTCCGATCTTCATGCCGGGGTAGACCCTCAGCGGGCGTACAGGGGAGAGCATCAGGGTCCACTGGCCGTGGAAGCCGAGATCACCGATCGGCGCAGCGATCTCGACGAACAGGCCGAGCCGCTCGACTGACGATCGGCCGAACAGCAGTGGCACGAAGGTGTCGGAGCCGACCTCTTCAACGGTATGACCGAGGTAGAGCTCCCCTGGGAGCAGAACGTGGCCTTCGCTGCCGATCGTGACAGCTTGCGTGGGGTTGAGCTCGTAGGCATCGATCACGGGCGCGGTGTAGGTCAGCAAGGTGGGTCCGAGCCGGATGTTGTAGCTGTTGGGGTTGACCTGCTCGGGGCTGAACGGGTGGATTCTGATGCGGCCATCGTCGGCCGCGGCACTGATCTCAGGCCCTGTGAGAATCACCGGGCGTCGCCTCCTTGACCCGTCAGAACGGCCTGTACGGCTTGATCGAGTGGCAGCTTCGGCCCCCTCCAGTGCCCGCCGAGGAAGGTGTCGGCCAGGTACTGGGTGGTGATGGTCTGCCGTGGTTGCCTGATGCGCGGATCACGAGCGACTACAAGTGGTCCGAGCGGGAGGGCGAGCTCGCCGAGAAGCGCATCCCAGGTGCGGGTCTTCGGCAACGTGGCGTAGACGAGCTCGTTGCCGTGCGGCTCGATGGTCAGGAGGTCTCCTTCAAGGAGAACGCTGCCGAGAGGAGTCGGACGGAGGCAGGTTTCGTTGAGGACGACGGCCTCCACCTGAAGGTGCGAGCGGAGCTGTCGCGCGATCTGCGTCAGGAGCTCGCGGCGGTCGAGGGGCGTATCGCGGAAGGGCATGGCAAGAGTGCCGCGTGGTATGGCCAGGCGGGCTGACAGGGCCTGGATCTGCGCAGCCAGACGAGCCACGGGATCGGCCACGCCAGTGGGTTCCGAGAAGACCTGAGCTCGAGCTGCCCAGTGCTGGCCGTCGGGGGCGGCTTCCGCGTAACCCGCGCTCAGCTCGTAGCCCTTGACCACGATCGTGTCCCCCTACGCGCACCGGCCCGTACTGCTCGCTGTGGCAGTGACCGGAAAAGATCACTGAGATGAACGGGCAGGCGGCGGCCAGGGCAAGGTCGCTCTGGAAGCCGGAGTGGCTGAGCAGGATCCAGTCGCCGACGTCCTCGGCGTACCGGTGCCAGAGCGCTTCGAGGGCAGGGACAGGAGGAAGGACGGCGTGATCGTTGCGGTCTCCGAAGGGGATGGTGAGGAATGCCTGTTCGCCGAATACGGCGGTCACGCCCACCCGCCGGCCATTGATCTGCACGATGTGGACCGGTCGGAACAACGGTTCTCCCGTGCCGGCGTCGATCGTGTTGGCACACACAGTGAGTGAGCGGATGTCGGGTTCGAGGTGGTGTCGCCAACCGTGATTGCCGGGAGCGATGACGTCGTAGAGCAACACCAGAGCCTGCCGCTCGATGTATCCGCCGCCGAGCCGGTAGTAGCCGCTGCCCTCGAAGAAATCGCCGCAATCGACGATCAGCGCCCGATCACGTACCGCGTGCAGGTGCGTAAGCATGGGCAGCGACCGGTCGAAGCTGGAGTGAACATCGGTGGTGGCCACGATGCTCTCCAGCACGCGGTGATCGGTCATGCCGCTTCCTCGGTGATGTCCGCGCCGAGCAGCCGCAGCTTGCTCGGCAGATCGGCATGCCCACGACGTAGTTGGGCCATGCCCCTTACGGTGGTTACCCCCGTGGCGGTCAAGGCGGCGATGATGAGGGTGGACCCGCTGCGGATGTCGTTGGCCGTCACCTGGGCACCGACGAGCCTCTGGGGACCGGAGAACCGGCACTGGGTCGCCGACAACTGCTCGATGACGGCACCGAGCCGGGCAAGTTGCGGGATCAGGTTGCCGTGCCGCCCGGGGTTGATGGCATCGGCGAACAGGTGCACTCCCGGCGCCCCCAGGGCCACGGCCATCAGCGGCGGCTCGAAGTCGGCGTCCAGCCCGTCCGGCGCTAGGGACGCGACCGCGCGCAGCGGCTGTCCGCTCAGTTGAGTGTCGATTGCCTGCACCGTCAGCGTGTTCGCACCGGCATGGGCGGGGATGCCGAGCCAGTCGAACGCCTCGATGGCCGGCAGGACGTCCACCGCCCGGACTCCCTTGATCACCGCACATCCCCGGCTCACCGCGACCGCGCAGGCCAGCGTGACCGCCTCGACCTTGTCCCCGGGCACCTCCCAGAGGAGCGGAGCCCAGACATCGTCGGACGGTGGCACGAGATTCACCGCGACCTCGTCCCCGCACACGTCCCAGCCAGCTTCTCTGAGGAACGCCATGATCTCCACCACCTCAGGTGACAGGTTCGGCTGGAAGAGGGTCAGCCGGCAGCGGTCGACGACCGCTCGGAGCATGGCCGCCACGGTGGCGCCACGGGACCGGAACGGCAGTGAGATCTCCATCGAGAGCGTTCTGGTCGCTGCCCTCTGAACCTGATAGCCCTCGCTGTGCAGGAGCACTCGATCCGCGAAGGCCTCGTAGATCCGGAAGTGCAGATCCATGCCCCGCTCTCCGATGGCACAGCCGCCGGGCCATGGCAGGCGTGCTTGTCCGCAGGAGGCGAGGAGTGCAGGTACCAGGTAGTAGGAGGCGCGGATGCGGGCGGCGTCGGCGAGTTCTTGCGGTTGTCCATTGAACGAGATGGGCTGAATCACCACCTCCTCGGGATTGGTGACCGATCGGGCGACGCTGTAGCCGCACTTCTGGAGGAGACCGAGCATGGTCTCCACGTCCTGGCACTGCGGCACGTTGCTCAGATGCACGAGTCGTCCCAGCGCTGCGGCCGCCCCGATCAGGGGAAGGGCTGCGTTCTTCGAGCCATCGACTCGAATGGAGCCGACCAACGGCTCCCCACGGCGGATGGATACCGCTTCAGCGACTGACAGAGCCGAGGACTTGGTCATCTGGGATCCCTTTCTGAAAGCAGCCGTACCGATCGAGCTGGTACGTCGGCGGACTTGACTGCTGTCAGTAGATGGCCTGCGACTGAACGCTGTCAGGATGACATGGAGGGACACACAAGGACGTCGGAAGGCATCGGCGCATCCGAGTCGACTGGTGATCTCGTCGATGAGAGCGACTTGCCGCAAGCGGAGCCTTCAGCCTTACCGCTCTTCATGACCGTGCCTAGTACGAGTGCTACAGCGAGGCATTCCATCCTGAAGTGGCAGTTCTGGCGGGTGGACTGATGGAGGAGCAAGGCCCGACCGAACATGGTTCGTCCCGGCCGTTGGACGACAGCTAGGGTGTCCGCCATGCAGGACGAGGTCTACCACTACAACGAGGAACGCTGGGAAGCCCTTGTGGGGGCGGAGGCGTTGTTCACCCGTCCTATGCTCGACCTGGACGCGGAGAAGGCTCAGGCCTATCTGGGCCTGGAGAGGCTGGGCATCCCCGGCGACCTGGCGGGCCGGAAGGTGCTCTGCCTGGCGGGAGGGGGCGGGCAGCAGTCTGCGGCCTTCGCTCTGCTCGGAGCCGACGTGACGGTTCTCGACATCTCGTCCGGGCAGCTGGAGTGGGACCGCTTGGCCGCTGAGCACTACAGCGTCGGCATCCGCACGATCCAGGGAGACATGCGGGACCTGTCGGCCCTTGACGACTCCTCGTTCGATCTGGTCTGGCATTCGTACTCGCTGACCTTCGTCCCAGACTCCCGGATCGTTTTCCGTGAGGTCGCGAGAGTCGTCGACGAAGGCGGCTACTACTGCCTGATGTGCGCCAACCCGTTCTTCTCCGGGCTCACTCACCACTCGTGGAACGGGGAGGGCTACACGCTGAAGCATCCCTACACGGACGAGGCCGCGACCTGCTATCCCGACCAGGACTGGGTCTACGACCGCAAGCCGGCCGGCCGCCGCATTCGCGAACCCCTGGAGTACAGGCAGACACTGAGCCGGATCGTCAACAGCCTGATCCGGGAAGGCTTCATGCTGCGGCTCCTTTCTGAGGTCCGAGGTGACTACCCGGGGGCGGAACCGGGCAGTTGGGCGCACTTCACGGGCGTGGCCCCGCCGTGGCTGGAATCCGTCTGGCAGTACTGCCCGGCATCCTCGGAAGGCGAGGGTGTCTGAGGGCAGGGGTGACCGCGACCTGCGAATGTTCCAGCGGTGAGCCTCTTTTATCCTGAGTAGCGGCCCCCCTTGACGAGTTGCAGCTTCCGGGGCGGCCCTCAAAGCGCAGGTCGGCGGGTCTTACAATCCGGCCACGAATGAGGAAGATCGCCGCCTGACCGGCCATTCGTGACGCGACCGGCGGCCGCGCTCACCCTGGCCACCATCCACTACACGCCGGCCAGCGCGGCGGCCAGGCGCTCGGGCTCGGCGCTGGTCAGGACGCTCTCGCCGAGTTGGTGGGCGAGCACCTTCAGGTGCGTGGCGAAGCGGGCGCTGACGTCGGTGACGACGTCGACCGAGTCGACTGGCCGGTCGACGTCAGCGTCCGCGGGAGCGGGCAGGCTGGTCACAGCCTGGATGGCGGTCGGCGCGGTTCAGCACTTAGTAGGCGGGTAATGCTGCGGTCCGTGCGCCGTACCCCGCCCAACTCCTTGCGGGTAACCTGCTCGGCCTTGGGCAACGTTCTCACGGACGGGCAGGCGGAACGATCAGATGCCGAGCTCGGCCGAGGCCAGCTCTGTGCCCTCCAGCCGGGCCCGGATCTTGGCGAACGCCGTCTCCCGTGAGGTGGAGGTGTCGTCGGCGAAGGGCGCGAACCCGCAGTCGTCACAGGTGCCCAGCCGGTCGGCGGGCAGGTGGCGGGCGGCGGTCAGGACGCGGTCGCGGACCTCCTCGGCGGTCTCGACACGCGGGTCCACCGGGTCGATCACGCCGACGAAGACGCGCGCGTCGGCGGGTAGGTGTTCGGCGGCGACCGTCAAGACCTTGCCCGGGTCGGCTTCGCTGGCCAGTTGGAGGTAGAAGTTGCCCGCCTTGAGCCGGAACAGCTTGGGCAGCAGGGCCGCATAGTCGACGTCGAGGCTGTGGGTGGAGTCCTGGTCGCCGCCGGGGCAGGTGTGCACCCCGATGCGCGCGCGTTCTGCGTCGGTGAAGCGCTCGAGAACGCTGTTGTTGAACGCGACGAAGTCGTCCAGCACCCCGCCGCTCGGGTCGAGCTTGAGCGAGAGCCGGCCTTCGGTGAAGTCGAGTTGCACCACGTGCGCCCCGGCCTCCAGGCAGCCGCGGATGTCGGCCTCGGCCTGGTCGGCCAGGTCGGCCAGGAACGCCTCGCGCGGGTAGCCGTCGATGCCCTCGGCCGGGTAGAGCAGGCTCAGCGCCGACGGCGCGATGACGGCCTGCTTGACCGGCACGCTCGCGTGGCGCTGGGCGGCGCGCAGGTAGTGCTCGGCGTGGACCTGGTAGCGGAACGGTCCGGCCGTCAGCCGGGGCAACTGCCGCTGGTGCCCGTCGACGAAGGGGATCACCACGCCGTCCGGGACGAGCCCGGCGAGCCCGGCGATCGGGTAGGTGGCGAAGCTGGGCTTGGCCTGCTCGCCGTCGGTGACCACCGGCGAACCCAGCTCTTGGAGACGGTGGACGGTGTCGCGGACGGCCTGTTCCTGCGCCTCGGCCAGCGCGGACGCTCCCTCGGCCGGTTCGGAGGCTGCGATGGCCAGCAGGGCAGGCGGGCGGGGGATGCTGCCGATCGGCTCGGTGGGGAGTGTCATGATGACAGCGTAGATAACGAGGCGTATCTGATCAATCGCTTCCCGTGCGTGTGGTCGCCCGCTTCGCGGACCACGGGTTGAGGAACCGACGGGCAGCCGTTGGCGCTGAGAATGTCGGCGGCCGGGCGCAGCAGCTCAGGCTCGGGGCACTCCTCGGCGCGATTGGCGCAGGTCACCTCCAAGCAGCTCATGCCACATGTAGAGGCAGGCGGGCACAGCGTGTGCCATCGCAAGACTGTCTCTCATCGCGTACCAGGCCGACGATCTCCTTGCGCTGCTTGGCGTTCCGATAGGGCTTCGAATTGTTGCGCGAATACCCCTCCAGATTAAGTGGTGGGAAGTAGGCAGGGTATATCGCGAGGTCACGTGCTGGTCCGAGACCTGTGGTGCGCTCCGACTCGTGGTGCAGTCACCGCTAACGAAGGAGCGATCGAAGCGGCGAGAAAATCCGACAGACAGAATTGCGATTCACGCAAATGTGAGGCATTCGAATTCATGTATTTCTTCGACTTGGTCACTAGGCATATCACGCCTAATTTCATTCGACTGGCCGGCTGACCTGCGGAAACTAGGTAAATAATCTGGTAAGCCGATTGATTTGATCTGTATTTTGAGATTGAATTGAAGTGGTCAAAAGGTGAGGTCTTCGCGATAGCGCGGAGACGCAAAGAGATCGGAGTGGTCATGGCCAAGGGCGCTTTCGGAAAGCACGTACCGACGACACTTCCCGGCGGGAGTCTCACCCCCGAAGACATGGCGCGCGTCACGCCGGAGGACTGGGCGGAAATTCGTAAGCTGGCTCGCGGCTACTGCCGTACGGTCGACGCCACGCGGTCCCGCAAGCGCATGGATGGTAGCGCCACGATCGTGAAGGCTGGTCACGCCCCCTACGGCACCGACGACGTCTCTGACGACGTCAATCAGGACGCGGTTCTCCTGTTCGCCCAGCGACTCCGGGATGTGCTGAGCAAGTGTCAGCCCACCACCGGGAGCGGTTCGACGCGGGAGATCCAGGCATGGACCTACGTACGGCGTGACGGAACGGAGATGGTCATCACCCGGACAACGCTCCAGCGCTGGGCCGTTCGCGACGCCGCGGCGCGCAACGGCTATCGGGTGGACGTGCCTCCGACCGAAGTGGATAGCACTCCAGGAGCGCAGCTCATGCGAGGACTCCCGCATGTGGAGAACGCGACATACGCGGCCGTCTCCTTCTCCACGGCTCAGCACAGCGCGGAGATCTTCCGGCAGGCATTCGGCGACGGACAGGAGTTCCCCGTTCTCCGAGAGATCATCTCGAAGGCCGAACAGGCGGACGACCTCGGGCGCGCAGGCATCCTCGCGACCGTCGCGCAGGAGCGAGAAGGCGGTGTCTACGGCTCACGCCGTGCTGTCATCCGTGTTCGGGACGCGGCGCGGTCAGAGCTGCGCGAGCTCTCGGAGCGCCTGGACGACGCAAGGGGCAATCTGGTTCATGCCGGTGAGGATTCAGTCCTGAGCGACTGAAGCGCCCGCACACAAAGCCCTGGAGGTTCCATCTCCAGGGCTTTTCGTATTCGCGGAAGAAATATCGAGTTCGGCGGACGCCTGGGGCGGTTCGGCTGCCGTATTTAAGTGAGAGCGAATTCGCTCTCACGCCTCACGAGGGTCCGAGCAAACGTCTTGGACCGGAAAGTCGAGAAGGTTCGCGGACGCTTGGAGCTTGTCCGCCACCGTATTTAAGTGAGAGCCGAGCGACTGCGGTAGTCGCATTGGGCGCTTGCGCTGATGTTCCCTGTATGGCCTTTGGCGTCGCCTCACGAATGTGGTTCTGGCACAAGGTCCGAACCATGGCAGTGCAGGGGATTACATGAAAATCAGCCTTGCCCTGGTGATCCTGATCAATGCCGAACTGGAGGCAACGGAGTTCTCCACTGGCTCCAGAGGCTTCTACGTCGCAGGCGAGGTCGTCGCCGAGGAGATCCGGTACCGGGCACAAGCCCAAGCCGTGCTGGTCCGTTCCCGGAGCAACCCGGCATCGAAGGTCATGGCCACGAGAGAGGACATGGTCGCTGGGCTGGCCGGCCTCGTGGCCTCTCGCCTTGTTCAGCGCGAGTCCGTCCGTGGATGGAGGGGCTATCGGGCCGCTGGCAAGGTGCAGGTCGCCGGTCAGTTCTACCAAGCCAGCGTCCAGGCCGTCCGCCTGGAATGACCAGCAGGTGAGCGCCGGGTGCGGCGCGGATTCCGGCTCCAGCGCCTCTCCCGTCCTCGCTCCTCGTCCGGGCGGCCCCGCAAGGCCGTCCGGACGAGACAACACATCCGAAGGAGGAACCGCCGTTGGACGTAACGCCCTCAGAACCTCTACTGATCTTGGTGCTGTGCCCGGATCTCGCGCCTGAGGCACACGCATCGGACTGCGCCTTCCAGCATCTGTTCATCCCGCCTCAGCCCGGTCTGCCAGGGGACTGGAGCGGCACCGTGACGGACCTGGACCAGATCCGTCAGCGCTTTCCGGGGGTGCTGTTCCACAAGTGCCTCACGGACGCGCTCCAGTACGGCACCCGGCTGGCCGACGCCGTCCCCGATGACCAGGAATCTCAGTCGTCATCACATGAGCGCCGACCACGAGGAGGTCACCCATATGGCCGTGCTTGACGGCGTCACTCTGCCGCCGAGATGGAGGATCACGCCGCGGCTGCTCCCCGGCTGGCCCATCGACGGTGAGCACCTGCTGGAGCTGTGGCCGTGCGGCCGCAGCACCGACGGGCGGCTCAGCTGGCTCTACCGGCTGTCCCGCTACGGACGGACGATCTTCACGTCTACCGATATCAGCTCACCGATCGGTGGCACCTTGAGCACCGAGTCGCTGATCGCCACAGGTCGGACTGTGCTGGCGTTCCTCACCCTTGGTGAGGGCGACACGGACGAGGAATACTTCAGCCACTACACGCGGGCGCAACTGAAGTGGCGCGATCAATTCGCCGAGGCGCTGTCCGGCTATGCCATGGACGACCTCTGCGCCTACTGCGGAGGAGATCACGCCTCCCCTGGTTGTGCATCCATCTGATTCGGCGAGATGTGATCACGACCAGACAGGCGGGCGCTGGACGCGGCGGTTCTGGTTCAGCAGCCCGCCTCGGAAGGCATCGCGGAACCCCTCTCTGCGGCCTCGCTGCGCATCCCGAGTGTTGCTGAAGGCGAAACCAAGCCCTGACATCCCCTGCCCCGGCTGACCGAGCCGGGGCTTCGTCATTCCTGGAGGCGGAAGACATGAACATCCCCACCGGTCCCGATGGTAAGGCGATCGTCCTGACCGCGCCGTCCGACCTGCTCGCTGCCCTGCCTTACCTGCTCGGCTTCCATCCAGTGCTGAGCCTGGTGGCCATGAGCATCGGTCACGCCGGATCGGTATCCAGCGTGATCCGCTACGACCTGCCGGAAGGCGCCGAGGGCGTAGATCAGATCGCAGCCAACTGTCGTGCTGTCCTCACCCGAGAGCGCGTCCCGTCGGCGGTTCTGATCGGCTACGGGAGCGGCGGGCAGGTGACCCCCACCATGGACGCTGTCCGCGAGGCACTTCGTGAGACGGACGTCAAGATCGTCGAGGCCCTCCGCTGCGATGGGGGGCGATACTGGTCTTACACGTGCTCCGACCTGGGCTGCTGTCCGGTCGAGGGCTCACCGTACGACCTCACAAGCCACCAAGTCGCCGCGGAAGCGGTGGCCAAGGGTGCCGTCGCGCTGCCCAGCCGCAACGCTCTGATCGCTTCCCTCGCCCCCGTGAGTGGGGCTGATCGCGAAGAGATGCGGCAGGCCACGGCACTGGCTCGCGCTCGTGCGCACGGCCTGCTGCGGACGCAGAAGGATACGTACTGGTTCGCGGAGGGACTTCGTCACGTCGAAGTCTGCTTCGCTCATGTCGAGGCCAACCGCGAACTCCCAGCCGATGACGTCGCCTGGCTCGGCGTGCTGCTGACCGGTATCCAGATCCGCGACGTCGCGATGACGGAGATCGCCCGGCGGGGATACGCGGTGTGCCGGCAGCTGTGGACCGAGGTGGTCCGCCGAGTCGAGCCCGCATATGTCCCAGCCCCTGCGACCAACCTGGCTTTCATCGCCCTCGGCGCAGGCGACGGAGCCCTGGCCCGCGTCGCTGTCGAACGGGCGCTGGCAGTCGATCCTGAGTACCGGTTCGCCCGCCTGATCAGCTTCGGGCTGGACGTCGGTATACCTCCCGCGCAGCTCGCAGAGGTGGACTGGGCCGCCCAGGCACACGTGATCGCGGAGCTCGCGGCCAAGCAACCACTGGGAGCACGGCCGATCCTTCCTCCCCACCCCACCACGACCTGACCACACTGCCGATCCCCGGCGCCGGGCACCCTGCCCGGCGCCGTTCGCCTGTCAGGAGGGCACATGTCCAGGGAATCACTGCGATGGCTCAACCAGAACACGCTGATCGGCTTCACCGCCAAGCGTGGGAGCGCTTGGCACTATCGGGCCAGCGAGCAGGGCGACGAGCCGAACCACTACAGCGGGCCGATCCCCGTCGACGACGTCAAGCGGCGCCTGTTCGCCTGGACGCCGATCGAGGGGACGGTAGAGACCAGCTACCTGACCGACGACGGGGTCACTCGGATCACCGACCCCACCCGGAAGACGATCATTCGTCCTGACACGGGAACCGTCCTCGGCGTGTTCAGCCAGAAGTTCCGAGTCCACGAATACAAGCGCTGGCTGCTGGAGAACCTCGAAACGATCCTGGACGACGAACTGTTCATCGGCTCCGCGGGGCTGCTCAAGAACGGCGCGGTCGCGTGGGTCCAGGTCGAGGTGCCCGAGTCCTGCACGACTCCCGAGGGGATCACCTACCGTCCCTTCCTGTCCGCGGCCACCTCTCTCGACGGCTCACTGGCGTCGACCTACCAGACCGGCGCCCAGCTGATCCGATGCGACAACACCCTCTCCGCGTCGCTGGCCGAAGGCTCCGCGAAGCGGATCAAGGTCAAGCACTCTCGCAACTCTCTGCACCGGATCGCCGCAGTCCGAGACGCTCTGGGCATCATCCATCGCGTCGCCGACGACTTCGCCGAGGAGGTCAAGCGGCTGTGCCAGGTCGACGTGTCCGGCGCGCAGTGGAACGCCTTCCTCGACGTTCAGACGCCGATCCCGCGCGAACGTGGCCGCAAGCGCACCCTCGCGGAGACCAAGCGGGCCGGCCTGAACCGCCTCTGGAACCACGACGATCGCGTCACGCCGTGGAAGGGAACCGCCTTCGGTGTCATCCAGGCCGTCAACACCTTCGCCCATCACGAGCAGGTCGTGCGAGGAGCCGTACGGGCCGAACGCAACATGCTTCGCATGGTGACAGGCGGTGTGGATGAGCTCGACCTGAGCACGCTCCGGACGCTGGAGAGAGTGCTTGACCGATCCGTCCTTCGTAAGGCCGCCTGACGCGTGCGGTGTGGGCCGTCTGAACGGCGACCCACACTCCATCCCTCATGGCAGGATCGGGGGATCGCGAAGTTCGGAGGGCGCCATGAACGACGAGACGGCCGCATTGCTCTTCGACGTGGTCGAGCGCCTCGAAAAGAACATCGCCGCTCGCGAACGCCCCGCGATCGTCGCCCTGCAGGCGAAGCGGCTGCTCGTGCTCAGCGATTACGACTACCTTCGTGACGAGCAGGCTGCCGCAGCGTTCGAAACGCGTGCCGCTGACAGGGTGCGGGAGGTCGGGGCCACCCGATGGATCTTCGCCGTTCCCCAGGTGTGGCTGATCACGCCGGACAAGGTCTACAGCCGTGCGATGTCCAGCCATCCCCTTCGCGAAGGGGAGCAGGAAGCGATCACCTGGATGAGCTTCGACCAGGGCGACGGGGTGGACTACGGGCGGGTTCCGTACACCCGCCGGCCCAGCGGCGAGCCGGTGTTCGATGATCCGGAGATGTTCACGATCGGGGTACGTCCGGCTGAGCACATGCCCGGCTACGTGCTGTTGCAGGGTTGCTTCCCGGACGAGGACAGGGAGGACCCGCGCTAGGCGCGTGATCCTCCCTGTTGACCTGCTCATACCGATCGGTCAAAAGGTGAGAGCGGTCGTCTCAAGCTTACGCCGAGGTCATCCGGGCCGTACGGCTCCCGCGTATTCGGCCTCTCGGTACGAGGTCCAGGTGTCGACCCGGACACGGCTGCCCGTGCTCGGTGCGTGGATGTAGCGCCTTCCGTCGATGTTCATGACGACGTGATGAATGGTCGAGGGATCCTTGGGGTTGGTGGCGAAGAAGATGAGATCGCCGGGCTTGAGCTGTGAGCGCCGTACTCGGACGCCCGCCCGCCATTGCGCGGACGTGTCGCTGCCGATCCTCACGCCTGCCTTGGCCCAGGCGTATTCGGACAGGCCAGAGCAGTCGAAGCCGTTGATTCCTGCGCCTTGCGCGGTCCCGTAGCTCGGTCCGTCCGGGCCGCCTCCGCCCCACGAGTAGGGAACTCCGATCATCTTGAAGGCGGCGGCAAGTGCGACGGAGCCTCTGCCCGAGGTCTGGAGCGCAGCGAGAGCCGCTGGATCCAGCGACTCGTCGATCCTCTGAGTGAGTTCCTGGCACAGCTTCTCGGCGACCGTTGTGAAGACCTTCTCGGCCAGGTCCGAAGTCTTTCCTGTCCGGGGCACGCTAGGTAGCTTGCCGGCGTTGAGGGCTTCTTGGATGTCGGCGACGACCGTGGCGCGGCTCACTCCTAGAGCGGTGGCCATCTCCAGGCTGTTGCGGACTGCCCGGAAGTCCTCCGGGGACAATCGCACTGTGTCGGTGGGCTTCTTCGGAGCGCCTGACCTGGTCAACGCCGCGAAGAGGCGTTTGGCGCGCGTCTCATGCTTGGCGTAGGCGTTCGGAGATGCTGACCGCTGGATGGCTTGGGCAACGACGGTGAGCGGCTTTCTGGTCCAGCTCTCGATATGGGCGAGTCGGGCGAAGAACGCCTTGCTGGCATAGGTGGCGGTGGAGACCTGGGCTCGCGTGCCCCAGCCGTACTGCGGATGCTGCTGGAAGATGCCGAATGCCTGACCGTGATCACCCACGGCTGCGCTGCTCAAGCCGGATTCCTGCCAGGCGGTGGCGAGGCCGATGACGGCGGCGCGGGGTGGCAACTCCAGCTTCTCGGCTGTCTCGATGATGGTTCGTGCGTTCCGCACCTGCGCTGGAGTCAGGCCGAGCCGGGCGGAAAGGCGGCTCGTCTTGAGGGAATGTGAAGACTTCTTGTCGGTGTACGCGCAAACCGCGGACTTGAGCCGGCCAGGTTCGGCCTTGGCCGCGGCGTAGTGACCTCCGCCAGCAATTCCGGCGATGAGGGCGATGCTGGAGACAAGGCCGCCTCCGGCGGCGATGACCTTGGCCAGACCGAGTTCGAGGATCATTCGGCCTCCTCCTCGACCGGCTCAGGAGCGATCTGGGGACCGAGCCCAGGCCAGTGCTTGGCTAGTTCGGCCAGACGGCAGCGCGGACGTTCCAGATCCGTCGGCAGCCATCGGGCGCCGGCCGGTCCGTCGTCCACGGTGCCGTTGACGGTGTCGGCGTGGCCGGTGGCGATAGGGACGAACATGTTGCCGGGGTGGCGCTTGAGCTTCTTGCGGAGGTTGGCTTCCCGGCGCTCGCCCTGCACCCAGAACAGGACGGGGGTGACGATGCGGCTGGACTCGGTCAGCCGGGCGTAGCCGTCGAGCTTGTGAACCACCCGATCCAGGGGTTCGGTGCCGGTGTCGTACTCGAGGAAGAACTCGATGCTGTGGGGTCCCTCGGTCCATCGGCAGTAGGCGTCTGGACGGGCCATGGAGCCCCACTCCTTGGCGCAGCGCTGTTCGGGCCACCATGTGGTCAGCTCGGTTACCGGATGGCGCCGGGCGACCCCGTACAGGCTGGCGGCGATTCCGTTGGTCCCTACGGTGTGGGGGAGCTTCTGGCTGTAGACGATGCTGAGGACTCGGTCACGGCGATAGCCGAAGTCGGCCAGGTCGACGCCTTCCTCGGAGGCGAGCACCGCGGCGGCGGTCTCGCCGATGACGTAGTGGTAGGGCGCGGTTCCCATGGCAGGCGGGAGGTTGGGGCGGAAGCGTTCCAGGACGCCCATCCGGGTCAGCGCCAGTAGTCGGCGCCGGGCGGCGTCGTCGGTGTCGAAGAACATCTCGCTGACCTGGGGTGAGGTCAGGACGCGGAAGTCGCGGATCAGGCGGACCAGGGTGCGGTCTCGCTGGGTGAGGCGGACGGCCAGTTCGCCGAGCATCCTCGGGGTGTAGCGGATGGACACGATGGTCTCCTTTCAGAAGGTGCGCCGGGCATCCGGCTTGGGAGCGGCCGCGGCTGCCGTGCGGCCGTGGGCTTGCGCGGCGGCGCTCCGGATGTGCTGGGCGACGTCGCTGGAGGGTTCGGGAAGCGGTCTGGTGCGCAGCGTGAACGGAGGAGCCTCCGCCGAACGGACGACCAGGCGGGCGGCGGCCTGGAAGGCGTCGAAGTTGGCCAGGTCGTGCGCGGTCAGGAAGGGCGTGAAGTGGTGTTCGACCTCGCGGGCGTCGTCAGGCGAGAGCGAGAAGTAGATCTTGTTGCGGGCGTCGGAGGAGATCGCCTGGCGCAGCTGGCGGGGGAGCTGGGCCAGGTGCTGATGGGCGAGGGTGAGGGAGACGCGGTACGCGCGGGCTTCGGCGAGCATGTCGGCCAGGGCGTGCGGCAAAGTCAGGAAGTTGTGGCATTCGTCCACGTACAAGGCGGAGGCGGGCCGCGCGTGGCCCGTCTTTGCGCGTCGGGAGGCGGCCTGCCAGACCTGGGCGAGCACCATCGAGCCGAGCAGCCGGGCGGAGTCGTCACCGAGCACGCCCTTCGGCAGCCGGGCCAGAAGGATCTTGCCGTCGAGCACTTCGCCCAAGTCGAACGTGGAGCTCGTGGAGCCGAGCACGTCCCGGATGAACGGTCGCAGCAGGAACGCCCGAAGCTTGTTCATGATCGGCGCGGTGACGGTGGCCTGAGCCGACTCTGACAGGGAGGCGTACCAGCTCCAGAATCCACGCAGCAGCGGATCGCCAATGGTGGCGACCTGCCGTCGGCGGAAGGACTCGTCGGTCAGCAGGGTCGGGATGTCGGCCAAGGTGCCGTCGTTCCGGGCCAGGGTGAGCGCGCAACCGCGCAGGATGTCATCGGTGCGCGGCCCCCAGTAGTCGGCGTAGATCTGGTGGAAGATGCCGACCAGGTTGTCCACGCCCGTGGCGAGGTCAGATCCGCGAAGGACGTTGAGGGACGGCCTCGGGTGCCGGTCGTCGGGATCAATCAGCACTACGTCCTCAGCCCTGTTCTCGGGCATCAGCCCGAGCAGGTCGCGTACGAGGTCGCCCTTCGCTTCGATGACCACCACGCCGCGACCGGCCTCGATGTCGGAGAGGATCATCTGAGCGAGCAGGGTGGACTTGCCGGTCCCGTTGGGGCCCATCACGTGCACGTGATGGAAGGAGTCGGCGACCCGCAGCGCTACTGACCGCTGATGACCCGCGTCGGAGACGCCGAGCGCCTTGGCCTGCGTCCCGCCGTGGGAGACCTTCGGCGATGGCGGGACGGAGTTGGCTCCTGCTCGTTGCAGTCCTGGTACCGCGACGTCCAAGGGGAGATGGGCGATCGCGGACAGCTCAGGCACCGAAAGCAGGTACCCCCGGTTCATCCGGCGGGAGGCCAGGCGGCTCACCGGCCGGAGCAGTCGACGTCGCTCCAACCGGTTGTGGCCGCTGAAGAGGGCGAACACCGAGGCCAGAGCGTGGGCACGCCCTCGGATGGCGTTCTGACGGACCTTGCGCGCAGCTTCGGCGGGAGCCGGCTCGTCGGCTTGTACGGCGTAGCGGATCGCGACTTCGTAGCGCGAGTGGTGAGCCTTGTCCCTGACCGCCCGCGCTTCGTTGAGCTCCTCCAGCCGTTCAGCGCGGTCGGTGTGCGGTCGGGTCAGGTGGCGTGGTCCTGGGACGAGGAGGTCGAGGAGACACCGCAGCAGCCAGGCTGCCGCGTTGCCCCTGCTGGTGAGCCGGCTCCCGGTTGCCGGTCGGGCGAGGACCTGCACGCACGCGTGCTGCCATCCAGGCATGCCGACCGCCGCACCGATGAGGGCACGCAGCGGATCAGTACGGTGATCGTGCCGGATCGGCAGTCGCTCACCGCGGGCCAGGACCAGTTGCCCGCCGGTGGCATAGCCGCTGAGGGGAACAGGCGGATCCGCCTGGTGAATGACCGTGCGGGAGGACGGCCACGCAGCCTCGATCGCGTGCTCGACCAGGTTCTGAGGGACTGAGCCTGGCACCCAGAGGTTGATCTGTACGCCCCCTGACCCGAAGACGTACTCGAAGGCGAGGTGCGGCTGTCCGAACACGACCCGCTTCCAGGCCGGCCTGAGCAGTCCGACGAGATTGCCCCAAAGCGCTTCGGCGCCCGGCATGCTGGCCATGGGTGGAGCCAGGATCTCCACGCGCCTGGCGCCGCGGACGAGACCGCGGTGACGCAGCCGTACGACACAGGTACGCAGCAGGACGGCCAGCACCTCGGCACAAATCAACGCTGAGCCGAGCTGCCAGGCATGGGCGGTCAGCCATCCGAGTACCTGATCCAGGAACGCGTCGGGATCGGTGAGGAGGTCGTAGATCACAGGTCCGCCTCCTCGTATTCGAGGTCGGCCAGTTCCTGGGGCGAGGAGGTCACGAGCTCGTGCTCACGGGCGCTGGCGATCACCTGGAGCGGGCAGCGCTGGCCGCTCGCGCTGGCTGTGAGGAGGCCGGTGCCCCTTTCCGCCGAGAGGAGCAGTTGCCGCTCGCCGTCGGAGAGCCGGAACGCCTCGCTGACGGTGTCGATGGCCTGTGGTGCCTGTCGCAGCAGGATCTGGGTGGTGGAGTTGGCGACGATGGCCTGGCCGAGCTCGGACCCGAGCAGGTCGGCCGCGTCCTGGGTCACCACGGACAGGCCGGCCCAGTGCTTGCGTGCGGACTTGGCCATACGGAGCAGGAACTGCGCGCCCTCGGGGATCTTCATCAGCAGCCAGGCCTCGTCGACCACGACCAGGCGAGGGCGCCGGTCGTAGGGGTCGGAGACGCGACGCCAGATCGCGTCCAAGGTCAGGAGGGTCCCGACCGCCTTGAGCTCCTCGGGTAGATCGCGCAGGGAGAAGACGATCAGATGCGAATCGGGGCGGGTGGTCGTGTGGCCGTCGAACAACTGCCGGTGGCTGCCGGAGACGAAGGGGGCCAGGCCGGCCGCGAGCTCCTTGGCCTTCGGGTCGGGATCCTCTTCGAGGATCGCCGCCAGATCCTTCAGGAGAGGTGGCCGCCGGCTCCACGTCTGTGGCGCGTGGGTGATGCCCGCTTGCCGGTACGCGGCGAGAATGGCGCGGTCGAGTGCCGCCTTGCCGGTGTTGCCGAGTGGTTCGCCGAGCATGACCGCGATCAGCGTGTGCAGGAACATTGCCCGCCGGGTGAGCGGGTCCTCGCCTCGCTGGTTCTTCGGAGGCAGGTCGAGCGGGTTGAGGCGAACCTTGGGAGCGCCGAGATGGACATAGGCGCCGCCGACCGCGTGGGCGAGGCGGGCGTATTCGGCCTCGGGGTCGATGACCGCCACCTCGATGCCCGCGTACAGGGAACGCAGGGCCTCCAACTTGGTCAGGTAACTCTTGCCGCTGCCTGAGCGTGCCAAGGTGACGGAGTTGTGGTTGTCCTGGGCGAACCTGTCCCAGGCGACCAGGGAGGCGCTGGCGAGGTTGGCGCCGTACAGAACGGCGGTGTCGCCCAGTTCGGTGGTCAGGTCAGGGCTGGTGAACGGGAACGCCGCGGCCAGCGCGGGCGTGTCGAACGTACGCCGCATGCCGAGGTTGTCGTAGGCGAACGGGAGGGAGGAGACCCAGCCCTGCAGCTGGCGGTAGGTCACTTGGCGGGCGTCCAGGAGCAGGGATGCGGCCAGGGCGCGTACTTGGGCGCAGGCGTCGTCCAGTTCAGCGGCGGAGGTGGCGTGGACGGTGAGATAGATGGAGGCGCGGAACAGCTTGGCCTGGCCGCGGGCGATCCGGGAGGCGAGGTCCTGAGCGTCTTCGGCGGCTGCCTCGGCGCCGGGGTCCAGCAGCCGGCCGTGCTCGTGATCGGAGCGCAGGCCGGACTCCAGGCGGGCCAGTTGTTTACGCAGCCGGTCGGCGGCCACGAGCGACGGCACGGGCTCGATGTGCAAGGAGACATCCAGTCGGCCGGGGTAGGTGAGCAGCGGTTCCAGCCAGCCGGGGGCCACTTCCCGGGGGTAGCCGGTGATCGCCAGAGTGGCGCACACGCCGTCTCCGACCTGTACGTGCCGGGCATCGACGTTCACCGCCTGTGGGCCGAAGCCGGTGGGCGGGGGAGCGGTACGACGGGGTCTCACCAGGTGCCTCCCGTCGTGATGACCTCGCCGGGAAGGGCGATGTCGTCGTCGGGGAATGGAGGCGCGGAGGGGTCGAAGCAGGAGGCCAGCAGCGCGGTGACGGCGCGGGCGTCCAGAAGGCGGGCGGTGAGCCCGCACGAGCTGAGCACTCTGAACGCTTCGTCCAGCCGGCGCAGCGCTCGCGCGGCGGCCGCGTCGCGTCCCTTCGCACCTGCCACGGGCTCTCGGACGACCAGCAGGACCTGGCGCCGGAGCAGGTCATGGCGCGCGGACAGGTCACCGAGGAACGCGGCATGCTCCAAGGCGGCGGAGGCGAGCGCGGGGTGCGGTAGCCGACGGGCGTTGTCGCGCAGCGTCGCGATGGTGTTGTTCAGGTCGACGCGTTCTGCACGGACGAGGATCTGAGCGGGGCCGGACAGGGAGTTGAGCCAGCGGCCGAAGACGGCGACCAGGGCATCCTGCTCGTCGGGGGTCCGGAGGGCGAAGCTGACGGTGGAGACCTCGGCGATCGCGGCGACGCCATCGGGGCCGAGGTCGATCAGGCCGTTTCCGGTGACACCTCGGGCGGGGAGTTTGAGCGGCGCGGGCGGACGCGGAGTGCTCGCCGCGATCCAGGTAGGTGGCATGGGGATGTCCTCGTATGTGGAGATCAGATGCTTGGGGGACCGCTGATGCTGGAGGGCGGCCAGTACGTAGCGGTCCAGGGAGATGCCGTCGTGCTGGCCGATCGCCAGGAGAATCGCGGCGATCGCCACCGGAAGAGCGACTGCTGCGCAGGCCACGAGGGGCACGTGATCGCCGACGGTCACGTACGCCGCGTACAGTGCGCCCCCGGTGCCGACGAGGATGGCCACCTGCCGGGCGGTGAGCGACGCGATGATCTTGTCCGGTTGCTCGACGTCGGCCGGGATCCGTGCGATGGAGTCGTCCCAGCTCACTTGCCGCCACCCTTCCGCGGTGTGCGTGAGCGACGGCCGGATCGGTCAGGGGTACGGCCCCGGTTCTCCGGCCACTCCACCTGTCCCGGGATCGGGGCGTTGGGAGGCACGATCGGCCGGACCGGACGTTGAGTCTTTGGCGGTTCGACAGCGCGTCGGGGGTTGGAGACCGCTCTGTCTCTGAGTGTTTGCAGCTGAGCGAGGCCGGCGGGGCCGTTGGAGTAGTAGACCTCTCGCGGATATCCGTAGACCGGGGTGGTCGGGGACACAGGCGGCTTGACGACCGGAGCGGGCTTGTATCGGCCCTGGATGGCCGGCCCGGTCGGTGCGTGCTTGATCGGCGCCGGTTCCCAGTCCGCTGCTCGAACCGGGCGTCGTGCCCAGGTCGGAGCATGCTTCGCCGGGCCCTGGCCGCTTCGGGCGGCGGAAACGGCAGTGAGCGTTGTTGCCGCGGCAGTTCCGGCAGGACCCCCGATCGCGCTGCCGATGACCTTTCCAGCGACAGCCAGCTTGGCCCTCTTGTCGACGCTGCCTCCGCTTCTGCCGCCGCGAAGGTGGACAGCCTTGAGGACGGGCGAGGTGAGTTTGGACAGCAGGGCGTACTTGACGATGCTCACGACCGCCGACCGGCTGCCAGCCTTGCTAAAGATCCGCCGTGAGATCCAACCGGGGATCCGCACCAAGATGATCAACAGGCAGAGAACCAGGACGAGGTTGACCAGCTGCCCGGTGGCGGTCAGCCCCAGGAGCCGCCTGCCGTCCTGGTTGAAGAAGATGCGGACGGCCATGAGCAGCGTGAGCGACTGGGCGACCTGAATGACGAGGAGGCCGGTGATCGCCCGCCACCAGAACCTCGCCACGCCTTCCGTGTGCGGCAGCGCGTGGCAGGCCAGGGCCAGAGGCGCGGCAACCACCAGGAGCAGGACCAGTGCTGTGCGCGTGACGAAGCTGATCAACAGCAGGACCAGCAAGATGATCGCGACGAGGATGAGCAGGATGTAGAAGATCTGCGTGGTGCTCGACGGGATCAGGAGGAGCATCTGGATCTGCTCCGCCGCCCGCTTGGTGTCGAAGTCCTGCCCGAGGAGGGCTGTGGAGAGAGCGTTCGCGGTCTCGACGAGCTTGCCGCAGATCAGGAAGCTGGCGTTGGTCACCAGGATGGCCATCGCCAGCCTGGGCAGCACCTCTTTGACCGTGTAGCGGGTCTGGACGGTCTGATGCCCCATCGCGATGATGGCGCCGATCGTGGCCAGAAGGGCGAAGGCGGAGTTCGCGATGACGACGGTCGCCTGCCACACGTCGAAGATCCGGTCGGAGCTGGACACCTGGGGTGTGGCCAGCAACGTCTCTCCGAGCATTTGGAGCAGGGGCTTGATGGCCGACGCGGCGAGAGCGGCGAACCAGCCGTTTATCTGCTTGATGATCCAGTCGCCGATGCCGAAGCTGACCGGGGATGGGAAGGACGGAAACCCGGGAATGGGCGGGGGCGTGGGTTCCGCCCACGCGATGCCGGCCGAGAGCCCGATCAGAGAGGCGGCAGCGACGGTAACCAACAGGACGCGAGCGGTTGCCACTGCGATGGCAGACGATGTCATGGGGTCACCCGCCGCCCACGATTCGCTTGAGCACGCTGACGAACAGTGGCGCCAGGATGGCGAGGCCATAGCCGAACGCGGCGGCCTTGAGTGCCGCCTTGGCCTTCTGGACTTCGCCGGGATCCCCGCCTGCCACCAGGTAACGCAGACCGCCGATGGTGAGCATGAGCGTGGCCAGTCCGGCAAGCAGCCCGATGAGCCAGTTCCGGAGATTGTCGAAGACCGTGTTGAGATCCTTCGGCACTGCTGCGGCGTATAGATGAAGCGTGGGCTCGGCTGCCGCCGCCTGTGCCGCGGCGGCGAGAACGACGGCAACCGTTGCCGCCATCACGATGGCGCGGAGGAAATAGCGCCGGGGTCGTGGTGATGAGGGGTTCCGCGCGGAGCCGGTGGGGGTGCCCCAGCCTCCCTTCTGCTTGATGATGCCGGGCTTCGGATCTGAGGTGATCCGGCCCCGCGCGGAAGTCTTGGGGGTGTTCTCCGCCCGTCTGCGGATGGCGGAGGTGACGGCTCGGGCCAGAGCTGGATCGAGGTCGCCGGCAAGAACGGCGTCAGCAAGGATCGAGTCGTGACGCCGTTGCTGTGCCTGGTCTGATCCGGATGCTGGCCCGGGCAGGTCAGGGTGGTGGGCCGCTTCGGCCTCAGCCTTCTGCCGGGCCCGCTCACCGGCGTCGCGAGCTAGGGCGCAGAGCCGCTGCAGGACGTTGCACGGGGCGAGGTCGGTCTTCTTGACGGCGCTGATGAAGGCGGCCAGCACAGCGGCCTCGACGTCGTCCCGTTCCCCACGTGCGAGATAGAGGCCGAGTCGGCCGCAGATCTGCCGTAGGGCCGGCTCGGCCATCCCTGCCGTTGCGACCAACCATTGCCGGCCTTCACCGCGTGCCCGGATCACGAGCTCGCGCCAGGCGCCATCCTTCGTCGAGTCGGGCAGGGTAGGTGCGCTCAGCAGGTCGCGCAGCTCCGTCAGCAGGACGGGACGTCGGGGCAGGCCGTGGGGGAGGTCCCTGCCGTCGAGGGCCAAGCCGCCGGGAGCGCACGCCAGGAGTTGGAAGACGTGCTCGGCGACATCGAGGGGTGAGCGGTTCCTGAAGGGCGTCTCGCGAAGGTCGGTACTCATCGGGCTGCTCCACTGCGAGAGGAATTTCGGTCTCGCAACCCGGTTTAGGAGCTACTTCTGGCATCCCTCTGGCGGACCTTTGCCAGTGGCCGTGCGCCGACAATCGGCCCCTGGCACCGCCAGATGTCAACGTATGCCGCTGATGGCATGTCAGAGCTGCGCCAGAGGCTCGCCGAAGGTTCTTGTTGGCCTGTGAGGGCGCCCTACAGCGGTTCCCCGCCAGACATGGGCGTGCGGATCTGAGGCCCGCCCCAACAAGCGATGACTACGCGCACGCACGCTGCATCATCGACGTCCAAGATCTCGGGTTCATCCGTTTCGGATGGCCGAAAGGAAGCGAGGTCGTCTCTAACTCCGGTCCTGCGGCTGCTCCTCGGCTACGCCGCCCAGGGGGTGGCGCGATGAGGCAGCCCTACTGGACCGACGGTCCTACCACCCTCTACCTCGCCGATGCGGGGGAGATGCTCGCCGAGCTCCCGGGCGCGTCGGTGGACTGCCTGGTCACCAGCCCTCCGTACTACGGCCTTCGCGACTACGGCGTGGACGGGCAGTACGGCCAAGAGGACAGTCCGGCCGCCTACGTCGAGACC
Source organism: Nonomuraea sp. NPDC005730 (assembly GCF_040630865.1). NCBI lineage: Bacteria > Bacillati > Actinomycetota > Actinomycetes > Streptosporangiales > Streptosporangiaceae > Nonomuraea > Nonomuraea sp. NPDC005730. The sequence continues at coordinate 52,463 of NZ_JBEXYK010000029.1, forward strand.
CTCAGGACAACCTTCCGTGAGGCGCGCAGAGTGCTGGCCGATGACGGGACGCTCTGGCTCAACATCGGCGACTGTTACGCCTCGAACTCGGACGGCTGGGCCCGAGGTGCCGGCTACAACCAACTCCAACCCATGGTCCGCCCGCGCTCCCGGCAGTCCGTGCCGCCCAAGAACCTGCTCGGCATGCCGTGGCGCGTCGCCTTCGCGTTGCAGGAGGACGGCTGGATCCTGCGGAACGCCATCGTCTGGCACAAGCCGAACGCGATGCCGCAGTCCGTGCTCGATCGCGTCTCCACCCGATACGAGATGCTCTTCCTGCTCGTGAAACAACGCCGCTACTGGTTCGACCTGGATGCCATCCGGGAGCCCTGTGCAGGCGACCGCTCTCTGTCTCGCCGCGCGCACCAGGGCGGCAACGAGCCCAACAGCATCGCGACACCCTGGCCTGATGACGGCAAATACCGCGATGACCAAGGCAGCTTCTGCGGCAAGCGCCACGGCACCTCCATGTCAGCGACGGGGCAACGGCATACCGCCGCGCACCCACAGGGCCGAAATCCCGGAGACGTCTGGTCCATCTCCACCCGTCCCCTCAAGGCAGCACACTTCGCGGCATTCCCCATCGACATCCCACTACGGGCCGTTGCCGCCGGCTGCCGGCCCCACGGCACGGTCTGCGACCCGTTCGCCGGAGCGGCAACCACGGCACTTGCCGCACGGCAACTCAACAGATCGTTCATCGGGATCGAACTCAGCGAACCGTTCTGCGAGCTCGCCCGCGCTCGCATCCTTGCCGCCGTCGCCGACTCGACTTCGATGAGTTCCGAGAGTGACTGGAAGGTTACATAGGGCCTGCTCAGGGCCTCCCAAACGAGCTTCGGCGGCGTAGTCTGCAGGGCCTGGTCGACCGCGAAGCAGGCGCTTGGCCTTGCCCGTCGACGCCACCCGATCGATAGAGCGGAAGGCGACGAGATTGAGGCGCGGCAGCCTGAAGCCGTCTGGGAGGTTCTGCGTTGCCCGTTCGAGCAACACCAGCCGTGAGTCCCTCTTGGCATCACGCCAAGGGGGACGAGGCGGGCCAGGCCACCGAGATTCTTCTCCCGGTGGCCTGGTTCGGCCGCGCCTGCACTGAGAACCGGCAATACGATGCCCAATTCGTGCCGCGCCGACCATCTGTCTCTGGCGACGCTCTGGCAGTGGGCGCGTTGCCTGTCGTGCGGTTCATGCCGAGATGGACATGGTGTTCTCAGGCGACGGTCAAGAGGGTCCGGTCGCTTGCGGTGTGGTCGTACTGCAAGGGCCGATCGCCGCAGGCGGGTGACCAGAAGTGAGCGGGGCAGTTGTCGAGTCCGTTGCTCCCGTCCAGAATCCGCCGGGTTCCGAGGGGCACCCCGCCTCGATGACGCGACTGCCAGTCGTGGAGAAGCCGTCGTCAGACCGGTGGATTCGACGTACGACCACAGGAGCTGTGTTCGTACTGGCCGCGATCGCTGCCGTCGTGTCGTACCGGCACATGCGTGAGCTGGCTCTGGCCCACGGCGAGGACGAGCTCGCCGCTGCGCTCATTCCGCTGGCGGTGGACGGCACGATCGTGGCGGCTTCGATGTCGCTCCTGCGAGCCAGCAGACAGGGGCTTCGCGGTGACCTTCTTCCCTGGGCTCTGCTGATCATAAGTAGCTTGGCGAGCATCGGGGCGAACGTTGCGGTGGCGGAACCGACGATGATTGCTCGGCTGATCGCCGGTTGGCCCAGCCTGGCGCTCATTGGCGCGTACGAGATGCTGATGTGCCAGGTCCGGCAATCTGCTGACCGTGCCGAATCAGGGCGTGGCACCCTCCGCCATGAGACATCGCGGTCGGAAGGGCCGATGAGGGAGTCTTTCACATCGACCTCTTCGGAAGGGGAGCGAGCGCTCCAGCGCAGGGCTTGGGCATGGGCCACGACGATTGCGCATGAACAAGGACAACTTCCAACTGGGGCGGTGATTGCCCGGCAGTTCGAGCGCTCGTCACGATGGGGGCGACTGGTCAAGAGGGCAGGCGCGACGGGGGAATTGGGATGAGCTGATGCGTCGGACGTGCGGGCATCAGGCATTTCGGCTTGGATCGGTCCTTCATTGCTGATCGGTTTCGCTAGGTGCTGCTCCCTCGCGGCGTGGCTGAGGGGGCGTTCGCTGCCGGTGACGGTTGGACGTCACGCGACATGGAGAAACCGTCAGCCGTTGCACTCATCGATCCATGTACTCTGCGTGATAGTGTGATTGCATTCAGCAAGGTTCCTGATTTCCCGCCATCAGGAGGCTTTTCGTGGCTCCTTCCCCCGGATCCGTAGTTCTGCTCTCCGCTGTGCTTGTCGTCGCCTCCGCGCCCCTTATGCCCGCTCCGGCTGTTGCTGCGGCAGCCCCCGGACTCAGCAACCGATATGAGACCTTCACTCCGGCCCGAGCAGGCATATGCGGTTTTGAGACCAGAGGCGATTACGTCCATCTCTCGTCTTCTGTCTGGGAAGCGTCCGGACACGGATGGTGGGTCAACATCAACTGCAACGCGACGACGGCGGTCGTCACAGTGCAGTTGCAGCAGCGCATTGACGGTGAGTGGCGCGATGCCGGTACGGCAGGCAAAGCCACGGTCCGATCCGGCGGTGGTGCTGGCCACCGCGCCACCGGTCGAGCAACATGTCACAGCAGCACTGTGACGGAGTGGCGTAGCGTCATCGACGTGGACGTCGTCAGCGTGCTCGACCCGCCGAACACGCTCACCACGGGCGGGCGGAACATCCGCTGCAGGCAGTAGGACGAGAGGTGACCGTGAGCGTTGCAGTCGACAGTACGATGTTCGCAGCCTTGCATGGCGAACTGACGCCTTACTCATGGCGAGAGTCGACTCCGGCTCCCGACGCCTACAGTCTGTTCGCCGCTCGATCGTCGGCGATGGGATGGCTCACCGAGCCCACCGGAGACGACTGCGGCCTGTGGGGGATGAACGACGCCGGGTTCGACTCTTCGGCCGGTCTTCGACACTCCCGTGCTGCCTGGTTCCAGGTGTCGCTGCCCACGCCGACCGGGGTCGATCGACCGCTGCCTGTCCAGCCGTTCCTGGCCTGTGCACAGAGTGTCGCCGCTCACGTGGGCGTGCTGCATCTGAAGGCCCTTCAGGTTCTGCTGCCGGTGCAAAGCCTGGTCTCGCCTGGAGTCGAGGCCCGGCGCACCGGCGCCGTGGTGCGACTTCTGCAGGAGATCGGCTGGTTCGCCGACCTTCGATCACGGGAGAGAACGCGCGTACGGGTGACGCTGGACGGCGGACAGAATGCGTCGATTCGATCTGTGGCACCGGACATGATCGACTGGCTGCGAGAGCTGAAGCAAGACGTCTTTGACGACTTCTTCCTCACCGACGATGACCCTGTCCTGCTGTGCCCTGCCATTACCGATGAGTTGTGGTTCGGCCCGGCCCTGCACCGGGTGACCGTCGACGGCACCCTGGTCGAGTGGTCGCTGGACAGCCTCGGATGGCTGGCGGCGCTTCTCGCGGAAGCCGGCCGCCGTTATCAGCTCGACTCTCCGCTCATGCTGTCAGCAACTGCTGATGCGTGAATCCGAGTCAGCCATCCATGCGGCAGCGAATCTCCGACGGTGATCGTCGGTCAAACCTGGACCGAGACTCGGGCGCGTCGAGTGAACCGTCACGTCCCAAAGGCTGACCATCGACGAACTCCTGGGCGTCGGCCTCGTCGTCGGTGTGCTTTTCCCTGGGAACACCGCTACCTGGTCAACCTGCTTGGCAAGCCGGGGCACTACGATGACCGCGATGCCTGTGGAATTCTCAACATGGTCATGGGCGACCACCCGGATCTGCTTCGTGCGCCGGGGCGACTGTGTCGATGCTGCTCCCTATCGAGTTCATCAGGACTGCGGCGGAGTGGATTCCCCGGTGTAGAGCGGGAGAACGCTGAGCTCCGCGAGACGTTGATCTCCCTGAAAATGCGGGCGCCTTCTCCGTATCGGAGACCCGATGACGCTCGCCAAGTGCGAGCTCGTCGACGTGGAGAAGGCGCATCACGCAATTGCCTGGATGCGTGCTTGGCTGGGCGTGTCCCGCTCGGGTTACTACGAATGGCGCGAGCGGCCCGGCCGTGGCCACCGAGCGACGCCGGGCGCTGCTGGCCGCGTCGGTCGCTGAGATCTTCGCCCTGCCCGACTGACGGAAACCCGTTCATCGGATTCGAAAGACACTTATAAGCCTCTCGTGAAATCCACACTACTCTAGCCATTCTGTTGATAGAAGAAGCGCAAAGCTGGCGATACCATGCCGAGAGTCCTGACCTTAAGGAGGATGTGCGGGTGTCCAGAACGAGCAGACGCTACGTCGATTATCGAGAGCCAGACACAACTCGATCTCGCCCGAGTGTGAGCCGCTATCTAGGAAACGTCATCGACGAGACGAGAGACTTTCTCGACGACGTTCTCGATCGTGGATACGACTTCGAAAGGGGGGTGCGAAGGTCGGCACGCCGGGCGCTGGACGAGCGGGCTAGCCGTCCACGTCAGAGCCGCCGGGCATACCGCTTTGAGGAGGATGATCACCGTCGTTATGAACTCGACGACGAGTTGAGGCGGAGACTCGGCGAGCTTCGCGACGAACTGAGCCGCCTGTCGCGCAGGCTGGATGACATCTCCGCTTCTCAACAGGACGCCCCGGAGTAGGCGCCCGCGGTGACGTCCCGCAAGAGCTCCGGACAGGGTCGACTTTGGTGAGCGGAGGCCGGTTACACAAAGTCGTGAGCGTCATGGCCGGGCTGATGGCCGAGGAGCTCAAACAGCGAGGCAAGGTGCTCAGGAGCGAGAGAGGTTCAGCCTGGGAGTTCGAGCAGTGGCGTCCCCAGGCGATCAGGAAGGCGTTCGAAGAACTGGGACCGTTCTACACCAAGGTCGGCCAAATCCTGTCAACGCGCCCAGACCTCGTGTCTGAGCCCGTTCGGCAGGAACTGGGCAAGCTGCACGATCAGGTGACACCGGCCCCGTTCACCGTCTTCGAACCCGTCCTGGAGGAGGAACTCGGTCTGAACTGGCGGCGGAATTTTCAGGAAATCGAGACTGCTAGGCCGCTGGGAGCGGCTTCCCTCGCCCAGGTCTACCGAGTCAGCTTGCGGGGCCGGCGGCCAGCGGTGATCAAGGTGCAGCGGCCGGACATCGAGCCCATCGTCCGCGCGGACATGGCCATCTTGCGCCGGGCGACGCGGCTGATCGGGCGTTGTGCGCCGAAGTTCACCAGCGTCCTGGACCTCGACGCGATGCTTGGCGTGATCTTCGATGCCATGCGGCCGGAACTCGACTTCCGCCTGGAGGCCGGCAACATGGATCGGGCACGGCCGATAGTCGAGCAGTTCGAGACGCTGAGCGTTCCTGAGGTGCTGCACGCGACACCGCGGGTGCTGATTCAGAGTCTCGCACCCGGTTATTCGATCAGGGACGCCAAGCGGCCGGACTTCCTGCTGGACGAACGCCTGGAGATAGGCCGGGATCTGCTCGCCCTGATGTTTCATAGCTACTTCATCCATCGCACGTTCCATGCCGATCCACATCCAGGCAACATCTTCGTCGCGCCGGGGGAGAAGGCATCGATCATCGACTGGGGAATGGTGGGTAACATTGACCGCCATCTCAGCCACTCGATGGTCCGGGTCCTGCTCGGTCTGGTGCTCAACGATGCTCCCACAGCTGCGAGAGCGTGGACCGAGATGGGGTACCTGACTCAGTGGACGCAGTTGCGGGCGTTCGCCTCGGACATGGCCATTATCGTGCCCAAGGTGCATGCGGCCTCGCTTGAAGAGCTGAACTTCGGCGTCACCCTCGGCACCGTGCTGAGGCAGTCGGCCAAGCGGGGGATCGCCACCAGTCCCATGGTCTCGATCCTGGCCAAGTCCTTTGCCAATCTGGAGGGGGCGGTCCGCTACCTGGCTCCGGAGCTGATGGTAGTTGAGGTGTTCCAGGAGGAACTGCCCGGCATCCTGTTCGAGCTCGCGGCCGAGCTCTTCTCTCCAGCGCAGACCGCCAAATTGTTCACCGACCTCATGCTGACCGCCGCAACCGGCTACGACAGCATCCGCAGTATCGTGCACGACCTGGCCGATCAGGAATTGTCCGTGCAGGTCCGCAAGGGGTTGCAGCCCGACGTGGGGGGGAGCCTGCTCAAGAAGCTCGGCATCGGCTCAGCGTCCCTGCTGGCCGGGGCACTGGCCGTCCATCTGCTGCGCAAGCGCTGACCGGCCATCTGCGCCGATCAGGAGAGCACCAGGTCAGCCGCCTTCTCCCCGATCATGATCGTAGCAGCGTTGATATTGGCTGACGGAACGCGGGGCATGATGGAGGCGTCGGCCACCCGGAGGCCGTCCATGCCGTGGATGCGCAGGTCAGGAGCCACGACGGCTCGCGGATCCGTTCCCATTCGACAGGTTCCCGCCTGATGGTGATAGGTGCTGACCGTCCGCCGGACGAACGCCCGCAGATCCGAGTCATCCTTCACGCTGGGGCCCGGCAGCACTTCGGCGCCGCGCCAGCCACGCAGCGGTGCCAGATCGCCGATGTCGCGGCACATCCGCACGGCCTGCACCAGCACCTCCAGATCAGCGGGCTCGGTAAGGACCTGAGGGTCGGCCCGCACGGCAACATCTGGGTCGGCGCTGGCGAGCCGCAACGTTCCGCGCGACAACGGTCGTACCAGCCCGGCTGCGATGGTGTAGCCGCGGCCGGGTGGCGGTAGCAGTCTGGGCGGGTAGACCAGGTGCATCAGGACCGGCATGAGATCCGGAGCCGGCCCCGGATGCCGACCACTGTGGGCAAACAGCTGGGCCTCAGCGAAATTGCGCGTACGCCAGGGCAGCCAGCGGGCCGACCTGTAGACCACGGGAACCAGCAGATGGTCATGCAGGTTTTGGCCGACCCCCGGCAGGTCGGTGATGACGGGCAGGTCCAGCGCCCGTAGGTGTTCGGCCGGCCCTATGCCACTGCGCAGCAACAACGCAGGCGAACCGATGACGCCCGCGCACACGATCACTTCGGTGTGCGCTCTGGCGACGTGAGTCCGTGCACTGCCCGTCACGATGCGACCCAGCTTTGACTGGTGGCGCTGCGAGTACTGCACTCCCACCGCGCGACCGGCGTTGAACAGGATGCGGTGCGCCAGGACGCCGGTGGTGACAGTAAGCAACCGGTGATTCAGAAGCGGACCGGCGAAGCCGTTCCAGGCGGAGACGCGTCGCCCGTCGCGGGTGTTGAGGTGATTGCAGCCGACGCCGGTCATGTTCTCGCCGTTGAAATCATGAGTGAGCGGATGGCCGTATTCCTGGGCCGCTTGAAGAAAGGCCAGGGAGAGCGGGTTGGGGTCGGTGATGGGCTCGACGGGCAGCGGGCCGCCGCTGCCGTGGTGAAGCGCAGGACCGAGCGCATAGTCTTCTGAGCGCTTGAACAGCGGCAGTACGTCCTGCCAGCTCCACCCATGGCAGCCTGCCTGCGCCCAGGCGTCGAAGTCGTGAGCGTGGCCGCGCACGTAGACCGCGGCGTTGACCGCGCTGCCGCCGCCCAGCACGGTACCGCGCGTCCAGCGCAGTCGGCGTCGATACGCCTCTCGCTGCGGGATGGTCGCCAGGTTTGCGGTATGACGGCTCAGCAACAGCAGGGGCCAGCCGCGAGGATCGCGGATGAGTGGGCCGGTAAGGGGACCCGTGTCTGGGCCGCCCGCTTCCAGAAGGTGGACCGAGTGCCCCGCGTCCAGCAGCCTGCGAACCAGGACGCTGCCTGCTGATCCTCCTCCGACCACGACATACTCCGCTGGGGACGGGTCGGTTGTCAAAATACACCTCCATAATCTCAGGTCATCATACACACAATATTTCTTTTCGCACTGTAACGTCTGTTCGTAAAAGATGCAGAGCTTGCTCGATGGTAATTGTGGGGCGCATGCAGTGCGTCAACATGCAAATTCACGCATCATTGACACATGAGTAAATGCATGATTGCCTGAAGAGTGATTTGCTCGCCATGGCAGCCGCGGCAGTTTTATGCCTCGACCTGATGACTGAGCGTGCAGCACAAGTGAGGGAAAGCAGCTCGATGTTGATGACCGCGGCCGTGACCAAGGCGGCCGGAGCACCGTTTGAATTACGGCAGGTCGAATTGGCAGAACCGTCCGCCGGAGAGGTTCTCGTCCGACTGGTGAGTTCGGGGATCTGTCGCAGCGACCTCATCGTCCGCGATCAGTGGTATCCGGTGCCTCTGCCCGTCGTGCTCGGACACGAAGGCGCCGGCGTAGTGGAGGCGATCGGAGCCGGTCCGGCTGGCGACACGGCGCTCAGCGTAGGCGACCATGTCGTCCTCAGCTTCGATTCCTGCGGAACCTGCCGGCCCTGCCTGCAGGGCGGTCCGGCCTATTGCGCGAACTTCGTACCGCGCAACTTCAGTGGCACCAGACGGGACGGCACGACCGCGATCCGGCTCGCCGGGGCGCCCGTGCACGGCTTCTTCGGCCAGTCCTCCTTCGCCACCTACTCCCTGGCGTCGCTGCGCTGCGTCAGCAAGGTTCCCCAGGGGCTTCCCCTCGATCTGCTCGGGCCTTTGGGGTGCGGCGTGCAGACCGGAGCCGGCAGCGTGCTCAACAGCTTGCGCTGTGAGCCCGGCAGCAGCATCGCCGTGTTCGGGGCGGGCGCGGTCGGCTGCAGTGCGGTGATGGCGGCGGTGATCGCGGGATGCGCGCCCATCGTCGCGGTCGGACGTAACCCCGCCCGGCTACGACTGGCCGAAGAACTTGGAGCCACCCACACCATCGACCTGTCCAAGACCGATCCCGTCAAGGAAGTGCGGGCGCTGACGGCGAACCAGGGCGTCGACTACAGCATCGAGGCCGCCGGGGTGCCGTCCGTGTTGCGCATGGCGGTCGACTCGCTCACTTCTCACGGTGCGTGTGGCCTGCTGGGGGGCGCCGCTCCCGGCACCGAGGTGGCGTTGGAGATGTCCGGTCTGATGTTCGGCCGTCAGATCCGCGGCATCGTCGAGGGCGACAGTGTTCCCCAGGTCTTCATCCCGCTTCTGGCCCAGTTGCACGCCCAAGGGCGCCTGCCGTTCGACAAAATGATCACCGCTTATCCGTTCGACGAGATCAACCGGGCAGCCGCGGACTGCGAACAGGGCGTCAGCCTCAAGCCGATCCTGCTTTTCGGAGAGCGATGATGGGACGCACGGCCTTGATGTTCCCCGGCCTCGGCTCCTATTTCCCCGCCGCGTTCTCGGCATGCCCGCAGGGGCGCCGGATCGTCGAAGAGGTTGCGGCGCAGGTTGACTCCGCGTCACGGGTATACGGCCTGCCCTCGATGACTCCCGCACTCCTTCACGCGCCCGCCGCAGGCGGACAACCACCCGGCGAGGACCTGATGGTGCTGGCGGTGTTCGCCGCCGAGGTCATCTGCCATCGCCTGCTTGCGCAGAGTGGCAGCCTCGCCGCTGACGTGCTGTTCGGCCATAGCCTCGGCGAGTACGCGGCGCTCGTCGCCGCCGGCGGGCTGTCGGTCACCGACGGCGCCACGCTGCTGTGCGAGCGCGGCGCTACCCTTCGCCGTCATGCCATCCCTGCGGGCGCGATGCTGGCGCTGTCCCTTACTCCCCGGCAAGCCCGCCAACAGGTGGCGGCCTACGGGCAGACAGTGATCGCGGCGATCAACGGTCCGGAACAAGTGGTGCTGTCCGGACCGGCAGAAGAGATCGACCGGCTGCTGCGCGACAGCGATGGCCAGGTCGGCCCCGCCAAGCGGCTGCGTACCGGCGCCTACCCGCAACACCATCCCCTGCTCGCCCGGGCCTACCAGGACTATCTGCAAAGCCTGGGGAGCATCAAGCCGAAACCGCTGAGCTGCCTGGTCTACTCGCCGGTCCTGGGTCGCTATTACCTCGGCTGTGACGACCTCGCCCTGTCTCTGGCCCTGCAGATGATTTTGCCGGTCGACTTTCTGAGCGCCGTCAGAGAACTACACGCGAGCGGCGTGCGGACCTTCGTGGAGTGCGGCCTGAAGCGCACACTGTGCGACCTGGTGGAGGCGGCTGTGCCCAGCGCCCAGGCCATCGCGCCGTTCAGGACGCGAACGACTCCGGCCCACATCCGCGCCACTCTCGGCATGCCCGGCCGCCCATAGGAGGTAAGAGATGAGTCCCACTCGTCAAGAACTGATCGCGCAGCTCAGGACAATGTACGCCCAAGTGCTGGAATATCCCGCAGAGATCGTCACCAGCGACATCGACCTGGAGGCCGAACTCGGCCTGGACTCACTCCAGCACCGGCTCGTCATGGCCCGCGTCATGGACCGTTTCCACTTCACTCCGAAGGATCACGACCAGCCGACTCCCCTGACGGTGGAGGCGATCGCCGATCAACTTCTCAACGCTACGTGAACAGCGAAGGAGGAACGGCGGCGCTGGTAGCAGTGGTCGGGGCGGGCCTGGTCGTGCCCGGCGCGAGCAGTCCAGAGGAATTCTGGAACCTCACCCGGCAGCCCGTGCCGGTCTTCCGCGAGCCACGCCGCTTCAACGCGCGTGACTTCTACTCCGCCGATCCCGCTGCCGAAGACCGTACCTATGGCCGTATGTATGGTGAGATCATCGACTGGAGTCCGCATCCGCGTCTGGAATCCGTCTGGGCACGCTCACGCAGCGATCTGCAGGTGGCATGGTTACGGCACAGCCTGCTCCAGACTCTCGACACCGTGGCCGTCCCAGCAGAAGCGCCGTGCGCAGTGATCGTGGCGGCCAGCACCGAGGCGAGCTACGAACTCGACATCGCCCTGGCCGCGGACCTCGCGGCCGACGGTGTGGCCCGTCTTCTGGACGGCGATCCTGAACAGCACCGCCACCGTCTGCGGCGCGTCCTGGCCGAGACTGATTCGTGCGCGCAACGGCCCCACGCCGATTTCTTGCCTCATGCTCAGGTACTGCGCGCCGTGGATGGCCTGCTGCCCGGCCACGCCCAAGTCCTTGTGGTGGACAACATCTGCCCTGCCGCGCTCTACGCCGTCGACCTGGGGGTCAAGCGGTTGCTCGACGGTGAGGCCAAGGTCGTGTTCTGCGGCGGCGTGAGCAGCCACGGCCCGCTGCGCCAAGTCTACTTCGCCAAGGTGGGAGCACTGTCGCGCTCCGGCGACGTGCGGGCCTTCGACGCGGACGCCGACGGCACGATGTTCTCCGATGGCGCGGCGATGGTGGCGCTCAAACGCCTGGACGACGCGCGGCGCGACGGCGATGACGTACTCGGACTTCTGGTGGGCTTCGGCGGTGCCAGCGACGGGCAGGGGAAGGCGATCTTCGCGCCGCATTCGCAAGGCCAGGTCAGGGCGATACGGCGAGCACATCTGGTCAACGATCTGCCCGCCGAGCAGGTCGCGTGGACCATCGCGCACGGCACCGCGACCATCACCGGCGACCAGATCGAACTGCATTCGATCGCCAGTGCATATCCCGGCGGGACATGGGTGACCTCGAACAAGTCCATCGTCGGCCACACCGGGATGGCCTGCGGCGTCGTCTCGGTCATCCAGGCGCTGTCCGGCTTGGCGCACGGAACCGTCCCCGTGCAGCACCGCTTCACCGCGCCGCGGGCGGCCGATGCGAATTCACCCGCCAGGATCCCACGGAGAGACACGGCCTTGCCCGAGCCTCGCCCGGTGGTCGGCGTCTTCGCCTGCGGCCTGGGCGGCATCAACGGGTATCTGCTTCTGCAACATCCCGAGCGGCCCAGCCGAGGACTTGTCTCAAGCCCGCCCGCGCTCACCGATGAGGTGGGCCTCATCGGGTGGAGCGCTCATCTGCCGGGCGGCCCCGATTGGGAGGAGGTGCGGCGCAATCTCGCCGCCGGCTCGCCGCTGAGCGCCGAGCCGCACTTCGGTGAAAGCTATATGGTGCCGCCCTTCGAGCGCATTCGAGTGGCCCCCGGCATCGCCTCGCAACTCGACCGGAGCCAACTCATGGCGCTGTCAGTGACCGCTGACCTTGCCGATCGGCATGGCCGATTCTGGAAGGGGCTCGAGGAACGCACCGCCGTCTTCGGCGCACACTATGGCCCCACCCATCTCGCCTGCGACTCGGCGTTGCGCTGCTTTGCCGACCGCATCGAGCACGCCCTGGCCGGGACCGACGAGGATCCGGCCGGCGCCGCCTTCTTCGCCCGGCATCGCGACACGACCCCGCCCATCGGCGCCTACACCCTTCCTGGCCGGATGCCCTGCGTGGCATTGGGCTGGATCGCCAACCGGAACAATTTGCACGGGCCCACCATGATGGTGGACTCCGGTCTCTCCTCCGGACTCAGCGCCCTGCACGTCGCGATCGCCTACCTGCGGCGCGCCGAGGTTGATCTGGCCCTTGTGATCGGCCTCAACACCGGCCCCGCCGAGCAGCATGCCCGCCATCACAACGTGGACCCTGGTCAGATCGCGGAGGGCGCGTTCCTGCTGGTTCTCACCCGGCTGCAGCTCGCCCGACAACGCCGCTGGCCGGTTTCCGCGCTGCTACGCGCCACCTCCCCCCCTACCGCCTGGGCGGCACCGGCCTGTGCGCCGCAGCGGCCCACCTATCTCGCCGCCGACGCGATTGTCGACGTGCTGCGCGCCGCCGAGGCCGGCACGGCCCGCACCATCACCGGCCCGTACAGCCCGGCGATCACCATCGTCCCGCAGACGAGCGGACAAGGAAGGCCATGCTAGAGCGCCACCTGGCGGTGTTTCATCCGCGGCCGGGCATGCCCATCCGGCCCCCCATCCCTGCCCTGCCTCCGGGCACGCTGGTCCTCACCGACACGCCCTGTCTCGCCGAGCAGATCTCCGCCATGCCGGAGGCGACTCAGACGACGGTCGTGTGCACTGACCGCAGCGCTCGGACAGGTCAGATCATCACGCACGCGACCGAGGACACCTTCGTCGGCATACCCGAGAACGCCCTTGCACGGGTGTGTGCGATCACGTCGCTGCACGACGCCCCTTGGCCGCGATCGGTCCCTGAGCGGCTGCTCACCTTGCAGGAACTGCTGTTCTTGGCCGCGCGCCGGATGGCCACCATCACCGCACCGGCCGGCAGATCGCTGGCTGTCTTGGTTCTGGATCCGCTGCTCCGCGGCGTGCCACACCCGCACTCGGCTCTGCTGACGGGGTTCGTCAAGTGCGCCACCTGGGAGCTGACCGGCCACGAGACGTACGCTGTCGTCACCGACGCGCCGATGGATCAGGCGTTCGGCCAGCTCGAGGTGGAGTCCACGTATCAGCGGGGACTGCCCGTCGCCCATTATCGGCACGGTCGGCGGTGGGAGGAACGGCTTGTTCCTGCGCCGCTCACCGCGGCGAGCGGCGCACCGGTCCTCACTGACGACAGCGTCGTGGTGGCCGCAGGTGGTGCGCGAGGTATCACCGCGACCGCGCTGCTGGGCCTGCTCGGCACTGCCCGGCCGACCCTGTGGCTGCTGGGCAGCACTCCCGCGACCGACCTCACCCGCTCGACGACACTTCCGGAAGGTGTCGACCGCGCCAGCTACATACGCGAGAGCCTGCGCCGTTCACCTGGCTCTCACCCCGCCGAGCACGGCAAGGAGTACGAGCGGCTGCGCCGCATCGCCGAGATGCGGCGGATGTTGAAGGCGATGAGAGCGCGCTGCGGCGCTGCGAACGTGCACTATCTCACCTGTGACGTCACCGACCCGGCGGCCGTGGACGCAGCCGCCGCACAGGTGTATGGGGCGCATTCACGCGTGGACCTGCTGGTCAACGCCGCCGGCATCGGCGGCGCCCGCGCGCTCGCCGGCAAATCCCTTGACGTCTTCCGCCGCGTGCGCGGCGTGAAGATCGACGGATATCGCCACTTGAAATCGGCCTTCTGTTCGCCGCCTCCCGAGCTGTGGTGCAGCTTCAGTTCCATCGCCGGAGCCATCGGCCTGACCGGTGAGAGCGACTATGGCCCCGCCAACGACCTGCTGAACCTGGCCGCCCGCTATGAAAGTACCCACTTCGGATGTCGTGAGCTTGCCATCTGCTGGACCATGTGGGGCGAGTCCGGGCTCGGGCCTCGTTCAGGTTTCACCGAATACACCCGTTCTACCGGACGGCTCAGTCTCCTGTCCGATCTGGAAGGGCAGCGGCTGTTCGGCGACGAACTCCGCGCAGATCGGGGCCCGCAGCACGCGGTGATCGTGCACCTGGGCCTGGCCGAACACCACACGATCCGCACGCAGTTTCCCCGGCTGCCCGCCGACGGCAACGCCTACCTCACCATGCCCGTCGAAGGAAACGGAACCTTGGTGTCGTGGAAGCTGGATCTGCGCGGCCACGACTATCTGCGCGGCCACCGGCGCCGCGGCCGTTGCATTCTGCCCGGGGCGCTGGCCATCGAACTGGCGGCCCAGGCGGCATCCTGGCTCACCGGAGGAGCACCACTCCTGGTCGTTCGCGACGCATGGTTCCGCGCCCCCATTGCCCTGGCGCCCGAGCGGAGCGAGTACCATCTCCTTGCCTCCTATGCAGACGGCGTCGTACGCGCAGAAATCCGCTCCAGACCCGCGCCCGCCCTGCGATCGAGCCTGCACTTCCAGGCCGACATCGTCACTGACCTGCCGTGGGTGCCGCATGCCGCCGACTCTGCCGTGCCCGTCCTCACCACTGCCATCGAAGCGCTGGACAGCATCAGCGGCCACGGGGATCCGACATCAGCGGACACCGAGTTCGCGAGGCCGTTCGACGGCCTGCGCGACGTCCGGTACGCCGCCGACGGCGTGCGAGCCACCTGGCGGGCGGAACTGCCCGAGAGGCAACAGCAACACTTCTCGCTCATGCGGCTGCCCTGGCTCCTGCTCGACGCGGTCCTGCAGGCGGCCGGCACGACACCGGGCTCCAGCCGCCGGCCCACCCCCCATCGCATCCTCCGCATCGAGCCAACCGCTCAGCTCAACGACCTGCAGGTGCTCAGCCGTCATCCCGCCGGAGTTCCGGTGGCCGCCACCCATGGCGGCATTCAGGCCATCGCCACGACACCGCAAGGCGAGGTAATCATCCGGATCGATGGGTTGGAACTGGCTCCCTAGCACGGCCGACAGGAGACGACAGATGTTCACCGCCAACCGTCACAGCATTCGTGACGACGCCGACGAAATGAGCCCAAAGGACCAGATGGTCTGGCGCCTGGAAACCGGCCATCGGGCCAGGCCGGTCATCCTGGCCATCATGGAATTCGACGGCCCCCTGGACTGGCAGGAACTCATCACCTGGCATGAAGGGCTGATCGCACTCATGCCACGCATGCGTGCCAAGGTCGTCAACCACCGTGGGCTCCTTCGCCGGTCCCACTGGACGCCAGACCCCGACTTCGAACTGTCCCATCACCTCAAGCGGGTGCCGGTGAAGGGGAAAGGCTTGCAACGAGACCTGCTGGACACCGCGGAGACCCTGGCCGAGGTGCCCTTCAAACACGGTAGATCCCCCTGGGACGGCTACCTGATCGAAGGACTGGACGGCGGCCGCTCGGCCTATCTGCTAAAAATCTCCCACAGTATGGCCGACGGCATCCGTCTGCGCGAGTTGTTCTTGCGCCACGCCGCCAACGACGCCACCCACGCCGGTGCGGACTGGTCCGTCATCGACCCGATGCTCCCGCCCGCCCCGCCACAGCGAGAGAAACGTTCGTGGTGGGACCTGGCCAGGCGCGGCGGCAAGGCCGGATGGTTCCTCGCGCAGGCCGGGCGCGACATGCTCAACCTGCCCCATCCAGTACCCCCCGCCGACGGCCACTTCGCCAGGCGCTTCTACACCACAGTCGTACCGCTTGCCCCCTTCAAGCAACTGGCCCTCGCCGGCGGTGGCACCGTTCACGACGCGCTGGTCGCCGCCGTCATGGAGGGCTGCCGGCGCTACAACCAGCATCATCGGACGGCACGAAGGCACATGCGGGTCTTCTCCCCATACGGACGTCCGCCGACAGGCGGCGGACACGATCCCGCGCTGGCGGGCAACCACTGGTTCATCGTCCGCTTCGCCGTCCCCGGTAACGTGCCTGAAATCACCGATCGCATCGCCATGGTCCGCAACGCCGTCAAGACGGCCTACCATCGTGACTCCATCGACTGGATGGGCGCCATCGCCACCCTGTCACCGTTGATCCCGCAGGCCGTGTTCGAAACCGCCTTCCTGCGCCTGTGCGCCTCCCACGACTTCGTCGTCAGTAACATGGCCGGCCCGGACGCACCTCTGAGCATCGGACGGGCTCAGGCCACCCAGATCTACGCCATCGCTCCCACACTCGGCTCCGCGCTGACCGTCACCTTGCTGTCGTATCGCCACTCCTGTCACCTGACTGTCAACATCGACCCGAACGTGATCCGTGACTCAGATCTGTTGGGTCAGTGTGTGGCTGAGAGCCTGGCGGTCACGATCTCGTGATCTCGCTGCCCGCTTGGCTGATGGAGCGGCTGGTACGCCTCGCCCTGAAGTCCGTGATGAGCTCGCCTCTTCCGCTGAGGCTTCAGCGCGCGTGGGTCGCAATGATGGCGTGGGCCATCCCCGTCCCCGCCGCCGTGCACGTCAGACGCACCACACTCGGGCATCTGGATGCGCTCGAGGTGACGCCACCCGCCGAACCCACAGGTACGGTCCTCTTCCTGCACGGCGGTGGATTCGTGGCCGGAACCCCCCGCCTGGCACTGTCTCTGGCCGCCCATCTGGCCCTGGCCGCCGATGTAGCCGTCTTTCTCCCGCATTACCGGCGCGCCCCCGAACACCCCTATCCCGTTCCTGCCGAGGACGCGAGCGATGCCTATTGCGCGCTGCTCGCCTGTGGGAAGTCGCCTGACAGCCTCGTCATCGCCGGCGACTCCTCCGGAGCGGCACTCGCCCTGGAAGCGGCGATGAGAGCACGTGATCTGCACGCAAGGCCGGCGGCCGTCGTGCTGCTGTCGCCCTGGACAGCGACGGCCGTCCGGCACTCGGCTGTTGACCCGGTGATCTCCCAACGCGCCCTGCGGCTCTCGGCCGCCCTGTACCGAGCAGGAGCATCACCCGAGCAGGTTTCTCCTGCCCTGCGTCCGCTGGCAGGGCTGCCCACATTGATCATCTATTGCGGAGAGCGGGAAATTCTCCGAGACCAAGCGCGGGCCCTTGCCGAACGGGCCAGAACTGAGGGGGTGCCGGTCACTTATCGATTCACCCGCGGCATGTGGCATGACTTCTACCTGTTCGCCTCCCTCGTCCCCGAGGGCCGAGCAGCGATTCATGAACTGGCCGATGTCATGGGGACAGCTCTGGCCACGAGAAGGGCCCATCCTGATGCAGCCGGCTGAAGTGCCCGACACAGCGAGACGTGACCGTCACCCCGCATCCTGCGCCGCCACGACGTCCCCAGCCGTGCCACCCGGCCCAGCACCCGCTGCCATGGTGCCGCACCCGGCGACACGATCCACGCGGACGTCGACGACTCGGCCACATTCCCGACGGCGGCTGGCGCCCGCACGGCCGCAGCGAACGGATTTGTGGCCAAGTAGGGGAAGCCATGCACAGCTGCGTCAGTTGGAGCTCATTTCGCTGGGCTTTCCCGCCGCCAACTCTGGTCAGATCACGACCGAACGAGGCGCGAAGCACTGCAACCCGCATGCTGGTGACCTGCCCGTCAAGAGGCGCGGTCGGCATCCAGGCGTCGAAGTAGGGTTCAGCGCTGTTCGAGGACTTCGTTCAGGATGCGTCGGCGCATGTCGGTGTCGTAGGCGGCGCGCCCGAGACCGATTCCGTCCAGACGTACGGTGGAGGCCAGTCGGGTGATTACTCCTGGCATCACGGCGCCACCGTACAACAGGCGGGTCGGCCCGGCGCGGTGCGCGGTCTGCTGGGTCACTGCGTCGAACACGGCTGCCACGTCGGCGGGGTCCGCGGCCCTGTCGCCGCCGATCGTCCATGCCGGCTCGTACATCACCGCCAGCGCGGCGTCGGGGGGTAGCTGCCGTAGGACCGGCTCGATCTGGGCGATCACCACATGTGTCACTTCAGGGCGGCTGCAGGGCCGGCTCTCCCCCACGCAGAGAACCGGCACCAGCCCCGCCCGTGCGGCGGATTCGGCCTTCGCGGCGATCAGAGCATCGTCCTCGCCGAAGACGCGCCGCCGGTCGGCGTGCCCCACCATGACGTAGGCACAGCCCAGTTCGGCCAGCAGCCCCGCGCTCACCTCTCCGGTGCATTCCGGTACGTCAGGCCACAGGTTCTGGGCGCCGTAAGCCAGCCCGCTGCCCGCCAGAAGCCGACCGATCTGCCCCAGTGCCGGATAGGGCCCCAACACGAACAATCCCACCGCAGCGAGCCGGTCCGACTCCTGCAGCAGAGAGCTGATCCAGCTTCGCAGACCATGCATGCCCAGCCGCATTTTCGTGTTCGTCACGGTGAGAAAGTCCGGTAGGGGCCGTGGCACCATGCTGGACGGCTTACCGTCGGATGTCTCGGCGTTGTCGGGCATCGCTCCTCCACAAGGTTGGTCATGACCGGCCATCGGGTTCGAGCGGAGGGCCGGCCGTCATTCGAGATTCGTGTGTCTGTCGCGCATCTCGTCGGTCTCGATGTCAGCAAGCTTCTGCATGGTCAGCACCACGCTGTCGAAGAACAGATACGCCGCCTGCTCGAAGAGCGTGCCCATGAATTGCTCGCTGTCGCAGGAGTCATAGCCGCCACGCCCCTCAGGCAGGGTGACGACGAGATCCGCCAGCCAGGCCAGCGAGGAGTGTTCGGCTGCGGTCACCGCGACCACCCTCGCCCCGGTCTGTTTGGCGGTCTCGGCCAGGACCAGCACCGTCGGTTTCTCCCCCGAACCGCTGCACGCGACCAGGAGGTCACCTGGGCCGATGCTCGGAGTCGTCGCATCACCGGCGACATGGGCGGTCAGTCCCAGGTGCACCAGTCGCATGGCGAAGGATGCGACCGCCAGTCCCGACCGGCCGGCACCGGTGGTGTAGACCGCTTTCGCCTCGCGTAATTCATTGATGAAGTCGGCTGCGACGGTACGGTCGGCCCGGCTGAGCGCCGTTTCGATCTCTTTGAGCACTCGGTGCAGGCTCTGGCCGAAGACCAGCGCGGTGCTTTCATGATGACCCATGGCGTTGCTAGTCCAATCAGGTCGGTCCGTCAGGCCGGCAGTTGAGGCCGGCGAGCGAGGCGAGAAGGCCCCGACGCTACTGCGTACATGAGATCAGGCCCGCGTATGGCCGACCTGATCTCGGTATCACAGGTCGGTGAAGACCACCTCGATGGCCCCTCCGAGGGCGTCGACGTCGCCACGCAGGCACGCCGTCACGTCGAAGTCGAGCACGGTGGTCTGCAGGACCATGGTGCCTCCTGCATAGGGGCCGCTGATCACCTCACCTGTCAGCAGGATGACGGTCACCCCGACCGGGCGCGGGCTGATGGTGATTTCGGGGTAGCTCGCCTTGGTGACCTCGCCGGTGTTCCAGGTGAAGGAGAACACCCCCATGCTGGGGCCGCCGGTCAGGCAGTTGATGTTCCCGGTGGAGTCGGCGTGGAACTGTCCTCCGGTGATGTTCTGGGTGTTGGGCAGGCATCCGGTGACCGTGCCGTTGATGTCGAGCGCGACCTGCTGGGTGACCGGACTGAGCGGAGGGTCGTAGGTGCTGGTGATGGTGCCCAGCGGACAGGTCAGGATTCCGTCGCTGCCGGCGGCCTGTGCGGGCAGCGGGAACAGGACCACCGACAGCAGAGCTACGGGGACCAACCGGGTCAGGAATCGTTTCATCGAGGGCTCCTTACAGGAGTGAGGGAGGATCGGGCCGGGCGAGGCTGATCAGTAGGCGACCCCCACGGAGGCGACGGTGTTGCTCGCTGTAGTCGCAGAAGGTGCCGGGAGGACAGATACGAGTGGCAGTGCCGGCTCCAACGGTGCTGGTGCCGGAGACAGCGGATACCGTCTCGACCATCCCGCCGGGAAGCGGATCGACGTAGGTGAGGCTCCCGCTGAAGGTCACGGTGCGGACCAGGTCGTCGCTGGGGTCAAGGAAGCCGACGGCGTAAACGGGGAAGTCCCGGCGGTGAAGTTGACCTGGATGTCGTGGTGGACGGTCTCACAAATCACAGCGAACACATCTTGCGCGTGCGTGCTGCTGCATGTGCTGGAGAGGGCCCGCGCAGCTGTCGGTCGAGGCGGCGGTAATAAAGGGTAGGGTGCTGACCGCTGCCCTGATGAAAGGGTGCAGTGAGCGATGGCGCATGAATGGGTACCCGCAATGGGATGCTCCATAAAGAGGGGAAGGATATGATCCCTTCCACCGGAGGCGGCCCTCGCCAGGGGCAGCCCACGCTGCCACTTGGATCATGGCGGGGCCATATGCTCCCGTGCGACAAAAATGCCGCCAAAAGATAAGTGCGTCCTCACTCTGAAGAGACTTCTCGCCTTTCGATCGGCCCTGAGCAACCACGACCAGCCACCTGGCGTGGTCGGTGCTTCGAGTGGCGGCCGCGCATGCCGGCTGACATCAGACCGAGGAAGAAGGATCGCCATTCTTCCAGCGCGTGGGTAGACCGGCACGAGTGTGAACGATCGATGTCGGGTCCGAAAGGGGCTGCGCGTACCGGCGGAACATTCTGACCTAAGAGCCCTGTTCGTTCGGCGAATCGCTGAGCAAACCCTTTCCCCGCGCGAAACTCGGCTGGAGCCGGCACTGGACGGACGGAGTGGTGCGCTCGGCCTTGGTGAGGCTGTTGTGCTCACTGGTCCGGGGCAGTGAGCACAACAGAGGGGCAGATGATGAGCACGATACGCATGTTGTACGGGCTCTCCGCCCTACCCTCACCTTCGCGCCGAACAACGTTCTCCGGCACTGTGCCCTCGAATCTTTTGGGGGCCAGGCCCGTGGCTAGAAGGGCTCACTCAACTCAATACTCGCAAATCGATCAGCGCTGTTACCGGGCTTCTCTCGGGCGCTTGCTGTTAGGAGGGGGAACGCGGCGCGCGCGGGCTCGAGGGCGGCCGTAGGGCGGCAAACCATGCGGTCGGCGATGTCAGAGTCGCGTCAGCGCTGTGTCACCTCCATGTCATCGACAGTGGGTAGGCCGGGAGCTCCGAAGAAGTCGGAGACGGTTGCGACGCTCAAAGACAAGGGCCATTGATCAGAAGAGTTTGCAGAGTATTGTGAAGCGCGCTCCCGGCGCGACTCCGCCGAATGATCTTTTATCTTCTCTCCCCGCTTTGGCGAAATGAATCATTTGAGATGAGGGCCGAAATGATCTCGTTTGACTTGCTGGGGCTCGTGGAAGTCAGCCTGAACGGCGATCGATTTGAGATCACCGGCCGGAAGAGGCGCAGTCTGCTTGTCGTTCTGCTCCTCAAACACGGTGAGGTGGTGTCCGTGGATGATCTCATCGTCGAGCTTTGGCGGGGTGATCCACCGGATCATGCGGAGAACGCCCTGCACGCGCATGTATCTCGACTGCGGCACACCGTGAAGCGGTGGTGTGCCGACTCCGGAGTGCCGATAGAACTGCAGACTCGGTTTCCGGGATACGCGTTGCTGGTCTCGGGCGACCATATCGACTCCGTTCGGTTTGATGAACTTTGTGCGAAGGCCAGTGCTCTGCTGTCCACCAGTCCGAAGGATGCGATGGCACTGCTCCGCCAGGCGCTCGAACTGTGGCGCGGCCCGGCGCTGCAGAACGTGCCGTCCGCTCCGATGAGAGATCAGGCCGCTCAGCGGTTGGAGCGTCAACGGATGCTGATGACTGCCAGCTTTGTTGAGATCAGTCTCGACATGGGCCGTCACATCGAGATCATTCCTCAGCTCGAGGCACTGGTGCTGCGGAATCCGCTGGAGGAACGGCTCTACTCCCAGCTCATGTCCGCCCTCTGCCGGGCGGGCCGCCCGGCGGACGCGCTGGGCATCTACCACCTTGCCCGAGTGGCTCTCGCCAGAGAAGCCGGTCTGTCGCCGTCGCCCGCGCTCGAAAGGCAGATGCTCCACATTCTCAACCGTTCCCAGGCTTGAGCGCCTCGTTCAGAGGCGGCTTCGTTACCCACCGACAGAAGGGCGAGGTCCCGATGGGAGAGCACGACCAAGGGCTGTTGATCACGACGGAACAGGCCTCCTCCGCACTGGCAGAACTGGGCCACGCAAGTGTGTGCGAGAGAGGAGACGGCATCCCCACGGATGCATACCTGCTCGGCGCACTGCTGGCGGCCGTCGAGGCCGCCTGCCAGGACTTACGACTCAGCCGGCTGCGCGACGTGGGGACGGGTTATCTGGCCATGCTGCTCGAGCTGGCCGGACACGACGGGCAGGCTGCCGCGCGATGGTGGGCGGTCATGCTCAATGACCGGCTCAACCGCACCGCCCTCGAGCTGCCGGAGGCGCTTGCCGTTCACGACCGGATGTTCGTCGAGGTCGCCGGACCGGCCATGCTCGTGGCCGCAAACCTGCTCAACGTCATCAATCACGCCGATCGCACGCCCGAACTGCTGGACAGGACGATCACCACAGCAAGCAACAACCTGGAAGCCGCTCGCAGCAATTTCGACCTGCTCCGTGATGCGCTGCGGCGTCAGGACCGCGCACGCGAAAGGACTCCGTAGCATGGAATCGCACAGCCCCAGCAACGAGAACCTGCTCAGACGCCACCGCGCGGTGCTGCCGCCCTGGGTTCCGCTCTTTTACCAGAACCCTCTGGAGATCGTCGAGGGCAGAGGGCGTCGGGTCACCGACTCGGACGGGAACGACTACCTCGACTTCTACTCGGGCATTTCCACCAATATCCTCGGGTACAACGTCCCCGAGCTCCGCGAAGCCCTGGAAACACAGCTGCGCACCGGGGTCGTGCACACCTCCACCTTCTATCTGATCCGTGCTCAGATAGAAGTCGCCGAGCGGATCGCGGCTCTGTCCGGCATCCCTGACGCCATGGTCTTCTTCACCTGCTCCGGTAGTGAGGCGGTGGAGACCGCGCTGCTTCTCGCCACGCACTACCGGCAGAGCCAGCAGATCATCGCGCTCCGGTACGCCTACCACGGACGTACGTTCGGTGGATTGTCGTCCACCGGCGATCGGTCTTGGCAATCGCAAGGGCTGTCTCCCCTTCGAGTCGCCTTCGCGCGTAGCGGCGAGCGTAAACACGGAGGCATGGAAGCGTTCGACGACTCGCAGTATGTGCGCGCATGCGTCGAGGACCTTGAGGAGCTGATCAACACCGCCACGCCGCAGGGCACGGCCGCCATGATCGTCGAACCGGTCCAAGGTATCGCCGGTGCGATTCCCCCCGCACCCGGCCAACTAGCCGCTTACCAGGAGGTATGCAAGCAAAACGACATCCTGATGATCTCCGACGAGGTCCAGACCGGATGGGGACGGACCGGCCGCTATTGGGGATATCAGTGGTACGGGATCGAACCCGACATATTGACCTTCGCCAAAGGCGTCGGAAACGGCCTGACGATGGGCGGTGTGGTCGCCCGCAAGGACATCATGTCGGCATACGACGCACAGTCGATCTCTTCCTTCGGTGGCAACCCCCTGTCCACCGCCGCGGCCCACGCCACACTCGACTACATCGACGCGCACGACCTGCCGGCCCGCGCGGGGAGAACCGGTGCCCTTCTGCTGGAGGGGCTGCGCCAGGAGCTCAAGGACGAGCCCTGGGTATGCGAGGTCCGCGGGATGGGGCTGTTGCAGGCCGTCGAATACACCCATCCAGGGACGACGCGCCCGGCTCCTGAGATGGCGACGGACATTCAGGAGCACTGCCGGGAACGAGGGCTCCTGGTGGGATCTGGCGGAACGTTCCACAACTGTGTCCGGATCATGCCTCCGTTGACCCTCGACGAGCAGGAGGCGCGAGAAGGCATCGCCATCATCGCGGAGGCCACGCGCCGAGCACGTCAGGGCTGACGTAGAAGCAGACCAGAGAGGAGGACATCCCATGTCACGCAGCCACAGCGTCACCCCGCCCAGCGATCGGTTCGTCTCCACGAAGCCCTTTCCACTGACATCAGTCCAGCAGTCCTACCTGCTGGGCCGCCGCGTGGATGAGCCCGCCGGCGGTGTGGGCTGCCACATGTACGTCGAGTTCGACGGGCACGGGGTGGAACCGGAGCGGTTGGACGCCGCTCTGATCCGCCTGCAGGCTCGGCATCCCCTGCTCCGCACGGCCTTCTCCCACGAGGCCGATCACGGCACGCCGCTGGAAGGGCCGGTCGGGCGGCTGACGACAGCACGCACGGCACGCCCGGACGACGTCCGTGATCACATGACGTCCCAGATTTTGGAGGTGGATCGCGGCCAGGTCATGGACATACGGCTGTCGCTCCTGCCGGGCGGCGCCACACGACTGCATCTGGATGTGGACCTGCTCGCCGCGGACCCGCCGAGCCTCGGCATCCTGCTGGCCGATCTCACCGACCTCTACCTCGCGGACGGGACCCTCCCTCCGCTGCACTACGACTTCACCGCCTACCGGGAAGCGAACCCTGAGCCTGCCGAACCGGATATTCGCGGGTGGGAGCGTCTGACCAAGGGGCGCAGCCTGCAGCCGCCCCAATTTGCCTTGCTCAAGGCTCCCCTGAGCGTTTCCGGAGCCCGCTTCACCCGTCGGGACATGACGCTTTCTCCCGCGCTGTGGGAGCAGATCACGCGGAAGGCGCGCGCGGAGGGCCTGAGCGGGGGGTCCGTGCTGCTAGCTGCCTACGCCCACACCCTGGGGCGGTGGAGCCAAAGCCCGGATTTCCTGCTCAATCTGCCGTCGTTCGATCGCTCGGCGACGCATCCCGACGCTCAACGCATCGTGGGGGACTTCACCCGCCTGAACTTGCTCAGCATCGCCCCGAACAGCGCTGTCAGTCTCCGCCAACTGGCGCAGATCACACACCAGGGCCGTCTCGCGGCGATGTCGCCACGCCTTGCACCGGCTCCCGCGGCCCTGCGGCGTCTATGGCGTGAGCGGCACGAAACGGTGTCGCCAGTCGGAGTGGTCTTCACCGACCTGCTCGACGTCGACCTGATCCCCGACCGGGCCCAACGCTGCTTCGGGCGACTCTCTTGCATGATCACCCAGACATCGCAGGTGTGGCTCGACTGCCTGGCCCAACAGGAGGACGGCGGGGTGCGGCTGTCCTGGGACGCGGCCGAGGAGATCTTCCCGCCCGGCATGCTCGACGGGATGACCGAGTACTGCGGCGACGTCCTGGCCGCCTTCGCCACGTCGAACTGGGACGACAAGCCTCCGGTCCACCTGCCTGCGGCGCAGCGGCGTACCAGGGCCCTGGTCAACGACACCCGGCGAGCGGAGAGCGGGTGGCTTCTGCACGAGCGCTTCTTCGCGCTGGCCGCGTCAGATCCGGACGAGCCGGCGCTGATCGGTGAGCGGTCCATCGTCTCCCGGGGCACCCTGGCCGATCGTGCGCTTCGAGTGGCCGGCCTGCTACGTTCGAGGGGCGTCCGCGCGGGCGAGCCGGTCGCTGTCTCCCTTGCGGACGTCATCGACCAGATCGCCGCCGTACTCGGAATCCTGGCGGCGGGTGCATGTTACGTCCCGATCGGTCCGGATCAGCCCAGCCGACGCCACGAGGCCATCCGGCGCACCGCCGGCGTGCGCCTGACGATCGGCGACCGTACCGCACCGGGGCAGGTGGCGCTGGAACAGGCCGCCGCCGCCCAGCCGCTGGTCCGTCCCGTCGCCGTCCCGGCCTCCTCGTTGGCCTACATCATTTTCACCTCAGGCTCGACAGGTTCGCCGAAAGGCGTAGAAATCTCACACCGGTCGGCGGTCAACACGGTGGAGGACATCAACGACCGGTGGTCTGTCGACGCTTCCGACCGCGGAATCGCCATCTCCGCACTGGACTTCGATCTGTCCGTGTACGAGATCTTCGGTCCGCTCATGGCCGGTGGCGCCGTGGTGATCCCCGGCGCCGAATCGGCACGCGAGCCGCAGGCGTGGGTGAGACTGCTCCGCGACCACTCCGTCACCGTGTGGGACTCGGTGCCGGTACTGCTGGACATGCTCATCACGACCGCGGAAGAAACGGGGCAGGCACCCAGCAGCCTGCGATTGGTGCT
Organism: Nonomuraea sp. NPDC005730; assembly: GCF_040630865.1. Classification (NCBI taxonomy): domain Bacteria; kingdom Bacillati; phylum Actinomycetota; class Actinomycetes; order Streptosporangiales; family Streptosporangiaceae; genus Nonomuraea; species Nonomuraea sp. NPDC005730. Next base: position 78,556 of record NZ_JBEXYK010000029.1, read on the forward strand.
CACCGGCGGCGACTGGATCAGCATGGACCTTCCTGGCCGACTGCACGCGCTTGTCCCCGGCTGCGTGTTCGTCGGCTGCGGTGGCGCCACCGAAGGAGCGATCTACTCGAACTACTTCCAGGTGGATCGCGTCGATCCCCAATGGCCGTCCATTCCCTACGGCCGCCCGTTGGGCAACCAGCGATATCGCGTAGTTGACGAGCAGGGCCGGGACCGGCCCGAGTGGGTCACGGGGGAGATGTGGATCGGCGGGGCAGGGGTCGCTCGCGGCTACCGAAATGATCCCTCCCGTACGGCGGAGCGTTTCGTCGAGCATGGCGGGCAACCCTGGTATCGGACGGGAGACCTGGGCCGGTACTGGCCTGACGGCCTCCTGGAGTTCCAAGGACGCGCCGACCACCAGGTGAAGATCAATGGCTTCCGCATCGAGCTCGGTGAGATCGAAGCAGTTCTGGCAGCGCACCCAGCCATCGCGCGTGCCGTTGCAGTGGCCGCCGGTCTGGGTGGAAGCCGACGTCTGATCGCCTACCTGCTGCCGGCAGGCGAGACCATGGACATCGCAGAGATCAAGCGGCACACCGAGAGCCGCCTGCCCCAGTACGCGTGGCCGGCGCACTACCTGGTGCTGCCCGAATTCCCGCTCGGCAGCAATGGCAAGGTGGATCGTCAGGCGCTGGCGGCCTGGGGGGCGCCAGAGGCGCCGACCGCGCCCGCGGAACCACCCCAGGGCCGTACGGAAGAAACGTTGGCCGAGGAGTGGTCGCGCATCCTTGGCCGCCCGGTGACCTCACGCCATGACCGCTTCTTCGACCTGGGCGGCGACAGCCTGCGAGCGATGCGTCTCTCGACGGCCGTCGGTGTCCGCTTCGGGCGCGAGATCCCCTTCCGTGCCCTGCTGCAGGCAGCCACGGTGGCGGGTATGGCCGAGCTGGTGACCCGGAGCGGGTCGTACCTCGGAGAGCGGTAGTGACCGAGTCGCCGATCAGCCCGAACGGGCGAGGTCCCGCAGGGCAGTGGCTGAGAAGGCTGGGCGGTCGCGGCGCGATCTCGACCAGACTGCTCTGCCTTCCGCACGCCGGTGCCGGTGCCAGCGCCTTTCGCAACTGGCTGCCGCATCTCCCCTCTGGATGCGAACTCTGGGGCGTGGCCTATCCGGGCAGGGAAGACCGCCTCGGCGAACCACCGGCCGAAGATGTGCTGACCATGGCCCAGCACATCGCCTTCGCCTTGCAATGGGTGACCGACCAGCCATACAGACTGTTCGGGCACAGCATGGGCGCGATACTGGCGTACGAGACGTGCCACGCGCTGCGGCGCCTCGGCCACGCGGCTCCCCAGCACCTCTTCGTCTCCAGCAGCCCACCGCCGGCCCGGATAGCCGCCGTGACCACGGCAGAACGCTCGGACACCCGGGTCCGCTGGCTGCCCGGGGGACCAGAGGAGGACGAACGCGAACAGTTCGCGGATCTCGCCACGGAGACACTCGACGCCGACCTGGCGATGCTCTGCTCCTACCGCGACCCGACCATGGCCCGATTGACCGCTCCGGTCACCGCGATGCATGGTGCGGCCGACCCGGACATGGACAGCAGGTGGGCGCCGGAATGGAAACGGCATACTGCCGGGGATTTCGAGGTCGCCATCCTTCCGGGAGACCATTTCTACTGCTTCACGGCGCCACATGACGCTCTGGGAATCGTTCTCCGCGGACTCCGCTGATTTTCCGCTGACATTTCGGCAAAATAGCAAATCAAAAAAGGTCGGCAGGCATTGGTCGATGGGATTCTCCGGATACGATGAGGGTAACCCGCATAAATCGGCGGGCGATCGAGAAGAGAAGGGGAAGAAATGGCCAACAAAATCGACGCCGCGATTCCCGTCCCCGATCAGTACGGCCAGTTCTGGGTGTTCTCCGGGAACCACTGGGTGCGGATCGCCCTGAAGGACGGCCAGCCGCACGGCGACGAGGTCGTGCGCGGTCCGGGCGGCTTCGACGAATGGCCCAGCCTGCAGGGCTTCGACCATGTCGACGCGGTCATCCCGGTCCCCAATGAGCACAGCCAGTTCTGGGTGTTCTCAGGGAACCAGTGGGTGCGCATCTCCGTCACCGGCGGTGAACCCCACACCGACACCGTCGTCCTGGGCCCCGGCGGCTTCGACCAGTGGCCCAGCCTGCAGGGCTTCGAGAAGATCGACGCCGCGATTCCCGTCCCCGACCAGTACGGCCAGTTCTGGCTGTTCTCCGGGAACCACTGGGTGCGGATCGCCCTGAAGGACGGCCAGCCGCACGGCGACGAGGTCGTGCGCGGTCCGGGCGGCTTCGACGAATGGCCCAGCCTGCAGGGCTTCGACCATGTCGACGCGGTCATCCCGGTCCCCAATGAGCACAGCCAGTTCTGGGTGTTCTCAGGGAACCAGTGGGTGCGCATCTCCGTCACCGGCGGTGAACCCCACACCGACACCGTCGTCCTGGGCCCCGGCGGCTTCGACCAGTGGCCCAGCCTGGCCAAGTTCTAGAGCACCCCTCCCGGCGAACCCGGCATGCGACCCACGTGACGCGTCGGTGGCATGCCGGGCCGGGGGCCGACCTCAGGAGACAACATGCAACGGCCCGACGAACTACGCGACAAGCGCAACGAACTGTTCAGGAACCTCGAGAGCCCCGACACGTCGAGCAGATTCTTCGACCAGGTCGCCGACGACGTGCGGTGGCTGTTGCTCGGCAACCATCCGCTGGCCGGCGAATACCACAGCAAGGCGGACTTCCGCCGGGCGACGTACGAGCGGCTGACGCCGCTCACCGAAAACGGTATTCAGATGAATATCGAGGGGGTGCACATCGACGGTGACATCGCGATCGGCGAGATGACCAGCAGAACGGTCGCGCTGGACGGAAAGCCATACGATCAGATCTACGTGTGGGTATGCAGATTCGACGGGGACACCATCGTCGAGGTGCGCGCCTATGTCGACAGCAAGCCGGTCTACGACATTTTACGTCTGGAACGGCACAACTAAGCCGACCTTCGGGCTCCTGTTCCGCTATAAGCGGTCACAGCCCGCACGTCCGCCCCGGCTGAAAGCCATGGCTCGGGCACCAGCGGCACAACGCCGGCGGCCGACCGGTTGGCGATTCGGCGGACGACTCATCTGCCCGAACGAACGGAGCGCCGTTCGATGTATCGACTGGTGCATATTCTCGCCATTCTGCTCTCGGTCGCATCGGGGATCATGCTGCTCCCCGGGGCCGCCTCAGCCGGTGTCCTGGACGTCACCTGTTCTCCGCCCAGCAGTGACACCGCCATCTACGATCCACCACTGACTCCGACCGCCCAGTCGAGCACCCTGACCGCCTCGACGCAATACGGGCCATGTCTGTCGACCAGCGTGTCCGGCCTCACCGCCGGCTCGCGCGGAGCCCAGAACACCTCCGTCCGGTCCTGCCTGGACCTGCTCGGCGCGGGCACGACAACATTCACCATCACCTGGAACACCGGCCAGACCAGTGCCGTGTCCGGCAACAGAACGACCACCATCGTGGGCGCGGCCCTGGTCGTGACCATCACCGGCACGGTCACCTCTGGACTGTTCGCCGGCGACAGCGTCCTGCAAACCGTGACCGGCCCCTCGGCCGATGTACTGCTGTGTACCGCCGGCCTCGGCACCGTCTCCAGCATCTACTCCACCGTCACGTTAGAGATCACGTCCATCTAGGGCGTTCGCCGAAATCTCGGGTATCCAGCCACATCGGCTGACAGAAGAGGTGGCTGGCCCCTGTCCGCGATCCGCCGACTCCTCACCGGGCTCGTAGTCGGCCTGGCTCTGGCAGCCACCGTGCCGTCTGCTCTGAGCAACGCCGAATCCATGCGGCGTAGTGGCCGCCACGCCGTCCTGCCCCCATCACCGGCACCGATACCCAGTGAGGACATGCCGGGCGTCGCGCTCTCGGACGAGACCTCGCCGGCCATCACTGTTCCTTTTCGTCAAACGCTGCACGCACCCTCGAAAGGGCCCCCATGCATATTCGTAGGCTGTTCGCCATCTCCGCGCTCGGCGCAGCGTCCCTCCTGGCTGCTTCCCCACCCGCCTCCGCCCAGGACACGTTCGCGGTGGTCTGCGAGAGCGTCCATCACGACATCGACGTCAACTTCGCCTCGGGACACGCCGTCGGCGACGGCACCTGGAACGTCTGCGTGTCCGTCACCGACCCGAGCATCGTGCGCGGCGAGGTCCGGCCCACGTCAGGCAGCGTCACCGGCAGCGCCGCGAACGTCGTGGTGAACATCCCCACCTACACCGTCGACTTCGTCGATGCCCATGACGACCTGGTCCGGACCGTCGTCTACGACGGCACCCTCTCCTACCTCGGCCCGCTTCCCAACGTCATGGTCGCGACCATGACGGCCATCTCCGGCGCCACTCTCACAGGTGGAGCCGGCACCGCCACCCGGACCTGTCCCACTGCCAACACCTGCGACTACAGCAACACTTTCGCCAGTATGGGAGTCGCCTACTGAGCCGCATCCGGTCACGGAGACAACCCGCAGGACGCCGGCCGTCTCCGTGACCGGAGCTGAGCAAGCGCTCTGCCGTCGAAGATCACATGGACGACTCCACTGCCCGCCGGGTCCCAAGTGCGACCGAGGCGTCGCGTCCCCCTTCCTGATCCTGCGCTCGCCCTCCGGGGGGTGCGAGGCAGGCGCCGGCCGCCCCGCACCGACCAAGCCTCCGGCGACCCCCACAACCATCGCCGATTCCACACCTACGACGCAGGAAGGCGAACCTTCATGCTCAATCCAGCCCTCCGTCCCACAGCCCAAGCCGATGGCCGCCTCTTCCGCCTCGTCGCCACTCTGGTGCTGATGCTGGCCGCCCTGCTCGTCCCCGTGCTCACGCCCCAGCCGGCGCATGCCGCTGACCCGCTGATGGTGTGCACCGGCAACGTCGACCAGCAGTACGACCCCGGCCTGCTCCTGACCCCGCAAACCGTGCAGTTCACCGCGTCGATCGGGTACGCGACCTGCCTGGGCGACCCCGAGGTCTTCGACGGCTACACCGAACTGCACGCCACCGTCACCAACAGCTGCCTGCTCAACCAGCTTTTCGGCAACGCTTTGCAGACCATCACCTGGAACAACGGCCAGACCAGCACGTTGGCCGTCAGCGAGGTCCGCGTCATCGCTGGCGGCACCGTCACCATCACCGGCACCGGCAGCGTCCTGAGCGGTCGCTATGTCGGGCACAAGGTCGTCCAGACCACCGTCATCGCCACGCCCGACGTTCTGGACTGCCTCGCCCCACCGGGAGTCACCAAGGCCTCCGGCAACGTCACCTTCGCCATCCTGCCCCTCTGAAACTGATTCCTCCGACCGGCCTTCGCGCTTCTCCGGGCGTGAGGGCCCGGCCGACGCCTTCTGCTCAACCTCCGATCGATCAAGGAGTCTCGTCGTGATCTGTTCGCTTCGCCGGCTCATGCTGGCTCTGCTGGCCGCCGCCGGCGTGCTGTTCCTCAGTGCTCCGGCCGCACTCGCCGCCGCCCCGGCCTCAGCCATGACCGGCCCATCGGTGCAGGACCCCGCCGGAGTATTCCGGTTCAGCGCGAGCGACGCGCACGTGGAGCCGGGGGAGGTGGTCACCTTGACCGTGCGTTATACCAACAAGCTCGGCACCACCGCCACGGCGGCGGACTTCGACTACCTCGCCCTGCCGCTGCTCGCCGGCTTCATCAGCCCCATCTGCGGGGGGCCCGACAGCGGCCTGCCGAACATATGCGCAGCAGAGGGCGTCGAGGGCGGAGTAACGTTCGTCACGATCCCGGCTGCAGAAACCCGTACGGTGGCCTGGTCGGTGACGGTGCCTCAGACGACCACTCCAGGCACTGACCTGACCTTCACACCGGTCGTCGTCACGGACGCTCCCCTTCTGGGGCTGCCCAACGTGTACTCCGTGCCGCCGCTGACGATCCACGTCACCTGACCGACGACGGCCAGCCGTCGGCCGGACTGGCCCAGCCCAGTAGGCACAGCGCCACAGCGACCACTGGCAGCCCGATCCGCTGCATGCGGCTGAACCGTTCGGCCAAGACGAAGCGTGCCAGCAGCACGGTGGCCGCCGGGTACAGGGCGGTCAGCACGGCCGCGATGCTGAGCAGCCCGCCGCGGGTCGCGAACAGGTAGCAGCAGTGCGCCAGCGCCTCCAGCGCTCCGGCTGCCACCGCGAACCCGGCCGCCGCCAGCTGCTCTCGCAGCTCGCGCGCGAGCCAAGGCCGCAGCCGCACCGCCGCGAATGCCAGCGCGGAGACCGTGTAGCAGACGAGCAGCGGAACCAACCCTGCCTGGGGCCGGGTGTGGGGAAGCACGACGAAGAACGCACCGAACGACAGGCCCGCCCCAAACGCCATGGCTACCGTCACCCCGAGCCGGCCCCGTCGTGCCGCGTCCCGTGAAGGAGGGGGCCGGGATACCAGCACCACACCGGCCAATCCCAGCGCGGCTCCGGCCATGCCCTCAGCTCCGGGGCGTTCGCCAAGGGCCAGTCCCGCGGCCAGTGGGACCCCTGCCACGCAGACCGCGCTGAGGGGGGCCACCACGGACATCGGCCCGCGGGCCAGTCCGCCGTACAGCAGCGCTCCGCCCGTCGCGGCGAGCAGGCCCGCGACCGCGCCCCAGGCCAGGTCGGCGGCGAGCGGCCGGCCAGGGACGAGCCCGAGGGTGACCACCAGCAACAGGCCCGCGGTCACCTGGGCGATGAGCAATGTCGTGGCCACAGCCAGACGCCGGCCGGCCAGCCCACCCAAGAAGTCCGATACCCCGTAGGAGAGGGCGGCGGCCAGAGCGAGCAGCGCGTTCATGGCTCAGCTGAGCGCCGATGCCGTCGCGGCGAGCGGCCGCAGCCCGCCGTCCTCGACAACGAAATCGTCCTCCACCTTCAGCACGAACAGGTGCTCGCCCACTTCGACCGTCGTCTCGGGTTCAAGGGCTATGACCTGTCCCGCCCGCAGCACCCGGTCCTCGTCCATCCTGTCGGCGCGGTGGATGGTCGGCAGTTCGCACGCGCGCAATCCCACCCCGTGCCCGGTCGAGTACGGCGTACCTGGCATGCCTTGACGAGCGAGGCAGTCGTTGATCGCCGCATGCACTGTGGTGCAGCGCACCCCGGGGCGCACCGCCTCCTGCCCGGCCATGTGCGCGACGAGCAATCGGTCGTAGGCGCGCCTTACCTCGTCCGGCACCTCGCCGAGGAAGCCTGTGCGGGCAAGATCGGAGGCATAACCTCCGCGCCCGTAGCAGCCGATGTCGAGGAAGTAGGGCTGCCCCGGGGCGAGGGCGGAGCCGTCTGCGAACCAGCTCCCTGACACCTTCCGCACGTTGCACACCGCATGGGTGAGGAACTCCGCTCCGGCCGTGTGCTGGCCTGCGGCGGCGCGGGCGAGCAGCTCGTGGTCGGTCATCCCCGGCCGGGCCTCCTCGATCACCGCCCGGATGGCCGCCTCATTGGCCCTGCTCGCCGCCTCCAGCAGACAGATCTCGTCAGCATCCTTGATCTCCCGCAGGATGAACAGCTCGCGTGCGACCGGCCGAGTGTTCGACCCCGCCCCGCCCAGCAACGCCGGATCCACCCCCTCGTAGCCGATGAGCCGGGCTCCGCGCCGCCGCAGCTCGTTCCCGATCGCCTCCGACCAGCGGCGGGGATGGCAGGCGGCGGGGGCCCATGACGGCAACGGGTGCAGAGCCCGTACGCACTCCGGAACATCGCCTGGCCGGGCTACCTGCTCGTCCACGTACGGCACGAACAGATCCGCCTCTCCGGAGGCGTCCACGACTGCCGCGTACCAGTCGTAGGCTTCGCTCACGAGCTGGGTACGGAAGTCCGTGGCATACCGGATGTGATCGGCGCCGCCCAGGACCAGGTGGTCGACGCCGAGCTCCGCCATCAGCATGGCCACCCGGGCCATGCGACGTTCTCTTAGCGCGGCCATGTCAACGGGAGGCCAGGAGAACACGGCGCTCCTCCTCCTTCCCGGCCTCTTCGACCACGGCGATCAGCTCATCGATGTCACGCTCGGTGGCCAATGGGTTGATCATGGTGAATTTGAGGAAGATCCGCTCCCCGCGCCTGGTACGGCCAAGTACGGCTCGGCCCTCGTTCAGCAGGCGGCGGCGCAGCGCCGCGTTCACCTCGTCGGCCTGCTCAGGCCGCCCGGGAAGGTAGCGGAAGACCACGCGGGTGAGGGAGACCGGTGCGGCGAGCTCCAGGCGCGTCCGTGCGATGATCAAGCTCTCGGTGTACCTTGCCAGGTCGTGGCAGCGGTCCACCAGATCGGCCAACCCTCGCCGACCCACCGCGCGGAACACGGCGGCCACTTTCAGCACGTCGGCTCGCCGGGTCGTCTCAAGGGTCCGGCCCAATCGGTTGGGGAGCCCCGCCGACTCGTCGTCGGCGGGATTCAGGTACGGAGCCTCCCGGTGCAGCGGCGCAAAGTCTGCCTCCCTACGTACCAGCAGCACACTCGCCGACGCCGGGTGCCAGGCCATCTTGTGCAGGTCTATCGTCACCGAGTCAGCCCGTTCTATGCCCGCGAACCGACCTCGCAGCCGGCTCGACACGAGCATCCCGCCACCATAGGCGGCATCCACGTGAAACCACATTCCTTGGCGCGCGGCCAGCTCAGACAGCTCCTCCAGCCGGTCGATCGCTCCCAGATCGGTCGTTCCGGCATTGGCGATCAGCATGCAGGGCAGGTCGCCAACGGGAATCGCGGCGAGTGCCCGCTTCACGGACGCCACGTCCATCACACCCAGGGCATCCGGCTCCGCCACCACCGCGCCGTCCTCGCCCAGCCCGGCGGCCGCGACCGCTCGTCCCACGCTCACATGCGAGTCGCGCGAGCACACCACCCGGAGCCGTCCCGTCGACTCCCGTGGTCCTCCGTGGGAGAGATCCCGGCCGCTCAGCCGCGACCCCGCCACATCCCGGGCCAGCACGACCGCCAGCAGATTCGAGATCGAACCGCCCGGTGTCATCACGCCTGCCGACCCCTCAGGCAGTCCGACCAGGTCGCACAACGCCCGAAGCACCCGCTGTTCCAGCTCCATCGCGAATGGTCCGCTGTCCCAGACGTCCACCGACTGGTTCAACGCACTCACGACCAAATCGGCGGCCGCCGCCACAGCCAAGGCGGGGCACTGCAGGAACGCTGCGGTCGCCGGGTGAGTGAGGTCGACGCTGCCCCAGGCGAAGGCCCGCGCCAGCGGCTCCAGCGCCGCCACATCGCCGACGCCCTCCTCGGGGAACGCGGCCTCGTCCAGAACCTCGGGATCGGCCGCCACGCGGAGCGGGCCACCGGTGGGTAAGGGGCCGGACCGCTCCGCCAACCCGGCCCGGACCGCCGCCAGCGACCGCCCGACCAGCTCGTCGAGCGCAGCCAATCCCTCGTCACTTCCCGCGAACATCGTGAATGGCGGACGCTCCATGGCCTCTCCTTACGGCACGGCAGCAGAAGCGTCCTCTCTCCTCCCGCCGCCGGAAGACACGAATCATTTGGATGGGCCAGCCGTCCCGAACAGCCACATGCTTGTCCCCTTGAAGGTGACATTCGGAAACACGGAACCGAAGGTGCTGACGCGACCTCGTCAGGGCCGACAAGCGGGGGGTGAGGCCGCAGACTCAGCCGATCACGGCGGGCCTGAGTGCGGGCGGTTTGATCAGCAGCCGGTGCCCGGCCTCGGTGAGGGCGGCGCGTAACTCCGCTTGCGCGTAGGCGGCATCAGTCAGGACGTGCAACCGGCCGCGCTCGTGAGCGAGGAGGCCGGGGGCGATGACGGCCTCGTGGTGAGAGGCGCCGGGGCCGCAGGGCGACGGCGGTGAGCAGGCCGGTCTCCGGCTCGATGGCCAGGTGGGCCTTGTAGCCGTCGTCACGCTGCTGCTGGGTCTTGTGTGGATGTGGCGGGCCTCGGGATCGACGGTGGAGATGATCCGATCGGGTGTGGTTCGGCGGGCGATCCGCCATCGTCCGTCGGTGCCGTCGGAGTCGTCAGTTGGTTCGACGTCCTGGCCGGCGATGGGGGCCGGCAGGCCGACCGCCTGCTCGGCTGTCTCGTCCAGATCCTGGCCACTGAGCTGATCGGGCAGGGTGAGAGCGTCGGTGACCAGCCCGCTCACCAGGGCGTTCCTGGTTTCCTCGTCGTCCCAGGCGATCTTCGGCTTTCCCGGGGCGGTGTGGTCATGAGCGTGGCAGTGCGCCGCCACCAGCGCGCTCGCGCCCGGCACCTGGCGGGCCGCCCGGCGGATCGCGGCGATCAGCTGGGTGATGGTGTCCTGGGTGGCGACCGCATCCAGCAGCACCGCCGAATCCAGCGCCCGCCGGGCCCGGCCGGTCAGCACCCCGGTCTGCTCCACCACGGTGCGCATGGCCGCAAAGATCCGGTCCGGGTCCACCGAGTGGGCTAGCCGACGCCGGAAGTAGTTCAGCAACGACGGCTCGACCCCCTGGTCATACAGCTCGAGCCCGCAATCGGCCTTCCACCGCAGATCGAAGCGCAGCGCCGCGACTGACTCCTCATCCGACAGCCCATGCAGTGCCTGCAGCACCACGACCGTGGCCAGCAGCCCCGGCGGCACCGACGGACGTCCGTTGACCGGCGCGTACATATCCGCGAACGTCTCCGGCGGGAACAGTCTCCCCCGGTGTTCGGCCAGGAACGCGAACACGCTCCCGGCCGGGATCATCTCCCGGCACACGACCCACACCTCAGGCCCGACCGGAACCCGCCGACGACCCATCATGACCCGAGTCTGAATCCTGAAATCCCACCTGGCCAGACCACCAAGATCTTCAGGGCATTCCCAGCCCGCATTTTTCCGTCCTCCGGTAGAGGCTGCGCGTTGGTATCTCACCCAGCGGTTGGAACTGCGGGCGAGGACACCTCTTGCCTGGATCACGGCAAGAGGTGTCCTCCACGGCAAGGTGAGGTCAGTCAAGGATGGGAGGCCTGCTAGCGAGGTGTTCGGCGAAGTCAACGGACGTCACGAGGGCGTTGCCCTCGCTCCACTTGATGCTTCGTTCGTGCTGCAGTCTGCCGACGACGATCCCGGGCGGTATCCCGGCACGCTCGGCGAAACTGGTGATTCTCGTGAAAGGTTTCGGTCTAGCCTTCAGGGCCCGATAGTCCTCCGCCAGGTTTGGCGGGATGAGGACATCCGCGGCGTACTTGTTGGCCTCGTCTTCCTCGGTGGTGGCCCCCTGCCCTCCGGTGGGATTCTCATCGAGGAAGGTCAGGCGCTTGCCATGGTGAAGGACATGACCGAGTTCGTGGAAGAACGCGAACCAGAACTGGTCGATCCTCTTGAACCGGTCACTGAGCGCGACCATGACCTTGTCGGGGCCCAGCCATCTGGTCGCACCCGACAAATGCGTGTTGCGCATGGCGGACTCGAAGACGACAGCGACACCGGCCTGGGCGCACAGTGAGGGCAGATCAGTGAACCAGTGCGCCGGCTCACGCAGGGTCAATGCGCGCATCTGCGGGACAAGGCTGAGAAGGATCTCCTTGTCGTAGCGCTCACAGGGGATCTGGCGAGCCCGCAACTCGCACAGGCGGAGCCACACTGCGGTGGCGAACTCGTCGGCATTCTTGGTCGTCGACCGGCGGAAGGCCACCCGGTAGGTGTCCCAGACGTCGCGTCCCGCGGTGGGATTGGCGACGCCGAGAAAGGTGAGCAGGGTTCGGAGGTTGTCGACGGATTTCGCCTTTGTGGGCAGGATTCGGCGAGCGACCAGCTCGCCCAACGAGAAGTTGTCAAGCCAGGACAGTTGGCCGGCGAGTTCCTCGTTCTCCTGGAGCCGCTGCTGGTGGCTACGCCATCGGGCCTCAAGGTTGTTCCATGTCTCCGCGGGGATGCGGGTGGCTCGCTCTAGCAGGAGCGCGGTCTCGGGGGTGAGGACCGCCATGCCCTGAGCGATCTGGTTCAGATGCTTCGTGCTGAGGCCGGTCCGGCGCGCGAGGTCGGCCTGGCTGATCCCGAGATGCTCGATGGTCTCCTTCAAGGTCTCCCCTGGAGGGAGGGCGCTCTGCGGAGCGAACTCGAATTTGCCGACACGCGAGCTCATCGCACACTCTCCCTTCGGATGGCACGGTAGGCGGCGCACTCGGCGTGGTGGACCTTCACAGACGATCTCATCATGCGACGGCTACCTCCGTTACCAACAACTCTTTGACACGGGATTCGTCCAAGCGACCGTCAAGCAGGGTGGGCGCAGGGTCTTCCCCCGGCCTAACGCGAAGGTCGGCTCCACGACGCAGCGTGATGAGCAGTCCTCCGCGCTCGTCCCCGGGGTCGTCGCGCAGGCGCGCGGCAGGCATCAAGCGCAGCGCCGCAAGGTGCCCGGCGGACGCGATCTCGCACAGACGCCGCAGGAGGATCGGCGCCAGCTGTGGCCCGAATGTACGAAGCCGCTCGGCGTCGTCGTTGCAGCTGAGCGCCAGCTCGGAGCTCGCGAAGTACACCCGCATCCCGCCGGACACTCCAACCAGTTGCGTTTACCCATTAGGTCTATGCTACCTTGAGCACATGATCGGTTAAACGCGTGCACCTAACAGGTAAACGTGAATGTTTAGCAGCAGGTCAGGGCTTTGTCTGGGAGGGAGACAGAGCTAGTGCCGGAGACGCCTGGTGATCAGGCGGTCAACAGCCGTCCCGGAGGGACGGGAAAGGGGGGTCTCATGACCACCGAGGAGTTCGAACTGGAGGGCGCCGTCAGTGCGCGGGCCCGGCAGTACCACATCATCGTGAACGGCGAGCCGAAGGCCGTGCACGACCGCAAGCTTTCGTTCCAGGAGATCGTCGCTCTGGCCGGCGACGCGGTGCCCTCGGGACCGCACGTCGCTGTCACGGTGACGTTCCGGAACGCCGACCAGCACCCGTCCCAGGGGCTCTTGGTCCCCGGGGAATCCGTGAAGATCCAGGACGGGACGGTGTTCGTTGTCACCGCGACTGACAAGTCCTAGCGAGGACCTCGCGCGGCTCTGCCGCGACGGGTACGCCGTGGAGATCGTCCATGGCCTGCTCCTGCTGCGTCACGTCCCCTACGTGGGGCGTGACCGGCAGGTCCGGTACGGCACGTTGGTGTCGTCCCTCGATCTGAACGGCGATATCACCGCCCCGCCGTCCGACCACACCGTCCGGTTCGCCGGCGAGGAGCCGTGTGACGTGGACGGCAACCCGCTGGAGAAGATCATCAACTCGCGGATCTCCGACGAGCCTGTCCCCGGCCTGATGACCGGGTTCGTCTTCTCCAGCAAGCCTCGGACCGGAAGCTACGCCGACTACCACGCCAAGATGACGGCGTACGCGGCGATTCTGGCGACGCCCGCGCAGATGCTGGACAGGAACGCGACCGCAACCCCGTTTCCAGAGCAGGACGGGCTCGTCGGTGAGGTCGACTCGGTGTTCAACTATCCCGACACGGCCTCGGCCCGGGCCGGGATCACCGCAGTCTCCAGGAAGCTGACCGGCCTGAAGATCGCGATCGTCGGGGTGGGCGGTACCGGGTCATACATCCTGGACGCGGTCGCCAAGACCCCCGTCAAGGAAGTCCACCTCTTCGATGGCGACGTCCTCCAGACCCACAACGCCTTCCGCGCGCCCGGGGCACCTTCCCTGGAAACGCTGTGCGAGGCTCCGTTCAAGGTCGACTACCTAGCCGACCTCTACGGCAACATGCACCGCGGCATCGTGGCTCACAGCACGCACATCGACGCGGACACGATCGGCGTCCTGGACGAGATGGACTTCGTGTTCATCTCGATCGACAAGGGCACGCCCAAACGGCTGCTGATCGAGCGGCTCGAACACCTCGGCATCTCCTTCATCGACGTCGGCATGGGCGTGAAGGAGAGCAACGGTAGCCTCACCGGACAGCTCCGAGTCACCACAAGCACCACGCGGCAAAGGGAGCACGTCCGGCAGCGGATCTCGCTCATCGACACTGATGACGAGGTCTACGGCAGTAACATCCAAATTTCCGAACTCAACATGATCAACGCGGCGTTCGCGGTCATGAAATGGAAGAAGCTCTACGGCTTCTACCACGACCTCGACGACGAGCACTCCTCGATCCTCCAGATCGACGGCAGCACGCTCATCAACGCCGACCATCCCGCTGATGCTCCAGGTATCCACCTCGTCCACGATGAGCCTGCCGCGTGAGCCCCTGGACCAGCCGCCTGGACCACCTGTTCGTCGAGCACATCCCCGAGCGGGTGGTATCAGGTGTTCTCTATGTCAGCCTCTCCTATGACATCGCCATCCACCTGTGCGCCTGCGGGTGCGGACACCGAACAGTCACCCCGCTGAGCCCCACCGACTGGAAGATCACCTACGACGGACAGAGCGTCTCCCTGTCTCCCTCCATCGGCAATTGGAGCTTCCCCTGCTCCTCCCACTACTGGATCCGGAACGGCCGTGTTCACCAGGCCCCCCAGATGACAGATGAGGAAATCCGAGCCGGACGCGAGAGCAGCGAACGCCTCACCCGCCAACGTCTTCAGGCATCAGAGTCCGGTCCGGCGTCTGCAGCCCGCGAGAGCAGATGGGAGCGGCTGCTCCGCAAGATACGCAGGTGAGATCCGGCCTCACCGGCGGACGCGACTGTGTAGCGCAGGCCTGTAGCGGGGGTGACAGGCGGAGAGGGCACCGCTTGGCGAGCTCGTAGGGCCACCAGCGCATCATTGATAAAAACCCTCGACTTGCTCAAGCACATCGAACCGGAGCTGCGTGAGGTCCTGGCTTTCGAACTGGCAGGCAGCTCGATCGCCGTGAGCGATCTCATGGACGTAATGGCGGGGTGGAGCGACGAGCCCGACATCGAGGTTCGCCGCACCGCCCTCATCGGTCTCCTTCAGGCGATCCAGCGGCACCAGCAAGTGAACGACGACGTGGCTGGCTCCGGCACGCTGACCGCCGAAATGGAATGGCTCCGCGCGCGTATTCGGCAGGATCTGTGCGCTTATGGTCCTTCCCTCGCCGAACGTCGGCAACTGGCCTGGATCGGCATGCTCTTGCTCGGTGATCCCACGCTCAGTGACGGCATCCTGGAGAGCATCGGCCACGCCGGGCAGGCGCCCGGCGTCCAACTCCATGTCCTTTACAACGATGAGGTGGACCCCATTCTGGTCGACCTGATTGCCGAGAACTGGGAGCAGCTGCATCGCCACTTCGGCGACGGTCTCTTCGAGCGCCTGAACAGCACATCTAACCGGGAGAACCGAACCGCCGGTGAGCAACGCCGCCATGTCATGGCGGCGTTTGCCACCGTCGCCTCCCGTTACCCCCGCCATCGCGGAGATGCTTCGTGCAGAGGCCGACACCGATGGCGCGCTCCGCCAAGATCATAACTTCCTGCTGTGGGCCAAGGATGAGAACCGCGGCGATGAAGGAACGCTCCGTGCGCTCGTGGCTACCCTTGGCGCAACGGCACCCGGCTGGCAAGATCACGTTTTCGACGCGTTGCTGGACCGAGATGCCTGGAATGTCTCCGACGAGGTGTTCAAGGCCATCCTTATCGCAGATGAGGTTGAGCGCAGCCCTGGCAGCATCTACGTCAGTAAGAAACTGCCCACCTATGCCGAGCTGTTTCCGGGCGACTACGTGTCCATCGCCGCCCTTCGAGACCTCGAGGCCTGGTTTCGTGCCGGCCCCGCGACTCGTGAGCGCCGCGATTGGGGGGAGATACTGGCCATCGCATTCGGCACAGCTGATCCGCAGGACCTGCCCGCCATCGTGGCCCACACCCGCGTCCGCATGGGTATGCCCGACTGGACTCTGCCCCTGTTCACGAAGCCGCTCCTGCGCCGACTGCGCACGGACGCCGACGCCGTCGAAGCGCTCAAGGCTGCTCTGCGCGAACCGATGCGCATCCGTGAGGACAGCCCCATCTTCGCCAGCCCATGGGATTCCATCATCGAGGCATGTCCTGACCTGCAGCCGCTACAACGCACGTATCTCTTCGCCGTCGTGCTGCGCCAAGCGGGTGCCCTGCCTGGCCAGGACGCGGCAATGGCCATGGACGTCCTGGCATCCGCGTCACCCGACACCGTCGTGCATCACCCGTTCACCAACCATGAGGGCCCCCTTTGCCTCGCCGTACTGGACCTCGTTCCTCGGTGATGCATGGCCGATGCCACCGTGACCGGGTCTGAGCTGTGCGTGACTTCTGACCTCGGTCTGCACCTTGCTCAGGTCCGCCCCTTCGTCGGTGGTGTCCTCAGCTGATCGACGGCGGCCAGGCGCACGTCTTCGTCGTGGCGGCCGCCCAGCGCACCGTGTCCAGGACGATGTCCATCCGCTGGAAGCGCACCCATTCCTGAACACCCGGCTCGAACAGGTGGCGAGGCATCCATTCCACATCGCAGGGCATGCACTCGGGAATCGCGACCCGCCCCGCCTGGCCATCCGGTGCGGACACGGTCAGGCTTTAGAAGGTGAGGGGCTGCAGGCACTCGGGACAGAAGCCTTCGGGCACGCTCGGCTGGGCACGCGACCAGCGGTCACGTCCGAGATTCCCGGTGTAGGGCACGGGGGACGTCCAATCCGTCATGACTCAGGCGATTGTGCAGCAGCTGCCGCCACGGCGTCGGTGAACGGGGGCGTGGGAGCCGCGCCCGCAGGTGGTGGCCCACCGGTGGGCGCGAGCAGGGGTGGCTCGTGTTGCACATGGTCCGCCCCGGAGCCGGGGCTGCGTGGATCGTGCGGCTGTGCCTTGGCGGGATCTGGGGTGAGGTCGACGGCGGTCTGGCCAGGGCCGGGAGGAGGTTGCCGGGTGAGCAGTTCGGCGAGCCGATGGACGGCGTGCTCGTCCAACTGCGCCTCGCCGCGGTCGTAGCGCTGGGTGGTGACGGGGGAGGCGTGCCCCAGGAGCGCCTGGACCTTCTCCATCGGGACGTCGGGGCTTCCCCCATGAACGTGGACACCGATTTCAGGCGGCAGACTTCAGGCTATCTGGCGTCTTCTCGTAGTCGATCGGGCTGAGCTGGCCGAGGCGGGAGTGCCGCCGGATCGTGTTGTAGCGGGTGATCCAGCCGAACACGGCCAGGCGGGCGGTGCGGGCGTCGGGCCAGTGGCGCGCGCCCTGCAGCGTCTCGCGTTTCAGGCTCGCGTTGAAGGACTCGGCCGCCGCGTTGTCGGCGCTGGTGCCCACCGCGCCGCGCGAGCGGGTGACGCCGAGCCGGCGGCAGGCCCGCGCGAACTCCCCAGAGCAGTACTGCGCCCCCGTTGTCGGTGTGAAACACCGCGCCGTTCAGACGGCCGCCGCGGGTGTGCGCCGCGGCCTGCAGCGCGTCGACAACGAGCTCAGTGCGCATGTGATCGGCGATCGACCAGCCCACCAGCCGACGCGAATACAGATCCACGACCGTGGCCAGGTAGAGGAACCGGCCACCGCTGACGGGCAGATAGGTGATGTCGCCGACGTAGCGGGTGTTCGGCTGCTCGGCGGTGAAGTCACGCTGGATCAGGTCCGGCACGGGTGCCGCGTCCGGTTCGCCGAGGGTGGTGCGGACCTTCTTCCGCAGGTGCAGCCCGGTGATTCCGTGCTCGCGCATCACCCGTTCCACCCGCTTGTGGTTGACCACGATTCCGGCCGCGCGCAGTTCGGCCGTCATCCGGGGGGAGCCGTAGGTGCCGTCATGCTCGACATGAATGCGTCGTACTCGCTCGGCCAGTTGCTCGTCGGCCTGGCGGCGGGTCAGCCGCGTCGCGGCGCCCTTCAACCATCGGTAGAAGCCCGAGCGTGACACCTGCAGTACCCGACACAACCGCTTCACCCCGTAGAGCGCCTTGTGATCCTCAACAAACTGGAAGCGGTTCACCAGTTTGTCTCGTTCGCGAAAAGCTTGGCCGCCTTGCGCAGAATGTCCCGCTCTTGCTCCAGCTCCCGGATCCGCGCCTTGAGCTGCTTGTTCTCCTCTTCAAGCACGTCGTCCGAGGGTAGGGGCCCGGCCGGCGTGCCCTTGCCGGTCCTGACCCCGCCGGCCGCGCGCTGCACGCCTTCCCCACGAGCCTGCGCGGCTCGTACCCACACCCGCAGCGTCTCGCGGCTGACCCCCAGATCCCTCGCGATCGACGTGATCGTCCGGTCTGGCCTGGACAGCACCAGCGCCACCGCGTCGGCCTTGAACTCGGGCGGGTAGTTCTTCATCACCATCAGGGACATCTCTTCCCCCGGACCTCAAGATCCAGTCTCCAAGGTGTCCACGTTCAAGGGGGAAGGCCCGTCCAGTGACGCATGACCAGACGCCGGTGCCAGCGCAGCAGCCTACCTGGTGTTACCAATCGATGGGCACGCAGCACCGTCGGCAGCCCTCGGTCCGCCCATGACAGCCTTGGGCAGCGCGGACCTGCGCCCAAAGCCAACCCGTCGCCAGGTGGCGGCCGGTGTGCTCGGCCTGGACCTGGGCGTCACCCACCTGGTGGCGCTGTCCCAGCCAGCAGACCTGGGACACGGCTCGGCCCAGCTCGTGAACAACCCTCGGCACCTGGCAGCCGCTCAAAACCGGCTGCGTCGGGCTCAGCGGGCGTTGTCGCGCACGCAGAAGGGATCGGCGCGGCGGGAGAAGGCCAAGAAGCGCCTGTCGCGCCTGCACGAGCAACTCGCCGTGCGCCGCGCCGTTGCCCTGCACCAAGTCACCAAGCGGCTGGCCACCGGATTCGGCACGGTGGCGGTCGAGGACCTCCACGTGGCCGGAATGACCCGCTCGGCACGGCACCGTAGAATCACCCGGACGCAACGTGTGGCAAAAGGCCGGGCTCAACCGCGCCATTCTCGACACCAGCCCCGCCGAACTGCGGCGGCAGCTCACCTACAAGACTTCCTGGTACGGATCCACCCTGGCGGTCCTCGAGCGATGGTTTCCGTCCAGCAAGACCTGTTCGGCCCTGCCTGCACCGGGCGGTCGGTCAGCGGTGGCGCGCGCGATGGGCGGCTACGTGCCGGCGCATGCACCACCCGCCGAAGGTGCCGTAGGGCATTCACCTATCAGGCGCCGCCGGTCGGCAGGCGCAGGTAGGAAGGAAGGTCGGGTGGCGGAGGGCCGCCGTGGAGCGACAGGGCGACCGTGGCGGCGGAGAAGGCCAGGATCATGGCGGTGACGATGCCGACGCCGGCCAGCAGGGTCACCATGCCGTGCCGTACGGGGTGAGGGCTGAGGATGGTGAGGTGACCTTGACGGTGGCGGCACAGCAGCAGCGCCGCCGGGCCGATGAAGGTTGTGCCGATCAATAGCGGGTGGGTGAGCGGGAATTGGTACCAGTGGCCGGCGAACAGTGATACCTCGCGGATGGCGTAGGGGTAGGCGAAAGCACCGGAGCGGATCCAGAGCATCTCCACGGCGGTATCGATGAGCGCCCCGGCCAGGGCACAGGTCAGGTAGGTGGGGACCGGCCCTCGCAGCCGGAATCGCTGCAGCGTGATGGCCGCCACGGCGGCGGTTGCGTGGGCCAGGACCGCAGCGGCCAGGAAGCCGAACCCCACCACCAGGATCGGTTCGGCTTGCCACTGCGGTTGCGGGCTGTGCCAGCCGGGGATCGCGGGTCCCCAGGTGGCCACGTTGATCAGTGAGCGGTTGTAGACGAATGCGGGGCGGGCATAGTTGACCAGCACATCGGTCCAGGCCGCGAGCAGGTATCCGGCGGCCAGAGCGGCTGCGACGGTGACGGTGCGGGCGCGTACGCAGTCCCGTATGGCGTGCAGGACGACCAGCAGCACCAGCACCGCCATGGCCGCTTGCATCGCCCACCCGATCACGCGTGGAGCGTCACTGAGGTCCAAGCCGCTGGATGGGACGGCGTGCAGGCCGCCGCGGGTGATCCAGACGGCGGCAACCCAGCTCTGGGCGGCCAGGCAGAGGGTACCGATGCCCGCCCACAGCGCACGTCCGGCGGCCTTGGGGGTTGCTGGCGGCAGCGGAGCTGGGGAGACGGTCGCGCGGGTCATCGCGGGCCTTTCGTCCGGGCAGGGAGGGACGCGTGGGTCATAGGCGCGAGCGGGGCGATGAGGCTCCGGGCCAACGGGACGGGGCGCAGCAGGCCGGCGGGTGAGGCGACCATGTGCAAGGTGCGCAGGAACCTGCGGTACAGGCCGGGGTCGTCGGGGATGCGTGCCAGCACCTGCCGGAGATAGCGGTGCAGGGTGCGATCGGCGATGCCGCCCGTGCCTGACCAAGCCAGGTCTTCGCACGTGGACAACGTCCAGGGGGTGGTGAGCAGTCGACGGACCCGTCGCTGGAACACGCGCGCCGCGGGTGCCGGGCGATCGGGGTGGAGGAAGGCGCGCAGTTCCAGGGCTTGCAGGGCGGCCAGGGTCATGCCTTGGGCGTAGACGGGGTTGAACGAGCAGACGGTGTCGCCGATGGCCAGCAGGCCTTCCGGCCAATCGGGGATGCGGTGGTAGTCGATGCGCCGGTTGGCCATGTCGGTGCACCGGTAGACGGGCGAGACTGGCCGGGCGGCGGCCAGCAGCTCGCCCAGGAGGGGGTTGCCGAGACTGCGGGCGAAGGCCAGGAAGCCCGCCTCGTCGGTGGGCGGGCGGTCACCGGCGGTGCCGTGCAGGGCGGCGATGGCGCGTCCGTTCTCGATGCGGGTGACGGCCCCGCCGCGGGTGGTGTCCGGGGCGAGCGCCATCTCCGCCAGTCCGTTCCATTCTCCGGGCAGGCCGGTGTACTCGCGTGAGGCGTAGACGGTGCGGGCGTCCACCACGCGGATATCGGGTTCGGCCCGTCCGATGGCCGTCAGCCAGGAGGCCAGCCGCGCGGTCCGCCCTCCCGCGACGACGACCATGTCGGCTTCCAGACTGGTCGGTTGGTGGCCGGGGCGCCGGATGTCCACGCCGGTGACCCGGCGGCCGGGTCGGTCGGTGCGCAGCCCTTCGACGATGGTGTCCGGGTGAAGTATCACACCGGGCAGGGACAGGGTTCTGCTGCGGATGCGGCACTCCAGCAGTGGCCTGCTGAACGCCTGGATCTGCAGTCCTGAGTCGATCCGCGGTGCCCAGGCGCCGGCGAACCACATCAGGAAGGTGCTGCCGTGGTCGTAGACCGGGGCGCCTGCCGTGGTGAGCTCGTCCCGCAGCCCGGGGAACAGGTGCTCCAGTACGTCGGCACCGCGCTGAAGCAGGGCGTGCGGGTGGCGGCTTTGGGGGACGCCCCGGCGGTGATCGTCGCCGCTGGGCAGCCGGTCGGCGTCGAGGAGGTGCACCTGGTCGAAGGTTTCGGTAAGGACGCGGGCCGCCAGCAGTCCCGCCATGCCCGCTCCGACCACGATCGCGCAGGCACGGTGGCCGCGCGCGGCTCGCGGTGTTGTTGCCATGGTTTGCCTCCAGCGGGCGACAGCGTGCGGTTCAGCGAAGGAAGACAGCACGCGCCAGACGGTCCCACGAGCGGTCGCCGGCCAGCGCCCTGGCTGCCAGCATCATCCGTGCCGCGCCGGCCACGCGGTAGCGGGCTCGCGGACGGGCGGCGGTGGCGGCCCGGGCGATGACGTCGGCGACGCGTTCGGGAGGAACGGCCAGCGCGGCGATGGCCGCCATGAGCGGTGGTGCAGGCCCGGCCGCTGAGCAGGGCATGCCGAACTGCCCGGCGATCGCCTCGATGTTGTCGTGCAGGCGCGCCAGGTCGGCGGCGTACGGCCCGCTGGGCCGCGCGGCGCGCTCGTGGGCAAGTTGCTCCAGCAGCGTCCGGATCAGCCCGGTGCGGACGAAGGCCGGCTGCACCAGCGCCACTTCCACACCCCACGGCACCACCTCCATGCGCAACGCGTCGGTGAGCCCTTCGAGGGCGTGCTTGGAGGCCGAGTACAGCCCGAACATGGGCAGGGTGAGGCGGCCGAAGACCGAGCCGACCATGACGATACGGCCCCGGCCCGCTTGTCGCATCTGCGGCAGGACCAGCCGGGTGAGCCGGACGGCTCCGGTGAGGTTGGTGGCGAACTGGGCGGCCAGCCGCTCGTCCGTGGCCTCCTCCACCGGGCCTACCTGGCTGTGTCCGGCGTTGTTGACCAGGACATCGATCGTCCCGTGCTCGGCGTGGACCTGTCCGACGGCGGCGGTGGCCGATTCGGGGTCGGTGACATCAAGGCGCAGCACATGGCAGCCCGCTTGTCGCAGCAGCTCATCGGTCGCGGGTTGTCGCATGGCCGCATACACCGTGAGTCCCCGCCGGGCCAGCAGCAGGGCGGTCGCCCGGCCGATGCCGCCGGACGCCCCGGTCACCAGTACCGGACCATGACGAGACGCACCAGACATGTGCGGGCCTTCCTCGCAGCCGCCCCCACGGGGGACGGGTCATCCCAGAACCAGCGGTCCGCTGACCAACCAGCACCAGGTCAGGCAGTACAGCTGATAGGTGGCGGCGTCCTGCCGTGCCGTGCGCAGGACCGTCAGCCGCAGGGCGACCCACCAGCAGCCCCCGGCCAGGACTACCGCCCACGTCCACCATCCGGCCGCGGTGACATCGCAGGTCAGCCACGCGGCCACCACCGGCAGGGCCGTCAACGCGCAGGCGGCCACCAGCCGCACCGGCCACTGCCCCACCGCCATCGGCAGTGTCCGCCGCCCGCAACGCCGGTCGCCGGACACGTCTCGCAGGTCCTCCACGAACCCCACCAGCCAGTACGCCGTGCCTGCAGCGACCCACGGCCAGGCGCGCGAGGTGAGGGGCCCGGCGATCTGCCACCCGGCTGCCAGCAACGCCCACGCCCCGACCACGATGGCCGGATTCTTCACGTACCAATGGCGCATCAGCCCTCGGTAGGTTCGCAGGCCTACCATTGCGAGCCACAGCACCGTCCAGGCCAGGATTCCCATCAACGCCCCGGCGAGCAGGAACGCCGCGACCGCCACCCTCCAGCGCACCCAGGCCCCGCGCGCGGTCATCAACCCGGCGGGAATCGGCCTCCAGGGCTTGTTGACCTGATCTTCGGCAACCCCGCTGGCCTGGTTGGACAGCGTGTGAACGCACAAAAACAGCCAGAAGTAGACCAAGGCCTTGGCCAGCACCCACGGCAGCTCCGCCAGGGGCAGTGCGTGCGCGCGCCACGCGGCGGCGGACGCCAGCACTCCTGGGATCACCGCGGCCGTCAGATCGGTGACGTTGCACCGCCATGCCAGCACCACCTCTCGCCTGGCCCACCGGCGCGGTGACAACCCCGACGCCCCCCACTGCTGCAGCGCAGGTGTCTCCGCCATGCCGCTCCCTCTCAGCTCGTACGGCGCACCGGAGCATGCCTACATAGGGCCGAACAGCCAGGCACCCCGTCCGCCGGCGTCGCTGCCGGTATAGAAGTCTTCTATCGCGGCGTCCAGTTCTGCGGCGGACAGCCGGCCGTCCTGGTCGGTATCCAGCTGCTCGAATGCGAGTGCGATGTCGTGCTCCGACGTTCCGAACGCCCGCTGCAACCGCGCGAACTCCGCCGAACTGAGCACACCGTCGCCGTCGACGTCCATCATCGCGATCAGCGCTTCGATCGCCGGGCGGAATATGCGCGCATAGCCGTCGGAACGGGTGACGAACGCGGCCGTCATGCCCACCCGGAACTCCTCCATCGTGATCTGGCCGTCCCTGTCGGCATCGAAGCCGGCCGCCAGCTCCTGCCAGAACACTTCCATCCGCTCTGCGAATCGCTGTGCCTTCGCCGACGACGGCGCTTCACCCAACTCCTCCAGCAGCCGAGTGCCCAGCGCGTCGAGATCCGACCGTGCGACGAGGCCATCGCCATTCGCATCGAGATGATCGAAGGCCCGCTTCAGCTTGCGAGCCAGTACTTCAGACATCAGGAGGCTCCTTTCAAACACCCAAGGCCACGATATGTAATCGTTAAACGACTTACCGTAATTTGGTGCTTGCGAAACCAATCATGGAGCTGCAGGCATGTTCTCCGGTAACGGCATGTCAAGGACGGTGGCGCGGAGAAGACGGTGCGGCGCTGCGTCGCCCTGCTCTGCGCGCAAGCCTTCGCTGAACAGCGCGGCACCGGCCCGTGTCTGGCCGCCGTGCGCGCCGCACCCGCTCGCCTGTCGGAACTCACAACGCCTGGCGACGCCTGCGCTGGTACCCCAGCGTGGAGCACGCTCTCGCCGCTACGCACGGAGTTGCCAATCCGTGATCGCGCCCTTGGGGGATGTTGCCGCAAGTCGCCGAACTTCGAAGTGCGACCTCGCCGGGACGGTGTCTTCGCCGAACCGACACTCGGCGCCGAATTCTGCTCCGATCTTGCTGAGAGTCCTTCGCGTCCCTCCAGGCATCACGCGCAGGGAGTTCTGGCATCCTCTGCAGGCGGCTTCCGATCATGATAAGCACACTAATGATCTTGATCTGAATCTTTGAGTTTGGCGCAGGGCTCAGCTGGTCATTCGGGTAACCATGGGGGGCGAACTCATGGGACTGTACGCCCAGGGAGGAGGCGGGGCCGCCTGGCCGCAGGAGTCGCCGCCTCCGAGGAACCCGTCGACGATCCAGCCGATCATTCCGTAGTTGCATTCAGTGGAGTTTGCGGTCTCGTCCGTTGCGCTGGGAGGTTCGACTTTGGCGTGTGCTGGTCCGGCCAGTGTGGTGTAGGCCAGGGTTGAGGCGGCAGTCACGGCGCGTAGAACGCGTATGGAACGCATGTCAGCCCTTCTGGAGATGTTCTACCCAGACTAAACGTTCGGTAGCCGAAAGGCTACTTTCTGCAACATTCGGTGGTGATGTTCATGATCCGGCGTTCTGCAGGACAGGCTCGCCGGAAGCGTCGCGGCGGGATTGACGAGATCACGGGGTGGCAGGTGCGGATGGAGCGTGGTCGCGTCGCCGAGCTCACCCGCCGCGGGGCGGCAGCGTGGTGGCGCGCCGACGCCACTACCGGCGGTGTCGATATCGAGTGGAGAAAGGCGGCCAAGGCCCGCCGCCAGGCGGTCCTGTTGGTGCTGCCGCCGCTCCGGCTCACCGACGACCAGAGCGACCTCAGCGGCCGGATGATGCAAGCGTGCGCCGATCAGGACCCACATTCACGGCCTCACCGGAGGCGCGCTGGCAACGGCGCCTCATTTCCCGCAGATCGTTATCTCAGCGTCGCGCATGAGTGCGCGACGAGGTGTTCGGTCACCTCGCCTGACCAGGAAACGCGGCGGCGATGAGTTCGACGAGAAAGACAAGGCCGTGGTGGCTGCGTTCGCCCCCACGGTGGGCCTCGCGGGGACAATGCCCGCCTGTACGAGGAGTTCCACCAACGGGAGACGTGGCTGTCCGCCTCTGCGGGGTGACCGCCCGCCCTCTGCCGAGACTCACCTACGCGAAGCGCTGTCGGCGGTGGTGACTGCCCTCGTGGTCGCTGCTTCCCAACGCTGCGGGGGCGGGTGCCGGCTACCGAATTGACGGAAGGGGCCTGGCGCACAGGAACTCCGGGGGACGGCCTGAGGGATCGTGGGCACGTTCACACAAGAGTCCGATGATGGCCGGGAAGACATGCAGAACACTCCCGCGCTGAACACGTTGCCGTGGCACCTGAGGGACGTTCTGAGCTGATGGTCCTACTCGGCGCGGGCGGACACCTCGCGGTGTGCTCGCCTTGGACATGAATCGGCCGCTGGCCGTTCAGCGGGGCCGACGAACGGGGGTGGTGCCTTCGCGGGGAAGACGGCGATCACGCTGGAGCAGATGGAGGCGCGCCGGCAAGCCGAACGGCTGGAGTTGCTGGTGGAACCTGAATGACGTCTCCACAGGTTCTGCCCGGCCTGCCAGGCCGGGTCCTTCCGGGGGGCGTGGGGGGTATCGGCTGAGGAGGAGCCGGAGCTACCTGGAAAAGGCGGTACGCGCCCGCGGTGGCGGGCCCCTCCACCATCGGAGCTGACGAGCGAATCTCGAGACGTCAGGTCACGGTGTGGCCGCGTTACGCCCCGCCTTGAGCAGCTCGCCCAGTGACTCACAAGAGGGAGCGAGACATGGCATACACCGTTGTCGAGATTGCAGTCGAAGCGCCGCCGCGCCGGATGGCGGAGCTGAACGTCGGTGCAATGCCCGTCTGCGGCAATGAGGGGCAGCTCAAAGGGATCATCACCGACCGGGACATCGTCGTGAAATGCGTCGTGAAGGGGAAGAACCCGGCCACGATTGCTGCGGGTGAGCTTGTCGAAGCAGAGCATGTGTGGTTCATCGACGCGAACGCGGGCGTCGAGGAGGTCCTGCATCAGATGGTCGAGCACAAGATCCGTCGTCTACCGGTGTCGGAGAACGAGGAACTGGTCGGCGTCATCAGTCAGGCCGATCTCGCGGCGAAGCTGCCCGAGGACAGAGTCAGCGAGCTAGGGCCTGTTTCGAAGTCTTGATCAACGGCGTGTCGAAGCGGGACATGCAGAGAGGTCTCCGGTAAAGGGTTCAACGACCAAGAAGAACCTGAACTCCGGAGACCTCGTGGACACCTTAGCGGTGACGCGGCGGTTCGACCTCACCGATGCGCAGTGGGCGCGGCTGGAACCGCTGCTGCCTGCCGGCAAGAAGCCAGGTCGACCGTCGCGGTGGAGCAAGCGCCAACTGATCCACGGCATCCGCTGGCGGGTACGAGTGGGCGCGCCGTGGCGGGACGTGCCGGAGTACTACGGCTCCTGGCAGGCGGTCTACAGCCTGTTCCGCCGCTGGCAGCGTGCCGGCGTCTGGCAGCAGATCCTCACCCACCTGCAGGCTCTGGCCGATGCGGCGGGCTTGATCGGCTGGCAGGTCGGGGTGGATTCCACCGTCTGCCGGGCCCATCAGCATGCGGCCGGCGCAGCCCCGTACGGCCACCAGCAGGCTGAGCCGCCCGGCGGACTGCAGTCTGAGCCCGCCGATCACGCCCTCGGGCGCTCCCGGGGCGGCCTGTCGACCAAACTGCACCTGGCCTGCGAGCAGGGCCAGCGCCTTCTCGCCCTGGTGGTGACAGCTGGGCAGCGCGGCGACGCGCCACAGTTCCCCACAGTCATGGCCGCGATCAAGGTGCCCCGGCTCGGGCCCGGCCGCCCGCGCACCCGACCCGAGATCGTCCGCGCCGACAAGGCGTATTCCTCCCGCGCAGTCCGGCAGCACCTACGCTCTGGCAAGATCCGGTGCACCATCCCCGAGCCGGCCGACGCATCGCCGCCCGACAGCGGCGCGGCAGCCGCGGTGGCCGCCCGCCGTCCTTCGACGCGGCTGACTACCGCGCCCGCTCAGCCGTCGAGTGCGGCATCAACCGGCTCAAACGCCACCGCAGCATCGCCACCCGGTACGACAAACTCGCCGTTCGTTACGAGGCCGCCGTCCACATTGCTGCGATCAACGACTGGCTCACGATCCTTTGAGACACGGCCTGGCGGCCGGGCTCGCCGCGGCTGGAGAAGGGGTACCATACTGGTGACGTCGCGTATTCAACCGTCGCGGGTTCTCGATGCTGAGGGCACGGTAGTGACTGACGGTGATTTCCAGCGGCAGACCGGCTTCGTGCGCAGCCGAAGTGCTCAGAGCCGCAGGCTGTTGCGATACGCGGTCTAATTGGACCTGATAGCGAGGTCGTGGGCCCACGCGAGCACCTGTGTCGCCAGGCCGGCATGATCTGCGCCGACGGCTTGGAACACGGTCGTGATCAGTTCTCGGCCCTGCGCCGCGTCTGCTAGCGCGTCGTCGATCCAATCCCGCGGTGCGTTGCGCTCCCGCAGTCGACGTTCCCGCTCGTCATCGGGGCAGTCCAGCAGGGCCCAGTGGACCGGCCCGTCCCATCGCACGAACGCGGGCACCTCGCTGGCGTCGGGGATCGGACACATCAGCAGTACGGGATGGCCCGCCCGGCGCACCATGGTCACGATGCGTCGCCACATCCGGTCGTAGGCCGGCCAGATCGGCGCCGCCTCTGGCTCAGCAATCGGCACGCCGATCAGCTCGCCGTCCTCGAGCAACTCGTCCATGTCCATGACGACCAACCCGTCCGCCGCCTGGAGGAGGTGCGGTAGCAGTGTCGTCTTGCCCGCTCCGGGCGCACCCGCGAGCAGGTACAAGGGTGTGTGCATGCCCTTGAGGTGATCTCCCATGCAGCCGATGGTAGCCAGCTGGACGTTGACTGCCACCTGCTTAAAGGACGGCTGCGATGCTGAATGCGTGAGTGAGAGGATCCGCGCGACCAGCAGACGCTTTCATCCCCTGTCGCGAGTTGTCGGCAGTGCGGAGCTCGACGGTGACCGTCCGTGCTCCCCGGCGGCGTAGCGGCTCCATGCGCCGCCGGCCTCGTTGAGGAGTCGAGCGGTGGTTTTGTCGTGGTAGCCGAGAGCGTCAGCGACAACCGGGGCAGGCATCTCCAGGAGTTGCTGTCGTATAGCGGCGCCGCGGGCGGCCGCCGCGGATGCCGATCTCTCTCAGAGTATGTTATGCGAGCCTCTGTCCATGATGTCGCAGTGTGATCGTATGGATTTGTAGCGTTACCGCCGATCGGCGGATCCCGATGTGCTGGGATGGCGCGATGAATGAGCGCAAGCCGTACCCGAGCGACTTAACCGACGCGCAGTGGGCGTTGATCGAACCCGTGCTCACGGCCTGGAAGGCCGCGCACCCATCGGTCAGCGGCCACCAGGGCAACTACGAGCTGCGTGAGATCGTCAACGCGATCCGCTACCAGGGACGAACTAGCGTCCAATGGGACTATCTCTCCCACGATCTGCCGCCCAAGGGCGCGACGTACTACTACTTCGCCAAATGGCGCGACGACGGCACCGACAAGACCATCCACGACCTGCTGCGCTGGCATCTGCGCGAGCAGAAGAAGCGATTAGCCGACCCGAGCCTGGTCGTGCTGGACACCCAGAGCGTCCACGTCGCGGCAGGAGTCCCCGCGGAAACGACCGGAAAGGACGTGGCCAAGAAGGTGCCGGGCCGCAAACGGGGCCTGGCCGTCGACGTGTTGGGACTGGTCATCGCCGTGGTCGTGCTCGCGGCCTCAGCCCACGAGAAAGCCGCCGGGATCGCCCTGCTCGACCGGGTCGCCGCCGCCACCGAGAGCACCGTGACCAAGGCGCTGGTCGATCAGGGATTCAAGACCGCGGTCGTCGCCCATGGCGCCGGTCTGGGGATCGACGTGGACATCGTCGAACGCAACCCCACCGACAAAGGGTTCGTCCCCCAGCAGAGGCGATGGGTCGTCGAGCAGACGTACGGAATCTTGATGTTCCATCGGCGTCTGGTCCGCGACTATGAGCACCTTCCCTCCAGTTCCGAATCACGGGTGTACTGGGCGATGACGGACGTGATGTCCCGACGCCTGACCCGCGCAGCCCCGTCCAGGCGGTGGACATGACCAGGCCCGACACCCACCCGCCCGATCCCGGAACCTGGCTCCTGGACCGACTGGATGCCCGCGAGCAGGCTTTGACCTGCCAGATCGAGCAGACCCAGGCCGAGATCGACACTCTGACCGCGCGTCTGGGCGAACTCACCCAAACGGTCGAGCACCTGCGGATCAGCCGCAAGACCCTCATCTCCCTCGCCGAAGAAGATCCCACCCCGGTCGATCAGGACGCGCCGCCCACAGGCTTCGATCATCCCGCCTACCGGCAGATCCTCACCGTCTTCGGCGAGACCGGCGGCTGTCTGCGTGCTCGTGACCTGGATCTGCCCCTGATCTCGAACGGTATCCAGAACGTTCGAGCCAAGCTCAAACGCCTGGCCAGCCGCGGCATCCTCGTCGAAACCGAGCCCGACTTGTTCACCCAGCCACTCCCGTAGGCCGAACGGTGACTCGCCGACCAGCAGGCCTCATCCAACCGCAACGACGAAAGGGACATCAGCTCGCGTAACGCACTCTCAGAAGCGCGGACAGATGGTCGTGCGGGAACGTCACAGATGGCGGCTGGTGGGCCCGACCTTACCGACAGGCCGGGTTGTCACCGCGCCGGTGGGCCAGGCGGGAGGTGGTGCTGGCTCCCTTGGACCCGGCGTTCAGCCCCGCAACGCGGCGACGGCCTGCCCGATGCGCTGCTGGCGGGTTCCCCGGCCAGGAGGGCCTTCGAGACTGAGTACAGAATTGAGCGGTAGAGGGTGGGGGGAAAGCCTTTGTCCGGCCAATGCGCCGCCATGTGGCCGGACAAGGGCCCCCAGGCGGCGCCCAAGGGGCGGGGCCGCGCGCTCGGCGGGGCTGCGGCGGTGATGGTTACAGCAGGCCGCCGCCGCGGTGGACGACGTGGAGTTTGCCGTCGTACGCCGCGACGGCAGGGCGTTCGACGGAGGTTGCAGCGGGGCTGAAGGCGGTGTCGGTGCTCCAGCTGGTGCCGTCGAAGCTGGACCAGTAGAGCTTGGTGTTGCG
>NZ_JBEXYK010000030.1:0-32018 GCF_040630865.1 Nonomuraea sp. NPDC005730
AACGCCTGCAACATCGAGGGGACGAAGTGCGTCGTGGTGATGTTCTCGGTCTTGATGAGGTCGCGCAGGTAGGCGGTGTCGCGGTGGCCGCCGGGGCGGGCGATGACCATGGTGGCGCCGGTGATGAGCGGCCAGAACAGTTCCCAGACCGAGACGTCGAAGGTGGTGGGCGTCTTGTGCAGGACGCGGTCTTGCGGGGTGAGGTGGAAGGTGTCCTGCATCCAGCGCAGCCGGTTGACGATCGCCCGGTGCGAGACGCCCACGCCTTTGGGCCGTCCGGTGGAGCCGGAGGTGAAGATGACATAGGCCAGGTTGTCCTCACGCACCCGCACGACCGACGCCGAGGCCGCACGTACGTCCGCCGCCGTGACCATCAGGTCGGCCCCCGCGTCGGCCAGCATGCCCCGCGTGCGCTCCGCCGGGTGGGACGGGTCGAGCGGCAGGTAGGCGCCGCCGGCGGCCAGCACGCCGAGGAGCACGACGGGCAGGTCCAGGCCGCGTTCCATGGAGACGCCGACCGGCTGGTCCACCCGCACGTCGAGCCCGGCGGCCACCGCGCGGGCCCGGTCGGCCAGCTCGCGGTAGGTCAGCCGGTCGCCCTCGAAGACCAGCGCCGTCGCGTCCGGGGTGCGCTCGGCCTGTTCGAAGACCAGGTCGTGCAGGGTCCCGCCCGGATGCTCCCGGTCGGTGGCGTTCCACCGCGCGAGCTGCTTCCGCTCCTCGTCCGGCAGGATGTCCAGACGCCCCACCGGCACGTCGGGGGAGGCCACCACCGCACGCAACAGCGCGGCGAACCGCTGCGCCAGCCGCTCGATCGTCTCCGGCCGGAACAGCTCGGCATTGTAGACGAACCGGCACTCCAGCAGCTCGCCCCGCTCGGCGGCGTAGAGCTCCAGGTCGAACCGGGTGGTCGTGCTGTCCGGCTCGAAGCCCTCACCGTCGCCGCGATAGCTCTGCAGCGCGAACAGCACCTGGACCAGTGGCGGGCGGCTGACGTCGCGCTCGGGGTCCAGCTCGGCGACCAGCTTCTCGAAGGGCAGCTCCTGGTGGCCGTAGACCTCGATCGCGCCGTCCCGCGTGCGGCGCAGCAACTCGGCGAAGCCGGGGTCGCCCGTCAGCCGCGCCCGCAGCGGGAGCAGGTTGACGAACAGCCCGACCATGTCCTCGAACTCCGGCCGGGTCCGTCCGGCCACCGGCGACCCCACCGCGAAGCCGGTCGTGCCGGACCAGCGGGACAGCAGCACCTGGAAGGCGGCGAGCAGCCCCATGTAGAGCGTCGCCCCCTCGGCCCGGCACAACTCGCCGAACGCCGCCACGTCCAGCTCCACGTCGTGCCAGCCGCCCCGGAAGCTCTGCCGGGCCGGACGCGGCCGGTCCAGGGGCAGGTCGAGCACCTGCAACCCGTCCAGCTCGGCGCGCCAGAACGCCAGGTCGCCGGCCAGCCGGTCGCCGCTCAGCCGCTCCCGCTGCCAGGAGGCGTAGTCGCCGAAACCCAGCCGCGGTCCGCTCTCCGGCGGTGTCAGCAGCTCGCGGAGGATGAGATCGGCCGACCAGCCGTCGGCGACGATGTGATGGACCGCCACCAGCAGCGCGTGGTCGTCGGGCGCGAGCCGTACCAGGGTGGCGCGCAGCAGCGGGCCGTCCGCCAGCTCGAAGGGGAGCGCGGCGTCGGCGCTGAGCACCTGCCTGGCCGCCGCCTCGCCGGTCACGTCCACCACGCGCAGCGGCACCCGCACCCGGTCCGCCACCCGCACCTCCGGCCGCCCGTCGGGGCCGGCGGGGAAGGTCATGCGCAGGCTCTCGTGCCGGGCGACCACGGCGTCCAGCGACTCCCGCAGCCGTTCGGCGTCGAGCGGGCCGCGCAGCCTGGCCGACACGGGCAGCACGTACGCGCTCGTCCCGGGGGTGAACTGCTCCATGAACCACAGCCGCTCCTGCGCGAACGACAGCGGCGGATCGCTGCCCTCGGCGCGTCGCGGGATCTGCTCCACGGCGCCCAGGCCCGCGATCGCCCTGCGGAAGCGGGCCTGCACGCGCGCTTGCCGTTCATCCACGCTCGTCGGCCTCCTCGGCCAGGTGTTCCAGGGCCGCGGCCAGCAGGCGTGGCGTCGGGTGGGTGAAGGCCAGCTTGAGCGGCACGTCCAGCTCGGTGGCCGCGGCGATGCGGGCCGTGGTCCTGGTGGCCAGCAGCGAGTGGCCGCCGAGCTGGAAGAAGTCGTCCAGCACGCCCACCCGCTCCAGCCCCAGCACCTCGGCCCAGACCATGCAGACGAGCTCCTCGGCCGCGCCGGCCGGCGGCTCGTAGGCGGCGCTCCGCGGCCGGCCCGGCGCGGGCAGGGCGTCCCGGTCGACCTTGCCGCCGGGGGTCAGCGGGATGCGGTCGAGCGAGACGATCGCGCTGGGCACCATGTGCGGGGGGAGCTCGGCGGCGAGGTGCTCGCGTAACGCGTCCCCGGCGTCGTGGACGGCGTAGGCGATCAGGCGGTCGTCGTGGACCACCACCGTGGCCTGCCGTACCGACGGGTGGGCGAGCAGCGCCGACTCCACCTCGCCCGGCTCGACGCGGTAACCGCGTACCTTCACCTGCCGGTCCAGGCGGCCGAGGATCTCCAGACTGCCGTCCAGGCGGAAGCGGGCCCGGTCGCCGGTGCGGTAGAGGCGCGAGCCGCCGGGGCCGGGGACGAAACGCTCGGCCGTGCGGGCGGGCGCGCCCCGGTAGCCGCGGGCCAGGCCGCCGCCGCCGATGTGCAGCTCGCCCGCGACGCCGGCCGGCACCGGGAGCCCGTCGGGGCCCAGCACCTGGAGCGTGGTGCCGGGCAGGGCGACGCCGACGGCCGGGCGGCGCAGCGCCTCCGAGGGGTCCATCTCGGCGGTGGCGGCGATGATCGTGGCCTCGGTGGGACCGTAGCTGTTGACCAGGCGGACGCCCTGGGGGCCGGACGCGTACCAGGCGGCCAGCGCCGGGCCGGGCAGCGGGTCGGCGCCCAGGATGACCAGCCGCAGGCCGGGCGGCCACTCGACGCCCATGGCCACCAGCTCCTGCCAGTACGACGTGGGCAGGTCCAGCACGGTGAGGGCGGCGCCCTCCGGGGTCTTCAGGAAGTCCGGCAACGGCTCGTCCGGGCACAGGACGAGCTCCGCGCCGGCGGCCAGCGCCGGGTAGATCTCCTCGGCGTGCGTGTCGAAGCTCGGCGAGGCGAACTGCAGGACGCGGTCGCCCGGCCCGAGCTCGTAGTGGCCGCGCATCCACCCCACCCGCGACGCCAGCGCCTCGCGCGGCACCTCCACGCCCTTGGGACGCCCGGTCGAGCCCGAGGTGTAGATCACGTAGGCCAGCGAGCCCGGCCCCGCGACCTCGGCGTGCGGTGCCTGGGGCGACTCGCGGAGATCGTCCTCGTCCAGCACCAGGGTCGCGCCCGCGTCCGCCGCCATCCACCGCAGCCGCTCCGGCGGGTACGCCGGGTCGAGCGGCAGGTAGGCGCCGCCCGCCCGGCCGACGGCGAGCATCCCCGCGATCAGCTCCACCGAGCGCCCGGCGCGCAGGCCCACGACCGTGTCCTGGCCGACCCCGGCCGCGGCCAGGCGCCCGGCCAGCGCGGCGGCCATGGCGTCCAGTTCGGCGTAGGTGACCCGCCGGTCGCCGTGGCTCACCGCCGTCGCGCCGGGCGCCAGCCGTACCCGCTCCTGGAACAGGTCGAGCACGTCGCGCGCGGGCGGCTGCGGGGTGTCGAGGACCGGCGGCCGGTCCTCGGGCAGCAGCATGGCCGCGCGCAGCGCGGACAGCGGCGTGCCCGGGTCGCGCGCGACCGCCTCCAGCACCCGCTCCCACCGCCGCAGCAACCGCGTCGCGGTCTCCTCCTCGAACAGGTCGCTGGCGTAGGACAACATCGCCCAGAGGGAGCCGTCGAACTGGGTGACGTCCAGCATCAGGTCGAACTTCGCCTGGGTCGCGCCCGGGTCGAACATCTCCGCCTCGATGCCGGGCAGCGGCAGGGCGCCGGCCTCCTTGTCCTGGATCACGAACATCGCCTGGAACAGCGGCGTCGTGCTCAGGTCGCGGCGGATGCCGAGATCGTTGAGCAGGCGTTCGAAGGGGATGTCCTGGTGCGCGAACGCGTCCAGGACCGTCGCCCTGGTCCGCGCGAGCAGCGTGCGGAAGGACGGGTCGCCGGACAGGTCGCCGCGCAGCACGAGCGTCTCGGGGAAGAAGCCGACGACGTCCTGGAGTTCCGGGCGGTCGCGGCCGGCGATGACCGAGCCGACCGTCAGGTCGTCGGCGCCGCAGTGGGCCCCCAGCAGGAGCTGGTAGGCGGCCAGCAGGACCATGAACAGCGTGCCGCGCTCGTCCCTGGCCAGCTGCTCCAGCCGGGCCGTCAGCTCGGGGCCGATGCGCCGCGCGCAGTAGTCGCCGCTGGCCACCCGTACGGCCGGCCGCGGCCGGTCCGTGGGCAGGTCGAGCGGCTGCACGCCGTCGAGCTTGGCGCGCCAGTAGTCCAGGGACTCCCGCGACGGCTCGCGGCCACGCTGCCAGGCCGCGAAGTCGCGGTAGTCGATCGACGGAACGCCCAGCCCGGCCGCGTTCCCGGTGTAGCAGGCGGCCAGCTCGGAGAAGATGATCTTCAGCGACCAGCCGTCGGCCACCAGGTGGTGCAGGACCAGGCAGAGCACGTGATCGGTCGCCGACAGCGTGATCAGGTGCACCCGCACCAGCGGGCCCGTCGCCAGGTCGAACGGCGTGTTGGTCAGCTCGGCCACGATCGCCGTGGCGCGGGCCTCGCGTTCGGACGCGGGCAGGTCCGCGAGGTCCACCAGCACCGGATCGAGCTTGAGTTCCGGCTCCACGACCTGGACCGGGCTGCCCTCCACCGCGGGGAAGCGGGCCCGCAACATCGGGTGCCGCGCCGCCACGGTGGACAGCGCCCCGGCCAGGTCACGGATGGACAGCTCGCCGCGCAGGCGCTGCACCATGTACATGTTGTAGGAGGCGTCGGCGGGGTCGAGCCGCTGCAGGAACCAGAGCCGCTCCTGCCCGTAGGAGAGCGGCGCCGGCGCGTCCGGATCGTTGCGCGGGGGGATCCCGGCGGGCCGGGCCTTCGGCTGCCGCTGGAGCCTGCGCTCCAGCGCCGCGCGCTGCTCCGGGCTGAGGCGGGCCAGCCGCCCTCTCACCTCGCTCATCCGTCCGCGCCCTCCGCCAGGAGATCGTCCAGCTCGACGTCGCCGAGCTGGAGTTCCAGCACGGCCAGCGCGTGCTCGGCCACCGTGGTGAGCTCGAAGCAGACCCGCAGGTCCATCTCGATCCCGTACGCCTCCCGATACCGGGTGATCAGCAGGACGGCCAGCAGCGAGTGCCCGCCGAGCGCGAAGAAGTCGTCCTCGACGCCCACCCGGTCACGGCCGAGCAGCTCGCCCCAGAGGGCGCACAGCTCCTCCTCCAGCGGCGTCTCCGGCGCGACATAGGTGGTGCCGAGATCGCTGCGGCCGGGCCCGGTGGGCGGCGGCAGCGCGGCACGGTCGAGCTTCCCGCTCGGGCTCAGGGGGAACTCGGTGACCTGCACGAACGCCTGCGGCACCAGCGCCGCCGGCAACGTTCGCGCCGGCCCGGTGCGCAGCTCGTGCGACAGCCGGCTCGGCTCGCCCGTCCAGTCCACGTAGGCCACCAGCCCGCGGCCGCCCGGCGCGTCGTCGCGCAGCGCGACGGCGACCCCGCGTACCCGCGGGTCCGCGGCCAGCGCCGCCTCGACCTCGCCCAGCTCGACCCGCCAGCCGTGCACCTTCACCTGGTCGTCGATGCGGCCGAGGAACTCCAGCTCCCCGTCGGCGCGCAGCCTGGCCAGGTCGCCGGTGGCGTACAGCCGCGCGCCCGGCGGGCCGTACGGGTCGGGGACGAAACGCTCGGCCGTCAGCCCCGGCCGCCCCGCGTAGCCGCGGGCCACCTGGACGCCGCCGATGTGCAGCTGTCCGGGCACGCCGACGGGCATCGGCTCAAGGCGCTCGTCGAGCACGTGCAGGCGGCAGCCGGGCATCGGGCGGCCGATGGGGATCACCGTCTCGCCCGCCCGGCAGGCGTGCCAGGAGACGTCGACGGCCGCCTCGGTGGGGCCGTACAGGTTGTGCAGCTCCACGCCGGGCAGGCGCTCGAAGAAGCGGGCCGCCGTCCTGGGCGGCAGCTCCTCGCCGCTGCACACCACACGCCGCAGGGACGTGCACGACTCGATGTTCGCCTCCTCCAGGAAGAGGGCGAGCATCGACGGCACGAAGTGCATCGTGGTCACCGCGTGCCGCTTGATCAGGTCGCGCTGGTGGCCGGGGTCGCGGTGGCCGCCCGGCCGCACCGGGACGAGGCAGGCGCCCTGCAGCAGCGGCCAGAAGAACTCCCACACCGACACGTCGAAGCTGGTCGGCGTCTTCTGCATCACCACGTCGCCGGCCGTCAGGCCGAACGTCTCCTGCATCCAGGCCAGCCGGTTGACGATGCCGCGATGGGTGTTGACCACGGCCTTCGGCCGGCCGGTCGAGCCCGAGGTGTAGATCAGGTACGCGGCGTCGTCCGGTCCGGTCACCGGGTCGAGGTCGCCGGAGCCGAGGTCGTGGTCGTCCTCCAGCAGCACCGCCTCGACCGGCCCGAAGGACGGCAGGTGGCG
Organism: Nonomuraea sp. NPDC005730; assembly: GCF_040630865.1. Lineage (NCBI taxonomy): Bacteria > Bacillati > Actinomycetota > Actinomycetes > Streptosporangiales > Streptosporangiaceae > Nonomuraea > Nonomuraea sp. NPDC005730. The sequence continues at coordinate 6,642 of NZ_JBEXYK010000030.1, forward strand.
CTGGGTGAGCAGCACCCGCGCGCCGGAGTCGGACAGCATGAACTCCAGCCGGTCCCGCGGGTACTCCGGATCCAGCGGCACGTACGCCCCGCCCGCCTTCAGCACGGCGAGCAGCGCGACGACCAGCTCGGGCGAGCGTTCCGCGCAGACCGCGACGGGCCGGCCACGCTCCACGCCGATCTGCCGCAACCGCCGGGCCAGCCGGTTGGCGCGGCCGTTGAGCTCGGCGTAGCTGAGCGTGACGTCGCCGAAGAGCACCGCGGGGGCGTCCGGGGTCGCGGCGGCGCGGGCCTCGATCAACGTGTGCAGGGTGCCGGGCGCGGCCTGCGGCCCGCCGTTCCCGAGGGCCAGCACGTGCTCACGCTCGTCCGCGGCGAGCACGGGGAGTGTGGCGACCGCCCGGTCCGGGTCGGCGGCGGCCGACTCGACCAGCGTGCGCAGGTTCGCCTCGAAGCGTTCGATCGTCTCCGGGTCGAACAGGTCGGTGGCGTACTCCAGCCGGGTGTGCAGCAGCCCGTCGCGCATGTTGACGTCGAGCTGGAGGTCCACCTTCGCGGTGCCGTTGGCGATCTGCCCCTCGTTGGTGCGGATCGCCAGGTTGAACATCACCTGGTAGAGCGGCGGCACGCTCAGGTCCCGGGCCGGCTGCAGGTCCTCCACGAGCCGCTCGAACGGCAGCTCCTGATGGTCCAGCGCCTCGGCCACCGTCGCCCGCACGCGCCCGGCCGCCTCGCGGAAGCTGGGCGCGCCCGACAGGTCCACGCGCAGCGGCACCGCGTTGACGAACATGCCGATGACCGGCTCGGTCTCGGGCAGCAGCCGGCCCGCGACCGGCGTGCCCACCACGATGTCGTCGATCCCCGACCAGCGCGACAGCACGGCGGCGTACGCGGTGAGCATCACCGTGAACAACGTCGTGTTGAGCTCCTTGGCCAGCCGCTCCACGCCCGCCGACAGGTCGGGGGAGTAGGCGCCGAGCCGGATCCCGCCCCGGTAGCTGCGGCGGGCCGGCCGCGGCCGATCGCCCGGCAGGGCGAGGTCGGCGGGCACCCCGGCCAGCCGTTCCCGCCAGTGCACCAGCTCGGTCTCCAGGAACTCGCCGGACAACCTGCCGCGCTGCCACACGGCGAAGTCGGCGAACTGGATCGGCAGCTCGGGCAGCTTCGGCGGCCGGTCCTCGCCCAGCGCGTCGTAACACTCCTCCACCTCGTCCATGAACACCATGGAGGAGACGCCGTCGAAGATCGTGTGGTCGAAGACGACGGCCAGCCGCAGGTCGTCCTCGGCCAGCTTGACGTGCCTGCCGCGGTACAGCGGCGCCCGTTCCATGTCGAACGGCAGCACCGCGTCCGCCCTGGCCAGGCGGGCCAGCTCCGCCTCGGCGGCGGCCCGCGGAAGGTGGCTCAGGTCCGTCTCGGTCAGCGCCGTGGGCGGCGCGCCGGGGTGGACGATCTGCACGACCTGCCCGTCCCGGAAGTCGAACGTGGTGCGCAGCGCCTCATGACGCCGCACGACCAGGTCGATCGCCCGCTCCAGCCGGCGGGGGTCCACCGGCTGCCTGGCCGCCATCGGCATGATCATGCCGATGTTGTAGACGGCCAGATCGGGCTCGAAGCGCGAGAGGAACCACATCCGCTCCTGGCCGGAGGATGCGGGAAAGGCATCACTCACTGTCCATGGCCTCTCGCAGACTCTTCGGCCGCATGTCGGTCCACACCTGCTCGATGTGCGCCAGACAGGCGTCCTTGGTGCCGGAGAAACCGGCGTCGTACCAGCCGGAGGGGTTGTCCCGGCCGGCGGGCCAGATGGAGTACTGCTCCTCGTCGTTGCGTACGACCTTGGTGTCCGTGCTGGTCTCTGTGCTCATGCGGAACTCCGGGGGAGGCGGGGGATGGTCTGGGCGGCGGGCCCGGCGGGGGCGGGCTCGGGGGCCGCGGCCGTGGCGGCTTCGATCAGGGCGGCGACCCCGGCCACGGTCGGCTCCTCGAAGAGGTTGCGCATCGGCAGCCGGACCCCCAGCTCCTTGCGGATCAGGGCGATCAGCTGGACCGCGATGAGCGAGTTGCCGCCCAGCTCGAAGAAGTCGTCGTCGACGCCGATGTGGTCGCCGCCGAGCACCTCGCCCCACAGGCGGGCGATCGTGGCCTCGGCGTCGTTGCGCGGCGCGACATAGCCCTCGGCGGGCGCCTTGTCCTGCCGGTCGGCGACCGCCGCCGGATCGAGCTCGCTCTCGACGGTCTCCTGGGTCAGCGAGCCGACGCCGGCGACGAGCTCGGCCACCGTACTGGCCGCCACCACGACCTGGGGGCCGAGCGGCGCGGCGAGCAGCCTGCGCAGGGAGAGGGCACCGTCGGCCGGCCTGATGCCGACCGCGTCGTCGGCCGCGGCCGCGGCCGGGGCGGCGACCTGGGACCCGGCGCTGGAACGGACCCCGGAGACCACGGCCTCGGTGTCGATCCTGCGCAGGACGTAGTCGGAGATCTGCACCAGCACCGTGCCGTCGGGCGCGATCAACGTGACGTCGACGACCAGCACCTCGTCGGTGTCGGTGCTGGTGATGCGCAGATGGCTCCAGAACGCCTCGGGCAGGCTCCCGAACACGGTGATGCGGCCGTAGCCGAGCGGCAGGTAGTGACCCTCGACCGCGACCCAGCTGAAGGTGGTGGCGGCGTCGAGCAGGGCCGGGTGCAGCCCCCACCGGTCGAGGTCGGCCATCAGCGCGTCGTTGGCCTCGAACAGGCCGAGCGCCTCCTGCTGACCGACATGCGTGGCGGTCAGCGTCCGGTGCCAGTGCGCGCCCAGCGTGAGCAGGCCCGACAGCGGGACGCCGCCCTGCTCGTCCGCCGAGGACACGCAGCGGTCCATGATCGCGCGCAGGTCCACGCGGTCGGCGGGCGGCGGGCTCACCTTGGCCGCGGTGCCCCTGGCATGGGTGCGGTGCGAGCCGCCGATGATGCTCTGCACCTGGAACTCGGCGCCGTCCGCCTCCGGGGTGAAGAGCACCCGTACCTCGGCGGTCGCGCCGTCGGCCACCGACAGCGGTTCGACGAACACCACGTCCCGCAGCTCGACGAGCCCGCCGCCGGGCAGCACCGCCTCGGCGGCCGTCCTGGCCAGCTCGACGCTGCCGGTGCCCGGCAGCACCGGCACGCCGGCGATGCGGTGCTCGTCCAGCACCCAGTGCGTGCTCGGCGAGAGCGTGCCGCTGCACCAGTCGAGCCCGCCGATCTCCCCGGCGTGCCGCGCGTCGAGGACCGGGTGGTCGAGCGCCTTGATCCGGTCGCCGCGCTGCAACGCGACGAATCCGGCGGGCGCCGCCGTCTCCACCGCCATGCCGACTTCCAGCCATCTGCCCCAGTTGACGCTGACGACCTGGGCGGCGTTCCAGCCCCGTCCGGCGCGGGCGTGCGCGTCGAGGAAGTTGTTGGCCGCGCAGTAGTCGATCTGCCCGAACCCGCCGGCCACCGCGGTGATCGACGAGCAGAGCACCACGGCCTCCAGCTCCAGGTCGCCGAACGCCTCCTGCAGCGCCAGCGTGCCGAGCAGCTTGGGCCGGAGCACGGCCTCGGCCGCCTCCCGCTCCTTGATCTGGGCCATGCCGCCGCCGGGCAGGCCGGCCGCGTGCACGAGCACGTCCACCCGGCCGAAGGCGGCGAGCGTCTCGTCCCTGACCCGGCGCATGTCCGCCGGATCCGTCACGTCGGCGGCCAGGGTCAGCACCCGCGCCCCGGCGGCCTCCATCCGGCGGATCGCCTCGGCGGCGCGTGCCTCGCGGGCCGACCGCGGCGAGCCGCCGGGCAGCCCGCTCCTGGACAGCAGGACGAGGCCGACGCGGGCCCGCGCCGCCAGGTCCTCGGCCAGCGAGATGCCGATGCCGCCCAGACCGCCGGTGATCACGTACACCTGGCCGTCGCGCGGCTCGCCCGGCTCGCTGTCCACCTCCACCTGCTCGTATCCGAGCAGCCACCGCTTCCCGCCGCGCAGGGCGACCGGGGCCAGCAGCCCGGCCTCGCCGGGCTCCGCCGCGCGGCCCAGCTCGGCGGCGACGCCCCGCACCGCCGCCGCCTGGTTCGCGGCCCCGTCCGGCGCGTCGATGTGGCGGACGCGCAGCCACGGCGTCTCCAGCGGGACGACCCGGGCGAAGGCGGCCAGCGTCGCGTGCTCCGGCCTGGTCAGGTCGCCGCCGACGACGTCCATCGTGCCCGCGGTCAGCAGGTCGAGCTGCACCCCGCCCGGAGGCTGGGCCGCCGACAGCGCCTGCACGAGCCCCAGGACGCCGAAGAAGCCGCGGTCCTGCGCCGCCCACGTCTGCTCGCCGCCGGTGAGTGCCCAGGCGTGCACGATCCGCTCGGGGATCTCGCCGACCGCCTCGAGCAGCGCGTCGTAGTCCTCCCGTACGGCCGGCCGCACCGTGAAGTGCTCGTCGAAGGCGCCGAACGCGGCACCCGGCCGCACCTCAAGGACCTCGGCCCCGGAAGCGCGCAGCGCGTCGGCCAGCGTGGCCGAGTCCTCGTCCACGAAGGCCAGGCAGCGCGTGACCGGCGACGGCGTCCCAGGACGGGCCGGCGCCTGGTGCCAGACGGGCACGCCGTACCACCGCTCGGGCGGCAGCGGGCCGTCGGCCTGCTGCCGATGGGCGACGCCGCCGGCGAAGGCGCCCTGCGGGTCGGGGTCGATCCAGGCGCGCTGCCGCTCCCACGGGTAACCCGGCAGCGAGACGCGGAAACCGGGGGCGCCGAAGTCGTTCAGCTCGATGCCCTGCACCCACAGCGCGCCCACGGCCTGCGAGAAGACCGCGACGTCACCGGCGCGGTCGCGCGGGCCGGGCAGCGACGGCAGCGGGGCGATCGCGCCGGTGGCCAGCTGGGTGCCCGCCAGGCCGCACAGCTGCCGGCCGGGCCCGCACTCGATCATGATCCATTCGCCGTCGGCGAGGAGCGTCGAGACGCAGTCGCCGAAGCGGACCGGTTCGCGCACGTGCCTGGCCCAGTAGGACGGGTCGGTGGCCTCCGCGGCGGTGATCCAGGTGCCGGTCACGTTGGACAGGAACGGCAGGCTCGGCGCGGCCGGCCGGGCCGCCGCGACCAGCTCGCGGAACTCGCGCAGCATCGGCTCCATCATCGCCGAGTGGAAGGCGTGCGAGGTGCGCAGCCGGGTGCAGCCGATGCCCTCCTCCTCCAGCATCTCGGCCAGCTCCGCGATCGACTCCGACGGGCCGGACACGACGCACGTGCCGGGGCCGTTGACGGTGGCCACGGAGACGTCGTCGGGCAGCATCGGCGCGATCTCGTCGGGCATGAGCTGCACCGCCAGCATGGAGCCCGGCGGCAGCGCCTGGATCAGCCGCCCGCGCGCCGCGACCAGCCGCATCGCGTCGGGCAGGGTGAAGACGCCGGCGACGGTGGCCGCCGCGTACTCGCCGATGCTGTGGCCGATCATCGCGGCGGGTTCGACGCCCAGCGAGAGCCAGAGCCTGGCCAGCGCGTACTCGACGGTGAACAGGGCGGGCTGGGTGAGCGAGGTCTGCCGCAGCGCCTCGTCCGCCTCCTCGCCGGTGGCGAAGATCTGCTCGCGCACGTCCAGGACGGCCGCGCACTCGTCGACCGCCTCGCGGAAGATCGGCTCGTTCCGGTACAGCTCCGCGGCCATGCCGCCGTACTGGGAGCCCTGGCCGGAGAAGAGGAAGGCCACCTGCGCGGGCCGCTTCGGCTTGGCGCCGGTGACGATCCGCCTGGGGTCGGACAGCGCGGACACCGCGTCGCCCGGTGAGGTGGCGACGACGACGGCCCGGTGCTTGAGCTCCCGGCGGCCCACGCGCAGCGTGAACGCGGCGTCGGCCAGGTCCGTCCCGGGGTGCGCGGCCAGGTGCGCGGCCAGCCGTTCGCGCGCCGCGGCCAGCGCGGACTCCGTCCTGGCCGACAGCTTCAGCAGGTGCGCGGGCCGCTCACGGGGCAGCGGCGGGCGCGGCGGGGCCTCTTCCAGCACGGCGTGCGCGTTCGTGCCGCCGATGCCGAACGAGCTGACCCCCGCGCGGCGCGGGAAGTCGTCGCGCTCCCACTTCGTCGCCGAGGAGACGACGTAGAACGGGCTCGCCGGGAAGTCGATCTTCGGGTTGGGGCTCTTGAAGTGCAACGTCGGCGGGATGAGCTTGTTCTCCAGCGACAGCACCGTCTTGACCAGGCTGGGGATGCCGGCCGACTGGCCGAGGTGGCCGATGTTGCTCTTGACCGAGCCGATGCCGCACCACTGGGTGTCGCTCGTGTGCTGCGCGAACACGCTGGACAGCGCGGCCACCTCGATCGGGTCGCCGAGCGCCGTGCCGGTGCCGTGCGCCTCGACGTAGGTGACCGTACGGGGGTCCACGCCGCCGACGCCCAGCGCCTGCGCGATGACCGCGGCCTGCCCGTCCAGGCTGGGCGCGGAGAAGCCGACCTTGCCCGCGCCGTCGTTGTTGATCGCGTTGCCCAGGACCACCGCGCGGATGTTGTCGCGGTCCTCGATCGCCTCCGACAGCCGCTTCAGCACGAGGACGCCGCCGCCGCTGCCCCACGTCGTGCCGCCGGCGTCGGCGTCGAAGGAGCGGGTGTGCCCGTCGGGGGAGACGATGCCGTCCTGGTCGTAGATGTAGCCCTCGCCCTGCGGCAGGTCCAGCATGGCCGCGCCGGCCAGCGCCATGTCGCATTCGCCGTTGCGCAGCGCCTCGCACGCGATGTGGAAGGCCACCAGCGCGGTCGAGCACGCGGTGTGCACGGTGTAGCTGGGGCCGCGCAGGTCGAGCTTGTAGGAGGTGAGGGTGGCGCAGTAGTCCACGTGGTTGCCCACCATGACCGCAAGCCAGCCCGCGTTCTTGTGGGCCTGGGCGTTGCTGCGGATGTTGCGCCACTGGTAGGTGTCCGTCCCGGTCCCGGCGTAGACGCCGATCTCGCCCGGGTAGCGGAACGGGTCGTAGCCCGCGTCCTCCAGCGCCGTGTGCGACAGCTCCAGGAACAGCCGGTGTTGCGGGTCGCGGACCTCGGCCTCCCTGATCGACATGCCGAAGAACGCCGCGTCGAAACCCTCGTAGTCGTCCAGCGTCATGGCGGCCGGCACGAAGTTCGGGTCGGCCAGCAGGCTCTCCGCCGTGCCCAGCGCCCGTTGCTCCTCCAGGGTGTACGTGGTCAGCGACTCGACGCCGTCGGCGAGGTTGCGCCAGAACTGCTGCGCGTCACCCGCTCCCGGGACTCGGCACGACAAGCCGATGATCGCGATCGGCTCAGCCGTGGGCTCGTCCGTCATGGGGCAATCCCCTTCTCGTTGCGGTTCCTCAACCTGTCTCGCCGTGAGGCCAGGCGGCGCGCCGCCCGGTCCAGTCCCGGACTGCCGCCCGCTCCATCGAGATGAGCGGCCAGCGTCCGGATCGTGGGATGCCTGAACAGCTCCGTGATCGGGATCTCGCGGCCGGTCGCCGCCCGCAGCCGGGCCTGCACGGCCGCCACGGCCAGCGAGTGGCCGCCGATCTCGAAGAAGTTGTCGTCGGGGCCGAGCCGCGGCACGCCCAGCACGGCGCGCCACACCTGGGCGACCGTCTTCTGGGTGGGGCCGTCGAGGCCGCCGCCGGCCTTCGGCTGCTCGACCGGCCGTCCGCGCAGCGCGGCGCGGTCCACCTTGCCGTTGGGCGTCAGCGGCAGCGCGGGCAGCGCCACCACCTCGCTGGGGACGGCGTGCTCGGGCAGCGCGCCGCGCAGCTCGTCCAGGAGGCGATGCGCCGCCAGCCCCGGCCGGGCGGGCACCACGTAGGCGACGAGCGTGCCGCCCTCGACCCTGGCGGCGGCGGCGCGCACGTCCCGGCAGGCGGCGAGCGCGGCCTCCACCTCGCCCAGCTCGACCCGGAACCCGCGCACCTTCACCTGGTCGTCGGCGCGCCCCGCGGGGGTGATCGTGCCGTCGGGGTTGCGCCGGCCGAGGTCGCCGGTGCGGAACCGGTCGCCGGCGAAGCGCCGGCCGGTCAGCGCCGGATCCAGGTAGCCGGCGGCCAGGTGGCGGCTGCGGACGACCACCTCGCCGAGCTCGCCCACACCGGCCCGCCTGCCGTCCGGCGTCACCACGATGATCTCGCTGCCCTCGACGGGCCGCCCGATCGGCACGACCTCCGGGTACGGCTCCGCGAGCTCGTGCCACGCGTGCGCCTGCGGCGTCTCGGTCGTGCCGTAGAAGGCGACGATCCTGGCATTGGGCACGAACGCCCGCAGCCGGGCCGCCTGGGCGCCGGTGAACAGGTCGCCGCCCACGCCGGCCAGCCGCACGTCGGGCAGCGTGCCGCCGGTGCCCGCCAGCATCGCCGCGAGCTGCGGCGTCAGGTGCAGGACGGTGATCGCGTGCTCGCGCAGCCAGGTGACGAGCTTGCCGGGATCGCGGACCAGCTCGTGCTCGGGCACGAACAGCTCGGCGCCCGCCGCGGCCGGCACGAACATGTCGCGCAGCGCCGGATCGTGGGCCGGCCCGTGCAGCAGCGCGAACCGGTCGTGCGGCTCGACGGCGAAGGTGCGGACGTACCAGGACAGGAAATGGGCCAGCGGCCGCTCACCGGTGACGACCGCCTTGGGGTCGCCCGTGGTGCCCGAGGTCATCGAGAGATAGCCGGGCCCCGGCAGCAGGGCGCCGCCCTCGCGCAGCTCGATCGCGTCGTCCCGCAGGACCGCCCGGGCTCCCGCCGCGGCGATCTGCCTCTCCTGGACGGCAGGAGGATAGGCCGAGTCGATCACCACCCACCGTGCCCCCGCCGCCAGCACGCCGAGCAGGATCCCCGGCAGCTCGGGCACCCGGGAGGCGACGACGGCCACCACGGCCCCCGGCTCGATCCCCGCGCTCCGCAGCGCCGCCTCGGTCCGCCGCCGTGCCCCGGCGTGCGCGTCGCCGGCCAGCTCCAGCAGGCCGGGCCCGTCCCAGACCGGCAGCCCGGCGTCGGGAGGATCGGGTCGCACCTGTCCGGTCAGCAACTCGCCGAGCAGCTCGACATAGCCGTCGACCAGCGCCGTCATGCGCTCGGCGGAGAACAGGTCGGGGTTGTAGACCAGCTCCAGCGCGTAACCGCCGCGCTGCTCGCCCACGTACATGGTCAGGTCGAACAGCGCGCCCGGCAGCCCCGGCCGCAGCGTCTCGCTCGCGCAGCCGTCCAGGTCCAGATGGGCCTGTGCGAAGTTGTACATGTTGAACATGACCTGCGTGATCGGGTTGCGGCTCAGGTCGCGCGGCAGCCGCAGCGACTCCAGCAGCTGCCCGAGCGGCACGTCCCGGTGCCTGATCGCCGCGTTCAGCTCGGCCGCGCACGCCGTCACCTGCTCGGCGAAGCCGCCCCGAGGGCGCAGCCGCAGCGGCAGGACCTGCACGCACATGCCCACCAGCGACTCGAACGCCACGTGCGGCCGGTCGGCGTAGGCCGCCCCCACCACCAGGTCGTCCCGTCCCGCGAGGGTGGCCAGCCGGCGTCCGAACGCGGCCAGCAGCACCGCGTACGGGGTGGTGCCGAGTTCCGCCGCCAGTTCGGCCACCCGGCCGGCCAGGTCCGCGTCCACCTCGCCCCGGCAGGCGGCGCCGCGGAAGGTCTGCGCGGGCGGCCTGGCGGCGTCCCTGGGCAGGTCCAGCACCAGCGGGGCGTCGTGCAGGCGCTCGCGCCACCAGCCCAGCGCCTGGCCGTCGCCGTTGCCGCGCAGCCAGCGCACGTAGTCGGCGAACGTGTGCTCGCCCGCCTCGACCGGCTCACCGCGGTAGGCGGCCGACAGGCCGCGGAAGAGCACGTCCTGCGACCAGCCGTCGAACACCAGGTGGTGCGCGGTCAGGCAGAGCACGTGCTCGTCGGGGGCCAGCCGGAGCAGCCGCGCCCGGAACAGCGGCCCGGCGGCCAGGTCGAACCGTTCCCGCGCCTCCTTGTGCAGCGCCGCGTCCAGATCGGCGGGGGAGAGGTCGTCGACCGGCAGCGGGACGTCCCGCGGCGGCGCGACCGTCACGTCGGGGATCCCGTCGCGCGAGCTCACCCGCCAGCGCAACGCCTCGTGGGCCGCCACCACGGCGGTGAGCGCCCGCCGGAGCGCGGCGACGTCGAGCGGGCCCCGGATCCGCTCGGCCATCGCGATGTTGTGCGCGGCCGACTCGGGCGCCAGCTGCTCGACGAACCACATCCGGCGCTGGGCGGGGGAGAACGCGGCCGGGCTGCCGGTGGGCGGCGCGGCGGCGGTCGCCCGCTCCGCATCCGCCACGAGCGCGCGCAGCGCGCCGTAGGTCCTGCCCTCGTAGACGTCCTGGACCGACACCACCCGGCCCAGCTCCGCGCGTACCGCGGCCACCAGCCGCATGGCCCGCAGCGAGTGGCCGCCGCGCTGGAAGAAGTCGTCCTCGTCGTCCGGGACGGGCGCCTCCAGCACCCGCGCCCAGATCCCGGCCAGCCCGCTCGCCGTTCCCCGCTCCCGCTGCGACTGTGCCCGCAGGGCGGCGAGGTCCACCTTGCCGGAGGCGTTCAGCGGGAGGAGGGGCAGCCGGACCAGCCTGGTCGGCAGCATGTACGGCGGCAACCGCACCGCCAGGTCCTCGCGCAGGGCGGCGAGGTCGGGCGCGTCCTCGGGCGTCACGTAGGCGACCAGCTCGCCCGCGAAGTCCACCACCGCCTGCCGCACGCCGGGATGGGCGCGCAGCGTCGTCTCCACCTCCCCGATCTCCACGCGCTGCCCCTGGACCTTCACCTGGCGGTCGAGGCGGCCCATGAACGCGATCTGGCCGTCCTCCTGCCACGCGACGTGGTCGCCGGTCCGGTACAGCCGCGCTCCCGGCTCGTCCGAGAACGGGTCGGGCACGAACCGCTCGGCCGTCAGCGCGGGCCGGTCCAGGTAGCCGCGGCTGACCTGCGGGCCGCCCACCAGCAGCTCGCCGGGGACGCCCGGCGGGCACTCGTTCATGTCCTCGTCGACGATGTACGCCCGGCAGCCGCCCAACGGCCGGCCGATCGGCAGCGGCCGCTCCCACACGCCGTGGAACTCGCCGCCCACCACGACGACGGTCAGCTCGGTCGGGCCGTACAGGTTGTGGAAGCGGGTGTGCGCCGACCAGCGCGCCACCTGCTCGGGCGGGGGCGGCTCGCCCGCCGTCACCACGTCCCGCAGGTGCGGCAGCCGGCTCGGGTCCACCAGCGGCAGCAGCGCGGGTGGGAGGTAGCCCCAGGTGACGTCGTGCTGCTCCAGGAAGTGCTGCAACCGGGCCGGGTCCACGCGGTCCTCGTCCGGCACGAGCTGCACGCAGCCGCCGACGGTCAGCGGGAGCACCATGTCCATGATCGAGGCGTCGAAGCCGAGCGCGGAGAAGGCCATCGAGCTGCAGCTCGCGTCCAGGCCGAAGCGCGCGACGGTCGCGGTGACGAAGAAGACCGCGTTGGCGTGGCTCACCACCACGCCCTTGGGCCGCCCGGTGGAACCGGAGGTGTAGATCACCCACGCCGCGTTGCCCGCGACGGCGCCGCTCTCCCGCGGTTCGGCCGGCCCCGGCTGGAACGCGTCGACGAGCGTGGCGGCGCAGCCGTCCAGGAGCTCGTGGCCGCGCTCGTCCACGACGACCACCGCGATCCCGGCGTCCTCCAGCACCTCCTCCAGCCGCTGGCGCGGATGCCCCGGATCCAGCGGCACGTACGCCCCGCCCGCCAGATGCACGGCCAGCACCGCCACCGGCATCAGCGGAGTGCGGCGGGTGCACAACCCCACCCGCGCCTCCGGCCCGACGCCGAGCTCGCGCAGCCGGCCCGCCAGCGCCCACGCCCGCTCCACCAGCTCGGCATAGGTGAGCACGTTCTCCCACTGCCGGACCGCCGGGGCGTCCGGGGTCCGCGCGGCCTGAGCCGTGATCAGACTGCTGAGGAGTGTCATCCTGCGGCCTCCACACCCGGCCGTACCAGCCGGCCTTGCCGTACCGTCTCGAAACGCAGCAGGAAGCGCGGCGCGCGCACGGCGATCGCGGCCATCGCCCGGCCCAGCGGCAGGTGCGTCACCCGCCACCCCGCCAGCCGCTCCGCCAGCCACTCCGCCGTCGGCGCCGCCTCAGAAGCCGCCTCAGAAGCCGCCTCAGGGGCCGCCTCAGGGGCCGCCTCGGGCACCCACGTCCGGCCCGGACGCTGCCCCGCGAACCCGAACCGCGCCGGATCCACCCGCAGCCCGTCGCCGGACGCCTTCAGCAGCGCCTCCTTGGCCGTCCACGTGCGCAACGCGCTGTGCAACCGCAGTTCCTCGGGCAGCGCGGCGAACTCGTCGCGCTCCCGCTCGTCCAGCATCCGCTCGAAGAACGTCTGCTCGTTCGCCGGCGGGCGGAAGCGCGCCAGGTCGGCGCCCACCTCCCGGCCGGTCGTCAGCGCGACCAGCACCAGCCCGCCCGACTGGCCGACGCTGTAGGTGAGCTCGGTCCCGCCGTACGGCAGGCCGCCGGTCCGGCCGGGCGGCTCGGCGACACCCGGCTCCACCCCGTACTCCCTGAGCAGCCGCCGCAGCAGCACCGACCTGCCGACGAACCCGCGCCGACCGTCCTCCTGCCGGAACCTGGCCGCCCGCGCCGCCTCCCGCGGCGACAGCTCGTCGAGGGCCGCGCACATCTCGGGCAGTTCGTCGAGGTCGGCCAGCCACACGTGCACCTCGTCCGCGGCCAGGCTCCGCTCGGGGCCGGCCGCGATCGTCCGCGCCACCTCCTCGCCGTGCGTGGCGAGGAAGAGGTGCGCGGCGTCGAGCGTGTGCAGGCGGAAGGTCGCGGAGGTGTGGCGGGCCCAGGCGAGCATGGTCGGGTGGGTGACCTCCTGGTCGTGCGCGCCGGCGAAGGCGACGATGGGCACGTCCAGGGGCTCCTGGCGGGTGAAGCGGTAGCGGCGCAGCCACTCCATGTCCGTCCGCAGGGCGGGGATGAGCAGGGCTTTGACCTCGGGCTGCGTCCGTAACTCCGCGGGCGCGCCCAGCCGCAGGATCAGCTCGTCGACCAGGTCCTCGTCGCCCAGGCCCGTCCACCGTCCCAGCGTCTCCTGGCGCTCCGGCGGGTGCGCGGCGCCGACGTAGAGGCATTCGGGCGCTCGTACGCCGAGCCGCCGCAGCTCGCGGACCACCTCGAAGGCGACCCGGCCGCCCATGCTGTGCCCGTAGATCGAGTACGGCGTGCGCTGCCGGGCGACGACGGCCGCGACGGACCGGGCGATCAGCTCCGGGGAGAGGGCTCCGGGCTCGGCCACCCGGCCCTCCCGGCCGGGCAGCATGGCCACCCGGACGTCCAGGACACCGTCGAACGCCTGCCGCCACGCCCAGAAGGCGGTGACGTCCCCACCGGCGTAGGGGAGGCAGAAGAGGGTCCGAGCGCCGGGCGGGTATCGCGTCAGCGAGGCGAACGGTGTCTCGGACAGCGGCAGTTCTTCTGGCATCGCGACGCGAAGTCACCCTCCGGCAGGTCCGCCGCGCCGGGCGAGGTCGTCGCGCGGGCAGCAGGAAATATGGGCCGCTCGTCAGGGTTCGACCTGGCGAGGGGCGGCTCACGGCTGAAGCCACGCCATTCCTATTATTTTGTCCGAAAGTCAGTCAAGGGATGAAATTTAAACCAATGATGGAATGCTGGTTTCGGGCATCGACAAAACCAGCTTCCGATGGGTGTGTCTACGGACGGTGGACCTCCCCGGCTGGGCTGATGATCTCCGCCCGCCCTCACGTCCTGCGGTTCTGCCACCCTGTGTGATGATCTTGTCCCTCTATGGAATGCCCGTAATTGGGGTTTCGGTCTGGTCCTCTGAGGGGGTGCGTGTCCCTATTGACTGATTGAGTCGGGTCCGATTCTCCATATCGGTCAGATCGGCGGTCATCCTGCTGGCAGTGGCCTCGCGGGATGCTGACAGCCCATGGGCAGCCTCGCGTCAAGGCCGGGATCAGGAAGACCTCCCCGTGCGCGACGAGCACGGGGAGGTCTCGAGATCACTGCGATTCCGGTCTCAGCGGAGGGCGGGCGCCTCGCCCGGCCTCACCGCTTCGGCCGGAAGTAGTGCCTGACCATGTAGGCGGTGACCTGGGCGCCGATCCTCGCGCCCTGCACGTCCGCCGTGCGCGTGTGGATGCCGCCCCACACGCGGGCCTCGATGACCTCGGCCAGGGCGTGCGAGAAGCCGCGGAAGCTCCTGGTGGTGCCCGAGTCGGCGCTGTAACCGCTGAACGGGATGTCGTCCCTGCCGAAGAAGTGGGTCAGCGCCGACATGCTGGCCGCCGTGAAGCACGTGTGCCCGGAGGTGTAGTCGGGGTGCGGCGGGGTGACCAGCAGCGGCGTCCAGTCCGGGTCGGCCGCGGTGCGGGGGTTGCCGTCGGTGTCGGCCAGGCGGATCGCCGTGACCGGCCGCCAGAAGGCCCACGCCGCCTTCTCGTTGTAACAGGCGGTCGTGGCGTCGGCCTCGGCCAGGTCGACCATGGCGAACATGCGGGCCGCCTGGAGCGGGTTCAGCTGCCGCGTCGTGGCGAGCCGGCGTTTGATCTCCCATTCGGCCAGGTGCCGGTCGTGCCACCAGATCGCGGCCTGCGTCTGGTCCTGCGTCCTGGTCGTGCTGTTCGCCGCGCCGACGCGCTTGAGCTCGTTGATGTCCTTGGCGTAGCGGGAGCTGGTCAGCGCCGGCGGGCCCGAGGTGCGGAACATCGACGCGCTGGGGAGAAGGAACGGCTTGAGATCCCCGACCCAGGCCCCGTCCGAGGCGTTCGTGGGCGGCGTCGGCCGCCACTGGCCGGGCTGCGTGCCGATCGGCCAGGTCTGGTCGCCGAACGCGCCGTCGTCCTCCCTGGCGGCGATCATCGCGGCCGCCGCCTGCTCGCCCACGGCGACGCCGCGTCGTTTCGCGCCGCCGTCGGCGATCGTGGCGAGATATTCGCCGTACTGGGTCGTCAGCCGGGTCTGCTGGGCGGGGAAGAGCTTGTTCAGCACGCGGAAGGCCGCGGTGGCGACGGCGGCCTCCGTCGACTCCCCGCCGTCGGCCCGGGGCGCGGTCAGGTACGGCTGGTAGGGGGTGCCCGCGATCGCGTTCACCGCGTCGTAGACGGCTCCGTGCACCATGGCGAAGCTGCGCGCCTGGACCTGCGGCTGCTGGCCGGCGACGTCCCAGATGGCGGTCTGGGCGTTGCGGTCCCAGACGATGACGGCGTTCTCGGGCGGTTGTGAGCCCGACGCGTACGCGGTTGACGAGCCCGGTCCCGCCGGGATGCCGGCGGCGACGACGAGGACGGCCAGCCATCGTGCGATGACCGGCCGTCGCCTACCAGGTGATTGAGGCATTTGTGAAAATTACTATGTCGCCTCAAGGTCGTTAAGCGGCCGAATGGGCGAAAACCCGATAACGGCACACCCGAAAAATGGGCCGGCCGGAACGTCGGCCGGTGCTGCCCCAGCGTGTCCTGGGCCGCGACGTCTTCGCCTGGCTGCAGGCTCTCGGTGTGGTCACCGCCCCGGTCACCGGGCGGTTCGGCCGCTTCGTCCGCGAGCGCGACCCGTTGATCGGCGTCGGCCCCGGGGAGCTGCGCCGCCTGGGCGTCCGCGTCGTCGACGGCGTCGTCTCCGCCGACGGCGGCCGGCTGCGGACGGCCGGCGGGCAGACCGTCACGCCGTCCGTCGTGATCTGGGCGACCGGCTACCGCCCCGACTACGGCTGGCTGCGGGTGCCCGGCGCGCTGGCCGGCGGCGTGCCGCTGCACACCGGCGGCATCAGCCCGGTGCCCGGCCTGACGTACGTCGGCCTGCCCTTCCAGCGCAACCGCGGCTCCGCCCTGCTCGGCTGGGTGGGACGGGACGCGGCCCTGGTGGCACGGAGCTACCCGGGCACGGCGCCGCCGCGGTCATCCGCGGCGGGCCCGATCAGCCCTCCGGCAACGCGGTGAGGACGGCGGCCAGCAGCGTGTCGTCCTGGCCGGGCGGCACCGAGCGCAGGTCGAGCAGGCAGCGGCCGCTCTCCACGCGGGCCAGCACGGGCGGCTGCGCCCGGCGCAGGACGGCGGCCGCCCGCCGGTCCAGCGCGACGGCGGCGCTCGGCAGGGACACCCCGGGCGCGCCGCCGCCGCCGACCACGCTCCGGCTGTCGACGGCCTCGGCGTCGATCCCCTTGTCGCGCAGCCGGGCCGCCAGGTCCGCGGCGCGGGAGCGCAGCGTGACGTGATCGGCGTGCAGGCTCTCCCAGGTCGGCGTCGGCGGGCCCGCGACCGTGGCCTCCAGCGCCGCCAGCGTGATCTTGTCCACCCGGAGCGCCCGGGCGAGAGGATGGCGGCGCAGCCGGTCCACGAGGTCCGCGCGGCCGAACAGCAGCCCGCATTGAGGCCCGCCGAGCAGTTTGTCGCCGCTGGTGGTGACGAGGTCCGCGCCCTCGGTCAACCAGCTCGTGACGTCGGGCTCCCGGGGCAGCAGCGGCTCGTGGGCCAGCAGCCCCGAGCCCGCGTCGGCGACGAGGGGAACACCCCGCTCACGGCACAACGCGGCTAGCCGCGACACCGGGACGTCGGCCGTGAACCCCTCGATCCGGTAGTTGGACGGGTGCACCTTCAGCACCATGCCCGTCTCCGGCCCGATCGCGTCGGCGTAGTCCGCCAGGGCGGTGCGGTTGGTCATGCCGACCTCGCGCAGCCGGGCCCCCGTGGAGACGAGCAGGTCGGGAAGCCGGAAGCCGTCCCCGATCTCGATCAGCTCCCCCCGGCTGACCAGGATCTCGCCGCCCGCCGCCAGCGCGGTGGCCGCCAGCACGAGCGCCGCCGCGTTGTTGTTCACGACGTGGACCGCCTCGGCCGCGGGCACCGCGGCGGCCAGGGCGGCCAGCGCCGTACGTCCCCGTCTGCCCCGGCCGCCCGTGTCGAGGTCGAGCTCGACGTCGGTGACCCCGGCGGCCAGCTCCACCGCCTGGCGGGCGGCGTCCGACAGCGGGGCGCGGCCCAGGTTGGTGTGCAGCAGCACGCCGGTGGCGTTGATCACCGGCCGCAGGCCGGCGGCGGAGTCGGGCAGCGCCGCCAGCGCCGCCGTCAGGACGTCCTCCGGCGCGAGCTCTCCCTCCCTGGCACGCCGCTGCGCCGCGACGACCACGGCCTTGACCTGGGCGTGGCCGAACCGCCGCCGGGCCTCGACCAGCCGGGGGTCGGCGAGCAGCGTGTCCGTCCGCGGGATGGATCGACGATGGTCGGTCACGCTAGGGATGTCCGTTCAGCGTGAGAAGCACGATGTCTCCAGGTCTCATACCGGGCCGATCAGGCATCATATGATCATCCGCCAGAAAAGCGATCATGACAGCCGTGATCGCCCTAAGGTGTGATCATGAAGAGGCTCACGCAGTACGCCCAGGGCGGTGGCTGCGCCTGCAAGATCCCCGCGGCGGACCTGGAATCGCTGCTCGGCAGCTCACGAATGCCGTTCCCGCGAGACCCCGAGGCGGAGCTCGTGGTGGGGCTGGAATCCGGCGACGACGCCGCCGTGGTCCGCACCCAGGACGGATCCGTGCTCATCAGCACGGCCGACTTCTTCACCCCGGTGGTCGACGACCCCTACGACTGGGGCCGCATCGCCGCGGCCAACGCCCTCTCCGACGTCTACGCCATGGGCGGACGCCCCGTGGTCGCGCTCAACCTGCTGTGCTGGCCCCCCGACCGACTGCCCTACGACCTGGCCGCCGAGGTGCTGCGGGGCGGCGCGGAGGTGGCCGCCCAGGCCGGCTGCCATCTGGCCGGCGGGCACAGCGTCGTGGACGCCGAACCCAAGTACGGCCTGGCCGTCACCGGCGTCGCCGACCCCGACCGGCTGCTGCGCAACGACGCCGGCCGCCCCGGCCTGCCGCTGTCCCTGACCAAGCCGCTCGGCCTGGGCGTGCTCAACAACCGGCACAAGAACACCGGCGAGGTGTTCCCGCACGCCGTCGAGACCATGACCCGGCTGAACGCGGACGCCTCGCGCCAGGCATTGGCCGCCGGCATCCGCTGCGCCACCGACGTCACCGGCTTCGGCCTGCTGGGCCACCTCCACAAGCTGGCCCGCGCCTCCGGCGTCACCGCCGTGCTGCACGCCTCGGCCGTCCCGGTGCTGGACGGCGCGGCGCAGGCCGTGAAGGAAGGGTTCGTCCCCGGCGGCTCCCGGCGCAACCTCGACTGGGTGGCCCCCCATCTCGATCCCGGCGACGTCTCCGAGGAGACCCTGCTGCTGCTCGCCGACGCGCAGACCTCAGGGGGGCTGCTGGTCGCCGGGGAGATCCCCGGCGCCCCCGTGATCGGCGAGCTGATCGAACACACCGGGCACACCGTCGTCATCCGTCCCTGAACGGGCCCGGTGCCGGGTTCGGGTTCTGCGCGGGAGTTCGACGTCGTCCGCAGGTTTATGATCTCTTTCGGAGGCGTTTGGGAGTCTGGTGATCCTCCTGGTCTTCAAAACCAGTGGCGCCGAGCATCTCGGCGCGGCGGGTTCGATTCCCGTCCGCCTCCGCTGATCAGCGAATCGGGGGATGGTTTGCGCACGGATCGACGCGCCGCGGAGCACGCATGCACGTGATCGCGACGGCGGGGCACGTCGACCACGGCAAGTCGACGCTGGTCCGGGCGCTGACGGGTATGGAACCCGACCGCTGGGCCGAGGAACGCCGCCGCGGCATGACCATCGACCTCGGCTTCGCCTGGACCACGCTCGGCTCCGGGGAGCGCATCGCGTTCGTCGACGTCCCCGGGCACGAGCGGTTCGTCACCAACATGCTGGCCGGAGTCGGGCCCTGCCCCGCGGTGATGCTGGTGGTGGCCGCCGACCAGGGCTGGCAGGCCCAGTCGGCCGAGCATCTGGCGGCGCTCGACGCCCTGGGCGTGCGGCACGGCCTCGTGGTCGTCACCCGGGCCGATCTCGCCGATCCCCAGCCCGCCCTGAGCCAGGTCCACGACCACCTGGCGGGAACCGGCCTGGCGGGGATCGACGGCGTGGTCGTCAGCGGGCGTACCGGGCAGGGGCTCGGCGAGCTGGAGACCGCCCTGGCCCGGCTCGCCGCCGCGCTTCCCGCGCCGGACACCGAGGGCGCCGTCCGGTTGTGGATCGACCGGGTGTTCACCGTCACCGGAGCCGGGACCGTCGTCACCGGAACGCTGACCAGGGGCACCCTCCGCGTCGGCGACGAGCTGGAGGTCGGCGGGCGGCGGGTCAGGATCCGCGGGCTCCACACGCTCGGCGAGCAGGCGGAGCGCGTCTCGGCGACCGCCCGCGTCGCCGTCAACCTGCGCGGCGTCGACCGTGACGAGCTGTCCCGAGGCGCGGCGCTGGTGACGCCGGCGGCGTGGCTGCCGACTCAGGTCGTGGACGTGCGGCTGAACCCCGCCGTGGAGCGCCGCAGGCAGGCCGCGCACCTGCATCTCGGCTCGGCCGCCGTTCCCGTCCGGGTCCGCTTCCTGGGCCCCGACACCGCCCGGCTCACCCTCGGCCGTCCGCTGCCGCTCCGGGTCGGGGACCGGGGCCTGCTCCGCGACCCCGGCAGGCAGGAGATCGTCGCCGGAGTCCAGGTGCTGGACGTCCGTCCCGCCGCGCTGCGGCGCCGGGGGGCCGCGGCGGCCAGGGCGGCCGCGCTCGGCGAAGCGCCGCTGCCCGACGCCGCGGCACTGCTGCGCTGGCACGGGCTGCTGACGGGAGGCGAGCTCAGGGCGATGGGGTGCCCGCCCGCCGGATCGCCGGTGGCCGGCGACTGGCACGCCGACCCGGAGCACTGGTCGTCGCTGACCCGCCGGCTCGCCGAGCACGTCGCGCGACGGCCCGCGCTCGATCCGGGGATCACCGTGGACGCCGCGGCGCACCTGCTCGGGCTGCCCGACCGGCGGCTCGCCGAGGCGCTCGTCAGGCCGCCGCTGGCGGTCGAGGGCGGGCGGATCCTGCCCGCCGGCAGGTCGCTGCCGCCCGCCATCGCCAGGGCGGTCGCGCGGCTCACCGCCGACCTGGCCGAGCGCCCCTTCGACGCCCCCACGGCCGAACGCCTGGCGGAGCTCGGCCTCACGGGCAAGGCGCTGGCGGCCGTGCTCCAGTCGGGGGCCGTGCAGTCGATCGGCAAGAACGTCGTGCTCATGCCCGATGCCCTGGACAGGGCCGCGGAGACGCTCGCGGGACTGCCCGCGCCGTTCACCGTCAGCGATGTCCGGGTGGCCCTGGCCACCAGCCGCCGCGTCGCCCTTCCCCTGCTGGAGTGCCTCGACGCCCGGGGGATCACCCGGCGCGTCGACAACGACCGCCGAACCCTGCGGCCGCCCCGCTGACGCCGGGCGGAACCCACGGGCCGCCTAGTGCCGGGCTCCTCCCGGCAGGACGACTGCCGCCAGGCCGGGCACGTCGAACAGCGGCCGGCCGCCCGAGGAGGAGAGCACCTCCAGCTCCTGCCGCCCGCGGGCCTGGTCCTGGGGCACCTGGACGACGGCGAAGCCGCCGTCCACCGGCCCGACCGGGAACCGGCCGGCCGGCAGCGGCAGGCGGGCCACCGGCCGGCCCGTGACGTCGAACTCCAGGACCGTGATCCGGTCGCCGGAGTACTCCAGGGTGAAGATCCGCTCGCCGCTCACCTGGACGGACAGCCCGTGGTCGGTGTCGCTGAGTACCCCCGCGCCGGACGTCAGGGTGAATGTGCGGCCGGTGCCGGCGTGCTCCAGCGTGACGCGGTCGAGCGGCGGCCTGCCGTACCGGCGGGCGTCGAGGAGGAGCGGCTCGCCCGACGGCAGCAGGCCGACCGGCTCCCGCCCGGGCGGCAGGTCGAGCTCGCGGGCGCGACCGCTCGGGAGTTCCAGCGTCCGGTAGGAGCGCACGTCCCCGCCGGCGTGGTAGCCGACGATCAGCCGCCGGGAGTCCGCGGACCACGCCCATGGGCTGTACGCGCTGTCCGCGCCGCCGCCGGCCGGCGGTTCGAGCCGGTGGACCGCGACCCCCAGAAGGTCTCTGACCTCGTACCCGCCCCCGACGGGTTGCCCGAGCCAGCGCCCGTCGGGGGAGAGCGTGATGTTGCCCGGCGGGCTGACCGTCCGCTCGCCCAGCAGGAACTGCCGGCCGTCCGCGAGCAGCAGGAAGGTGGGGCACTGCGACTGGCAGGCGGTGTACACCAGGACGCCCCGCCCGGCGGGGCCGGTGGCGGGCAGCGCCGGCGCCTGGGCGGGCGGCCGCACGGTGTGCGGCGGATCGGCCACCGTCACGGCGGCGTCCGGACCGGCGGGCGAACGCGCCTGGTAGGCGGCGAGACCGCCGACGGCCATCATGACGGCGGCCGATCCGGCGATCAGCGCCCTGCGGGTCCTGCGGGTGCGCAGCGTGCCGAGCGCCCGGCCGGCGTCGGCATAGTCACGCGCGTCCCGGCCGAGCTGGTGGAAGGCCTCTCCGAGGGCCCGGTTCATGAGCGCACCTCCGCTTCGAGCAGTCGGGGAGCCACCTTGCGCAGGCGTTTGAGCGCGTCGTGGGTGTGCCGTTTGACCGTGCCGACGGAGCAGCCCAGCTGGGCGGCGACCGTGCTCTCGGAGAGGTCCTCGTAGAACCTGAGATAGAGCACGAGCCGCTGCTTCGTGGTGAGCACGTTCAGCGCCCGCGACAACGCGATCTTCAACTCCGCCTGCGCGGACTCGTCGGCGGACGGCGGCGACTCGGGCAGCTCCGCGGTCGGGACGAACGCCAGCCGGCGGGGCCGCCGCCACGTGCGCAGCTGATTGATCATGACCTTGCGGACGTAGGGTTCCGGGTCGCCGCGCCTGGTCAGCTTCCGCCATCGTGCCGCGACCTTGATCAGCGTCTCCTGCACCAGATCCTCGGCGAGGGCGTGATCCCCGGTCACCAGATAGGCCATGCGCGACAACGCCAGGCCACGCGCGGCCACGAACTCGCCGAACCCGTCGTCGGTCACCGGCCCAACCCTCCGTCGTGGACGCCTCACCTACAACACTCATCGAGGCCGGTGGAAGGTTGAGCCGGTTTCTCAGACCGCGGCGCCCCACAGTGCCAGCCCCATCAGCAGGACCAGCGCCGCCCGGCCGAACGTGCGGACCGACGCCCGCTCCGCGGCGCCGAAGCACAGGCAGGGAGCCGCCTGCTCGCCCATGACCAGGAGATACGTCTGCGCCACCGTGAACGACAGGCCCAGACACGTCCCGGCCACGCCCACGAGCACGTCGCCGGCGACGGGGGAGAAGGCGGCGAGCGCGACGAGCGCCTCCACGGTCACCACCGTGAAGGCGCCCGCCCGGGCCACCCGTCCATGGAGCCCGAAGGCCGCCAGGCCGCTCAGGAAGGCGCCGAAGTGGCGCGCCTTCCCGAGCGCCGCCAGCACCAGGACGAGGCCCAGCCCGTAGCGGGCGACGAGGGCGATCACCCGATCACCAGCATCGCCACCACGGGCACCGCGAGCACGACGAACAGGACCTTCATCTTCGGCAGGGTGAAGTAGAACGCCGTGTCCGCCTCCATCCGGTCCCGCGCGAGGGCGAAGGTCAGGAGCATCATCGCCCGCGCCGCCGCGAAGCCGGCGCCCGCCAGGAGCGCCTCCTGCCAGGACGCCAGGAACAGGATCGCGATCGCCATGATGTGCGGCAGCCCTGTCGGCGAGTACGTGCGCATCCCCGTGCCCATCTCGGCGCCGAACTGCACGGCGCCCCAGAAGGGAATCCTGGTGACGAACTGCGGCACGAGCCGCGCGTTTTGGAGCAACGGGAAGGAGAGCACGTCCAGCTCGCGCAGCAGGAAGATCACCGCCGCCGCGGCGACCATGATCTGCAGAACCACTGTCGGGAACGGAGCCCGCAGCACGGAGCCGACGACCACCAGCACGAACGTGACGGCGCCCGCTCCCATGAACAAACCGGCGATGAAGCCGGCGACATCAGCACCCCGCCGGACCGACGAGGACAGCACCCAGGCGCTGTTCAGGCTTCAAACGGAGCCCGAGAGGGAGAAGCCGGCGACGAGGGCGGCCACCAACCAGGTGAAGCCCTTCGTGTCCGCGCCCGCAACCCTCGAGTACAGCACCAGGGCCTCCGCCGCCGCGATCAGTGTCAGACCGGGCACCAACAGGCGGACGGATCTTCTGGTGGCGGAGTCGCTCATGGACTCGGGTCAGATCGCCGTACGGCAGATGGAGAAGCGGGAGACGTTGCCGCCGCCGCAGTCGTGGTACTCGTACCAGCCGTCGGAGCACATGCGCCGGGTGCTGGTGGTGCCGCCGCCGTACCACTTCCAGGCGTTGTTGCCGTCGCAGCTGGAGGGGTTGTGGGTGTAGCGGAGGTTGTAGCAGGTGCCGGACGCGCCGTCGTTGCGGTGCCAGGCGCCGGAGCAGTTGCCCGAGTAGAGCGCGGTCGAGGGCACGCAGACGGAACTGGCGTTGGCGAAGCCGTGGCAGGTCTCCCACGCGGTGTAGGCGGCGGCCGTCGCGCCGCGCGGCTTGGACCAGGGCAGGAGGTCGAGAACGCCCAGCCCCGTCGCCACGGCGGCGCCGGTGGCGATGCCGAGCACGCGCCGCCTGCTCCAGCCCTCGCGGGTGGCGCCCACCTGCGTCGGCAACGCCTGCTCGGGCATCTCCTCGGCGCTGGGTATCTGGTCGAGTATCGAGGTCCGCTTCTCGGCCTTCACAGCTTCACTCCCTTTCTGTTCGCAACCGCTCGCTCGACGATCTCCGTGAGCGCCTCTCCCGACCCCACCGGAGCCGTGAACACCACGACGCCGTTCTCGTCCACGACGAGCAGGGCCGGGCTGTAGGGCACGCTGGCCGCGCGCCAGAGCGCCGGGTCCTTGATCACCCGGATGGAGCCGGGCAGGGACTTGTCGAACCCGGGGTCGTCCGACAGCACGGTGAACGACAGGTCCGAGGGCAGGTCGGCCGCCATCCCGGCGGCAGCGAGCAGGACGTCGTCGCAGATGGGGCAGCGACGGTTGACCTTGATGACCATGGTCGTGGCACCGGGAACGGCCAGCCCGTTCGCCTGGGCCTCGGGTCCGGCCGCGGCTCCGGCGAAGCGCACGCCGACGCCGTTGTAGGTGGCCAGTTCCAGTTCGCGTACCCGGCGGTAGAGCCCGGCGCCCGCCGCGAACAGCAGCGCGACCAGGACGGCCAGGATGATGACCACCGCGGTCAGCGGTTCCACGTCAGGCCCGCCACTCGACGCGCTTGACCTTGTTCAGGAAGTCGGCGGCGGTCTCCGGGGTGCCCGCGGCCGAGCGGGCCGCCACGCCTGCCTTGTTGTAGTTCGGGGCGTTCCAGGGATGCAGGGTGACGATGGCGGTGTCGGTCACCAGGAGGAAGGGGGCCACCGAGTCGGACGGAGGCGCGGGCAGCCGCCACAGCTCGCCCGAGGGCGCCCCGTAGCCCCGCCACTTGGGAATGCGGTTGATCCCCCCCTGCTTCGGCTCGACCGTCATGGTCCCGACACCCGCGATCGAGATCGCGTAGAGCTCCATGGAGACGTCGAACCGCTTGCCGCCGTCGGTCGTCATGCCCTCGGGGGTGTCCTGCCACGTCACGCGGCTGAACATGTCGACGATGTCGGCCGACTCCCACTCGGGGGCGTAGAAGAGCCCGTGCACCATGTGCCAGGGGCCGAGCCAGGCGGCCCACCTGGCGTCGGACGGGTCCCCGCAGTCGTAGACGACGACCTCGCCACCGGCCAGGGAGAAGCGCTCTCGCTCGCGTCCGCGGACCGAGTTGACGCCTGCCGTCAGGGAGGACAGGGGAGCCAGTTCGAGCCCCCAGGTTTCCGCAGTGGTGTTCCGCGACCCGTATTTCGGGGTGTAACGGACGTGGCCGGTCCAGGAGGCCAGCGAGGCGGCCTCGGCGTCCTCGACCTCGAGATGGAGGAAAGAGTTCTTGACGGTACGAAGAGAGGATAAATGCGCCATTAAGCCCCAGCCTTTCGTGGCAGATCGCGGGCGCTAGATCATTTGGCTCGAAGCCTTACACGCGCCATCACCCAGGTCAAGACACAAGATCCGCCCGTTTTTCTGCTGGTAAATTCGGGAGAAAGGTGCCATTACGGCCCTGTTACTTCGGTGTTGGCAAATGGCCATATTCCCGTCATCGGCGGCGGCGTCGATGACGCTCCCGGCAGGGCGAGGAGGACCAAGGTCCTTCGACCGACGGTCGTAGGGCACTGCCGGCGGGGCGCGGAAAACGGTGCGATGAAGGCGCGGAAGAGAACGACGAACCATCGCTGAAAGGGGATCGTCATGGCCGCCACGATCGACAGGCCCGTCACCTGCACGAGCATCACCGCCGCCGGACGCCGTCCGGTCGACTACGTCTGGGCGGTGGCCCGGATCGCGATCGGCTGGATCTTCTTGTGGGCGTTCCTGGACAAGACGTTCGGGTGGGGGTTCGCTACTCCGGCGGGCAAGGCGTGGGTCGCGGGCGGCAGCCCGACCACCGGGTTCCTC
>NZ_JBEXYK010000030.1:32118-105631 GCF_040630865.1 Nonomuraea sp. NPDC005730
CGCGATCGTGCAGATCGGCCTGGCCATGGCCGGTGCGGGCGCCACGCTCGGGCTGGGGAACCTGCCGATCGTCCGCCGCAACGCCTGGCTCAGGTAGTGCCCGGAAGCGCACGCCCGCCCCGCACCCGGGGCGGGCGTTCCGCCGTCCCTGACCGGGACCTGCCGCAGGCCCGGCACGTCCGTCACGCCCAGGGCCGAAAGCCCCGTCACGTGAGTGCCTTCGGCCTCGCCGCCCGGGGACGTTCGCTCCTGCGTGGACCGGCCCCGGGAGGAGCAGGATGGAGAGAGTGGCAAGGAGGTACACCATGTCGATCGAGGTCAAGGACGTCATGGGCCGGGTGGCCATCGCCGTGCTGGCGGACGCGTCGTTCGCCGACGTCCTCAACGCGATGAAGCGGTACGCGGTGGGCGCGGTCACCGTGATAGACGCCGACCGGCGCCCGGTGGGCGTGGTCTCCGAGGACGACCTGCTGCTCAAGGAGATCGATCCGGTACGGCACAGCGTGTCGATGTTCGAACCCCACCGCCGGCGGGACGAGCACCACCGGGCGATGGCCGTCACGGCGGCCCAGCTCATGTCCACCCCGGCGATCAGCGTCACGCCGGGCACGCCCGTGCGCGAGGCGGCCAGGCTCATGCACGACCGGCGCATCAAGCAGCTCCCGGTGATCGACCCGGCCGGCGGGCGCATCGTCGGTACCCTGCACCAGCGCGACGTGCTGCGCGTCTTCGCCCGTCCACGGGCGGAGCTGGAGGCCGATGTCCGGGCCGTGCTCCCGGCGTCCGGGGCGATCTCCGCCGAGATCGAGCAGGGCGTGGTGAAGCTCAGCGGGCACGTGGAACGCCGGTCGCAGGCGATCGCGGCGGTGGAGGCCGTCCGCGCCGTCGAGGGCGTCGTCGACGTCACCGGCGAGGTGATCGCCGACCACGACGACCTGGTCGCCGTTCCGCCGCCACGGTAGAGCGGGGGAGCGCGCGGTCCTGGTGCCCAGGACCGGAGAGAGAAGCCCTCCACGCGATGGGACGAGATGTCGACTCGCGTACCTGCTGTGGGGCCGGCTTCGCGGCGAGCGACCGGGAGTCGGCGCCGACGGCCGGCTGACCGCCCCCGGCCGGAGCCGGGACGTCAGGCCGTCGTTCCGGCGTCGACGGTGATGGACGTGCCGGTGATGGTACGGCCGGCCGGGCCCGCCAGATGGAGGACGGTGGCGGCGATGTCGTCCGGCGTGCTGTAGCGGCCGAGGGCGGTGTAGGAGCGTTCGGCGTCGGCGTCGGGGCCGTCGGCGGGATTCATCTCGGTGTCGGTGGAGCCGGGGTGGACGAGGTTGGCCGTGATGTCACGGGGGCCGAGATCACGGGCGAGGCCCTTGGTGAGGCCGATCAGTGCGGACTTGCTCATCGAGTACAGGGTCCAGCCGGGGTAGGGGACGCGTTCGGCCAGGCTGCTGCCGATGTTCACGATCCGCCC
The DNA here is from genome assembly GCF_040630865.1 of Nonomuraea sp. NPDC005730. NCBI lineage: Bacteria > Bacillati > Actinomycetota > Actinomycetes > Streptosporangiales > Streptosporangiaceae > Nonomuraea > Nonomuraea sp. NPDC005730. The sequence goes on from NZ_JBEXYK010000030.1 coordinate 33,587, forward strand.
GCCGGCCCGCATGTGACGTGCGGCGGCCTGTGACGTGATGAAGGCGGCTCTGGCGTGGATGGCCAGGGTGCGGTCGAGTTCGTCCAGGGAGACGTCCTCCAGCGGGCCGAAGGGCGCGACTCCGGCGTTGTTCACCAGGATGTCGAGGCGGCCGAAGGCGGAGACGGTACGGGCGACGGCTGCCTGGAGCGCCTCGGCGTCGGTCGCCTCGGCGGCCATGGCCAGGCTGCGGCGGCCGAGCGCCTCGATCTCCCCGACCACGGTCTGCGCGCGGCTGGCCGCCGTCGCGTAGGTGATCGCCACATCGGCGCCCGCCGCGGCCAGGCGGCGGGCGATGGCCGCGCCGATGCCCCTGCTGCCACCGGTGACGAGTACGGCCTTGCCGTTGAGCATGTGTCCTCCACTATGCGGAACCAGTTCCGGTTGAGGATATACGGAACGTGTTCCGCTTTTCCGGCCGATAAGGTGAACCCGTGGCACAGGAACGGGCCGATGCCGCCAGGAACCGGTCGAAGATCCTCGCGGCGGCCGCGGAGATCGTCGCCACCGCGGGAATGAAGGGGCTGGCGATGGCCGACGTCGCGGCCGCCTCGGGCGTCGGCGTCGGCACGCTGTACCGGCGGTTCGGCGACAGGTCGGGCCTGGCGTATGCGCTGATCGACGAGAAGGAGCGCGAGTTCCAGCAGGCGTTCCTGACCGGCCCGCCGCCGCTGGGCCCCGGGGCGCCGGAGATCGAGCGGCTACGCGCCTTCCTCCACGCGCTGACCGATCGCACCTTCGCCCAGCTCGACCTGCTGCTGATGGCCGAGACAGCGGGGGAGTTCACCCGTTTCGGCGGGGCCTATGAGGCGTACCACCAGCACCTGGTCATGCTGATCGCGCAGATCGAGCCGGAGGCGGACGCGGGGTTCCTCGCCGATGCCCTGCTCGCGCCGCTCGCGGCCAACCTGGTCGTCCACCGGGGGCGTACGGCCTCCGCGGTCAAGGCGGGTCTCGACGCGCTGCTCACGGGCCTGCGATAACGGCGCTTTCCTGCCCTGCGGGCATCGGATGTCGGTGGCGGAGTGGCGCTGACCGCCGTTCACGCGGCGGGGCGCACGTCCGCGAGGGAGACCGGTGAGAACGTCCGGTCGAGCCGGGTGACCTCCAGCAACCGCAGGACGGCCAGCGTCACCCCCGTCAGGCGGAGGCTGCCGTGGCGGGCGGTCGCCATGTCGCGCGCGGCCACCAGCGCGGCCAGCCCGCGGGCGTCCATGAAGGTCACCCCGCTGAGGTCGAGGACGAGACGCGTGCCCTGTCCGGCGAGGGCGGCGGCGATCCGGGCGCGGAACCCCGCCTGCGTGGCCAGGTCCAGGTCGCCGGAGACCTTCAGCACCGCCCGCCTGCCCGTGCGCGGCCGCGCCTGAGAACTCATGTCCGTCTCCTTACCTTCGGGCGGGCGGCCGGTGGCCGGCGTTCGTCAGCGGAAGCACAATGCCCCCGACGCGAAGCTACGAGAACGCCGGCCACCGGGACAGGGCCCAAAGTCCCGCCTCCGGCAGCCGAAGGACTGCGGACGGGCGGAACCGGGACGCGGCCCTGAGGACCAAGGTCCTTCTCACTGGGGGCGTACGAACTGACCGGGAGCGGGCGGGCGCAGTGGAATAGGGGTGAACAAGGACGTACACCCCCCACTGAAAGGGAGGCCCGCCATGGCCACCACCATCAACCGGCCCGTGATGGACGTCGCCCCTGCGAAGGCGGCGCGTACCCCGGTCGAGTACGTCTGGGCCGTCGCCCGGATCGCCATCGGCTGGATCTTCCTGTGGGCGTTCCTGGACAAGACGTTCGGGTGGGGGTTCGCTACTCCGGCGGGCAAGGCGTGGGTCGCGGGCGGCAGCCCGACCACCGGGTTCCTCAAGGGCACCGGCGAGAACGCGCTGGGTGGGCTGTTCTCGAACCTGGCCGGTCAGGTGTGGGTGGACTGGCTGTTCATGGCCGGTCTGGCGGGGATCGGCCTGGCGCTGGTGCTGGGTGTCGGCACCCGGATCGCGGCGGTCGCCGGAACGCTCATGCTGGCCCTGATGTGGGCGGCCGAGCTGCCGCTGGCGACCAACCCGTTCCTGGACGAGCACATCGTCTACGCGATCGTGCTGATCGGCCTGGCCATGGCCGGTGCGGGCGCCACGCTCGGGCTGGGGAACCTGCCGATCGTCCGCCGCAACGCCTGGCTCAGGTGAATCGGACCCGTCACGGGCCCACCCCTCGGCGGAGGGGTGGGCCCGTGGCATTCCGGGAAGGCGGGGACATCCCGAGCCGGGGTTGTCCCACGCGATCAGCGCTGCAGTGTCAGCAGTCCCGGCCGGTAGGGCAGGAGGCCGTAGTCGCCGCCCGAGCTGGGGCTGCGTCCCTGGTAGAGGAGTCGCAGGTTGCACGGGTCGACGGTCATGGTCTGGTCCGCGCCGGCGCGGACCAGCTCGCCGTGGCTGATGTCGTTCGTCCAGGTGGCGCCGCTGTTGGCCTTGCCGGCGAACGGGTTGCCCTCGGTCGCGGCCTGGGGCGTCCAGGAACCGTTCAGGCTGGTGGCGGTGTACGAGCGGAAGTAGCGGCCCTGTGCGCCGATCGCCTCGACGAGCATGAGGTACCGGGTCTGGCCCTGGAGCTTGTAGACCTGGACGGCCTCGAACAGGTTGTTCGTCGTGTCGCTCATGACCACGGTCGAGGTCGTGCCGAAACTGCCGGGGAAGTTCCCGATGGGCATGCTCGCCCGGTAGATCTTGCCGTTGTCCCCGGCGAAGAACAGGTACATGTCAGTGCCGTCGCCGATGACCGTCTGGTCGATGGGGCCCGTCCCGGATCCTGAGATGCTTCCGGAGAAGAGCGTCTGCGGTGCTGACCAGCCGTTGGGGTTGGCGGGGTCGCTGGAGGTCCGGTACGAGAAGGCGGGCCCGCCCCACTGGTAGGCGAGCACCCAGATGTTCTTGGGGGCGAAGAAGAAGAGCGTGGGGGCGACGGCGGCGAAGGACATCGTGTTCTGACCGGCCGAGGCCAGGTCGGACCAGTTGGTGAACGGGCTGAAGTTCATCGACCCCCACCTCGTCCCCGTGTCGTGGGTCGTGGCGTAGACCAGATGCCGCCCGTCGTAGGGGGCGACGGTGAAGTCCTTGAGCGAGACCCAGCCCGGCTTCGGGGTCGCCAGCGGGCCGGTCGAGGTCCAGCGGTAGGTCGAGGGGAGGTCACACATGCCGGGGTTACCGCCGTCCGTCCGTACAAGTTGCCATTGCTGGTTGGCGCCGCCCCAGTCGTCGTACTGGACGATGGCGGCGCCGTCGGCGGTGGAGGCTCCTTGGACCTCCAGGGCCTTGTTGCTGTGGCGGGAGATGAGTCTGACGTGGCCGTCGGGGCTGTCGGCGAGTCTCCATTGCTGGTTGGTGCCGTTGAGGTCGGTCCACTGCACGATCGGGCCGCCGTTGGCGGTGGAGAAGTTGTGGACGTCCAGGACTTTGCCGGAGTGGCGGGACTTGATGCGGTAGTAGCCGCCGCCGGAGTCGACGAACCGCCATTGCTGCTGGTTCTGGTTGTTCCTGGTCCATTGGGTGATGCGGCCGCCGTCGGCGGTGGACAGGTTGTAGACGTCCAGGGCCTTGCCGCTGTTGCGGTTGACCAGGACGTACCAGGCATTGGTGTCGACCGTCGCGGCCGACGCCTCCTGGGCGGTGAGCAGCACGCCCACGAGAAGCAGGGCCGAGACAGCCGCGAGGACACGTCTCACAGGAACCTCCAGAGGTTGTCGTCCGAGCCGTTGTCGTCGGCGAGCACCACCTGCGCGCCCTGGGACGAGCCGGCGACGCCGAGGACCCGGCCGCCGCCCGCGCACTGGACGCGGAAGGCGGCGCCCGCCCCGTGACACAGCCGCCAGCGATGATCGGCGGTGCCGTTGTCGGCCCACTGCACGACCCGCGACCCGGCGGCGGTGCCCATGTTCTCCACGCCCAGCACCTTCTGGCTGTGGGAGTTGCGCAGCCGCAGGTGGCCGCCGGTGTCGGTGATGGCGGTCCACAGGTGGTCGGCGGTGCCGTTGTCGCCCCACTGGACGACGAGCGCGCCGTCGGCCGTGGACATGCCGGTGACCCCGAGCACCATCCCGGTGCCCACGTTCTGGACGCGCCGCGCGCCGTTCGGCAGGAACCGCCACTGGTTGTCCGGGCTGCCGTCGTCGGCGTCCTGGATCACCTGGGCGCCGTTCGCGGTCGAGCCGTTCAGGATGCCGAGCAGCTTGGAGCTGTGGACGTTGCGGATCTTGACGGAGCCGTCGCCGGCGTCGGTGACCGTCCAGCGGTGGTCGGCGGTGCCGGTGTCGCCCCACTGGAGCACCCGGGCGCCCGCGGCGGTCGACATGTTCTCGACGCCGAGCACCTTGCCGCTGTGCGCGTTGCGGAACCGCAGGGCGCCGCCGTCGACGATCAGGACCCAGTCGTGGTCGGCGGTGCCGCTGTCGGTCCACTGCAGGGCCGGGCCGCCGTCGGCGGTGGACATGTCCCTGATGCCCAGGACCAGCCCGCTGGCCGCGTTGACCAGCCGGAAGCTCGCCGCGCCGGTCCCGCCCCGGACGTTCCAGTAGACGACGTAGTTGTGGCCGGTGGCGTCGTGGAAGGGGCCCAGCCGCACCGGCGCGCCGTCGGCCGTGGCCGTGAAGGCCAGGGAGGAGCCGCCGGTCCGGGTGATCGAGGAGGGGTTCAGGGCCGGGGCCGACGACAGGACGGCGTCGCCGTAGTCGCCCGACAACACGACCGGACCGTAGGTCACGGCCTGCACGCCGGGGTTGTCCGCGGCGGCCTTCATGACCACCCGCATGGGCAGGCGCACGGTCACGGTGTCGCCGGACGACCACGACCTGGTGAGGCCGGCGTAGCTGCCCGGCGCGGCCGCGATGTCCTGCCGGACCCCGTTGACGCTGATCGTCGCGCCCTGCGTCCAGGCCGGGATCCGGACGCGCATCGTCCACGATCCGCTCACGGTTCCGGTGACCTGCAGCGACGTGGTGTCGCTGACCGGATAGGAGGTGGTCTGGGTGACCGTGATGCCGCGCCGGCTCCAGTCGAGGACGGAGGGCACGAACAGGTTCACGAACAGGGTGGTGTCGTCGTGGAAGTAGATCGAGTCCGTCAGCTTGGTGTTGGTCTCGATCCCGGTGCCCTGGCAGCACCAGAACGTGCCGTAGTCCGTGCTCCAGGTGCCGCCGCCCCAGGCCGGTCCGACGCCTCGCCGTCCACCGGGGTTGAGCGGGGTGAAGTAGGTGACGTGCCCATGCGCGTCGGCCGGGTTCTGCTGGCCGAGCAGGTGGTTGAGCAGGGCGTTCTCGTAGTAGTCGAAGTAGTCGGCCCGGTCGGGGGACAGCAGCCACAGCTCCCGGGTCAGTTTGAGCATGTTGTAGGTGTTGCACGCCTCGCCGGTGTCCCGGGTCAGGTAGGAGGCGATCGCGCCGGGAGCGCGGAAGTGCTCGGCCTGGCTGTTGGAGCCGTTCACGTACGTGTGCGCGCCGACCGTGATGTCCCAGGCGTTGACGGCGATGTCGCGGTAGCGGGTGGCGCCCGTCGCCTTGTACTCGCGGGCCGCGCCGATCCACTTGGGCACCTGGGTGTTGGCGTGCAGGCCGTTGAGCCGGTCCTGGCCGGCGGCCAGCGGGTCGAACACGGCCGCGTGGTCGAACCGCTGCGCCGCGGCCGGCCAGCGGGGGTCGCCGGTCGCCTGGTACAGGTCCGTCAGCACGGCGTTCATGCCGCCGAACTCGGTGCCGAGCATGGCCTGCGCCTGGCCGGCGGACAGTCTCGACGTCCGGGCGTCCACCCAGCCCGCCAGGGCGAGCAGCACGGTCCTGGCCTGGGTGTCGCCGATCAGCCGCCAGACGTCCAGCAGCCCGGCCAGGGTCTTGTGGATGCAGTAGTAGGGCACGTTGCCGTTGGTCAGGGTGCGGTTCTCCAGGGCCGTGAAGTCCGACTCCGGGAAACCGGACAGATAACCGCCGGTGAACCCGGCGGCCGGGTTGTTCGCCTGGCACTTGGCCAGTTCCGCCACCATGTAGCGCGCCTTGTCGCGGCAGATGGTGTCACCGAGTACGGCGTACGCCTGCGCCCACGCCGTCAGGAAATGGCCCTGCGCGTGCGACCGGAACGGGAAGCCGGGCGCGTCCCAGCCGCCGTTGGACGCGGCGCCGCCGGTGGACAGCCGGTGGTTGGCACGGAAGACGTACAGCAGCCGGTCGACGTCGACGAAGCGCAGGTAGGCGAGGGCACGGTTCTGGTTGTCCAGCAGGCGGCCGGAGGTCAGCCGGACCTGGCCGAGGTCGAACTCGTAGGCTGAGACGCCTATGTCGGGCCTGCTCCAGGGGACTGCGGCCAGGGCGGGGGACGCGCCGGCCATCTGACCGACGACGGAGAGCGCGGCGGTCGCGCCCGTGGCCTGGAAGAGCTGACGGCGGCTCAAGGACATGCGGAGCTCCTCGGGATGGGGGGCGGTGAACGGGCGGGGCCGGTCACGGGGGTCAGCAGGTCAGGGCCTTGGAGAGGCCGTTGCCTGGTCTTTCGGCGCGTTCTGTTAGCGCTAACATCGTCCTGCCGATGGGACTGCTCCGTAGTGAGGGAGTACATCCGACGGTTCGTTCCGGCGTCAATGAGGGGATCGCTCGCCGAGCTGGGCCCTGTCCTGCCGACGCCTTCCCGCCTGGAGTTCTGCCTCCACGGAGGCGGCGTCGCACGGCTCGTCACCATGAAAGTTTCATGGGAGTCACCTGTCGAGAGGGGGCACGGACGCGGGGGGCGACCCCGCCCCCGGCCTCGCCGGGCCGGGGGAGGGGTGCGGTCAGCGGGCGAAGCCGGGCCGGAGCGACGGGCCGCCGAAGCTCACGCGGCGGCCGCGTTGTAGGTCCACTTCTGGTTGCTGCCGCCCCAGCAGCTGTACAGCTGCAGCCCCGTGCCGTTGCCGGTGCCGCCGCCCACGGCGTCCAGGCACAGCCCGGACTGCACGCCGACGATCGTGCCGTCGGAGTTGACGCGCCACTTCTGGTTGTCGCCACCCCAGCAGGAGTAGATCTGGATCCTCGCGCCGTTGCCCGTGCCCCCGGCGTCCAGGCACTTGTTGCCGTACACCTTCAGCTCTCCCGCCGAGGTCCGCGTCCACTGCTGGTTGCTCTGACCGTTGCAGTCCCACAGTTGCACCGCGGTGCCGTCGGCGGTGCTGGAGCCGGGCACGTCGACGCAGCGGCCGGCGGCCGTGCTCCTGATCTGCCCCGCGTCGCCTCCGCCGGGCGGTGGTGTCGTGCCGCCGCCGTTCAGCGCGTTGAGCACCGCCGTGTAGGCGGCCTTCTTGTTGCCGTTGCCGTCGAAGAGCAGCGGGGTGGCGCCGGAGCCGAGCCAGGAGTCGCTGTCGCGCACGCCCCAGGTGGTGATGCCGGTGCAACGCGGCACCGCCAGGCAGTCGTTGACGACGTTGGCGTACGTGGTGGCCGAGCCGCCCTGGATGTCCAGCTCGGTGATCTGCACGTCCACGCCCAGCGCGGCGAAGCTCTGGATGGTCGTGCGGTAGTTGCTGTTGTACGGGCTGTTGCCGTTGAAGTGCGACTGCAGGCCGACGCAGTCGATCGGCACGCCTCGGGCCCTGAAGTCCTTGACCATGTTGTAGACGCCCTGCGTCTTGGCCCAGGTCCAGTTGTCGATGTTGTAGTCGTTGTAGCACAGCTTGGCGGCCGGGTCCGCGGCGCGCGCGGTGCGGAAGGCCACCTCGATCCAGTCGTTGCCGGTGCGCTGGAGGTTGGAGTCACGCCGGCCGCCGCCGCTGTCGGCGTAGGCCTCGTTGACCACGTCCCAGGCGTAGATCTTGCCCTTGTAGTGGGCCATGACGCCGTTGATGTGGTCGATCATCGCCTGGCGCAGCGAGCTGCCCGACAACGACTGCATCCAGCCGGGCTGCTGGGAGTGCCAGGCCAGGGTGTGCCCGCGTACCCGCTTGCCGTTCTGCACGGCCCAGTTGTAGACCCGGTCCCCGCTGGTGAAGGTGAACTGCCCCCGGTTGGGTTCGGTGGCGTCGATCTTCATCTCGTTCTCGGCCGTCACCATGGTGAACTCGCGGTTGGCGATCGTCGTGTAGGCGGAGTCGCCGAGCTTGCCCGAGGCGATGGCGGTGCCGAAGTAGCGGCCGCTCTGCGCGGCTGCCGCGCCGAGCGTGCTCGCCGCGGCATCGGCCGGAATCGCCGTCGCCAGTGCCGTGAGCAGGCCGAGTGCGCCGAGCGCGCCGGTGATCAGGGCCCGGCGGCGCCCGCCGGGCGGCCGTCCGGCGGGCGGTGGGGACATGGCGGTGACACGCATGCTTGAGCCTCCGTACGCGAATCATGGGAAAGGTCGTGGGGACGCACTTCGGAGGGGTGCGCCCAAGGCGCTCGGGAGCGGGTAGGGGAGCCGGCCTCGGGCACTCAGTGTGTGGATCACGCCGAAAGCTGTCAAGAATCTGGTAAAACTTTCGGGGTCGTCGAGGCTGGCATAGACGTTCGTCCTGGGTCTATGACCTTGAAATGTTTCGGTGCGGCTTGGCCGGTGGGGTCGTGAAACTTTCACGGTGCCGGCACGAACGGGGCCGCGACGTCGGCGACGTGCTCCGCCGGGCCCGCCGTCTCCCAGTTCGGGTGGTAGATCTCGCGCATGGACAGCGCCGGGGCCAGGCCGTGGTCGTCCAGCCAGGCTCTGAGCGTGTCGTACGCCGGCAGGATCGCCGGATAGTGGCACCGCTCCTTGCCGACCTCGACGTACGCGGCCCGGTGGGACGGCTCCAGCCGCACGCCGATCCGGCCGGCGGGCTCGATCGGGCCGCCGGTCGGCAGGCACACCTCCACCGGGCCGTTCGAGTCCTCGCTCACCGTGCCGTGGAAGACGGCGAACGGCGGCCCGGACAGGCAGCCGCCGGCCGCCCCCAGGTGGGCGAAGAGCGCGGCCGAGGCGTTCGTGATGAAGTCCGCCAGGCCGGACGCGTGCGCATGGCCGTGGATGAACATCACGCGCTGCTCGGGCACGTCCCGCAGGCGCACCTCGTACGCGGGGGTCGCGTCCTCCAGGAAGACCTGCCGGATGTAGGCCAGCAGCGACTGGCGTGCCCGCCACTGCTCCTCGCGGTGACTCCAGTGCCGCGCGATGGCCTCGACCGCCGCGGGCCCGTCCAGCCGCAGCACCCTGCCGACCTCGGCGAGGGGCATGTCGATGGCGCGCAGCAGCGTGATGCGCCGGGCCGCGGCGAGCTGCGCCCGGCCGTAACGGCGGAAGCCGGTGCGGGGGTCGACCTCGGCGGGCGGCAGCAGCCCTTTGGCGTCGTAGAGCCGCAGCGCCTTGAGCGTCAGGTTGGACCGCGCGGCGAACTGTCCAGTGGTCATCAAATCGGACACCGCATGAGTATGAGGTCTGCCCCTGGGGCGGAGACAAACGCCGCGCGGGTCTCGTGCCCGGCGGCCGTCCGGCGATCGGCCATGTCTGCGCGGACACGCCCGCCCAGTAGGCGGGCAAGGCCGTCCACGGCCGGACGGCCGACGAGTCCTTTGCCGGGGCGGGCGTCCTGAACCAGCGGTCGGCCGGGTGATTTTTCGGTTTTGTCGTACTGGTCGCGCTCGGCAGGCATGCTGGGACTGTGCGGATGATCCACATCGTGTCGTGTGCCGTCGTCAGCGTCCTGCTGCTCGGTCTCGTCGGCCTGCCGGGCGAGACCATGACGTCGGCGGGGAAGTCCTCCTACCCCTGGCGTCCGGCGGGGTGGGGGACGCCGGCGATCGACGTCGTCGGCAGGGTCCCCGTCATCGCCGACGTCTACGGTGACGTGGCGGTGCGCCCGCTGTGGGGCCCGCGCGCCGAAGGGCTGGCAGCGGAGCGGATCACGGACGGATCCCCGGTCTGGCGGTACGAGAACGCCTGGGCCGACGACTCGCTGGGCCCCGTACGGGTGGACGACCGCCGGATCGCGGCCGTCCGGCGGGACGGCCGGGTCAGCCTCCTCGACGTGCCGGACGGCCGCATCGTCTGGCGGGCCGACCTGCCGCAGGGGCCGTACCACGAGGCCAACCGGGCCTACGACGAGGAGTGGGGGGCGGCCTGGGAGATCTCGGTGGCCAGGGACGGCTCCGTGCCCCTCGTGGTGATCCTGCACGAAGGCCGGCTCGACGTGCTGGACGGACGCACGGGAACGATCCGCTGGTCCTTCCCCTCCGGATCGTCCGCCGCCTGCCCCACGGGGGACTCCGGCCTCGGGGCCCGCGGCGAGGGCGAGCTCGTCCTGCTCTTCCGGGACTGCGCGGGCGCGGCGTCGAACGTCGCGCTGGCCGCCGCGGACGGCAGGCGGCTGTGGGGGTTCGACGGCGGGAGGTTGTGGCACGCGCGTGCGCTCGGCGCCGAGCGTCTGGCGTCCGTGGACGGCGGCGGCGCCCTGGTCGTCCGCGGGGCCAGGGACGGGAAGGTGCTGTGGCGCGTCCCGTCGGCGGGGCTGCGGGACAACCCGGACGGGAGCGCGATGGGGGTGTCGGACGAGTTGCTGACCGTGCGCTCGAAGACCGCGGTGACCGCCTACCGGATCGCCGACGGCGAGGTCGCCTGGCGCCGCGACCTGGACACGGCGCGCGACGGCACCGTGCTGACGGACGGCGTGCACACCTACGTCGCGCAGGACGCGACCACGCTGGTCAAGCTCGACGCCCGCACGGGCCGCGTCGTCGACCGGCGTCGCTTCGAGGACGACGTCGCCCCGCGATGGCTGCGCGACGGCCTGGCCACGATCGGCGTCGGCGTCGGCGACGACGTGCTGGTCGGCTGACTCGGTGGAGAGTGACCAGGGCAGAGAGTGACCACGCCGACGAGCCGGCCGCCGTCGTCGACGACGGGCGCGGCGGTGATGTCGTGGCCGTGCAGGACCCGCCCCGGAACGGACTTAGGGTCGTGGGCATGGCCGACCCCATTCTCGTGCTGAACACGGGATCCTCCTCCATCAAGTACGAGCTCGTCGATCCGCACACCCGCGAGCGCGCCGCCAGAGGGCTGGTCGAGCGCATCGGGGAGGAACGCGGGCGGATCACGCACCACAGCGGGGACGGGCCGCCGTACGTCCGGGAGCGTCCCTTCCCCAGCCACGGGGACGGGCTGGAGGCGATGCTGGCGGCGTTCGCCGCCGCGGGGGCCGAGCCGGCGCCGGTCGCGGTCGGGCACCGGGTGGTGCACGGCGGCACCCGGTTCGCCGCGGCGGTGCTCATCGACGAGGAGGTCATCGCCGCGATCGAGGAGCTGGCCCCGCTCGCGCCCCTGCACAATCCGATCAACCTGACCGGCATCCGGCTGGCGCTCAAGGTGTTCCCGGACGTGCCGCAGGTGGCCGTGTTCGACACCGCGTTCCACCGCACGCTGCCGCCCGAGGCGTACACGTACGCGGTGCCGCGCGAGTGGCGTGCGCAGGGCGTGCGGCGCTTCGGCTTCCACGGCACCTCGTGCGCGTACGTCTCGCGCCGCGCCGCGGCCGTCCTGGGCCGCGACCTCGCCGAGGTCAACCTGATCGTGCTCCACCTCGGCAACGGCGCCAGCGCCACCGCGATCTCCGGCGGGCGCAGCGTCGACACCTCCATGGGCATGACGCCGCTGGAAGGGCTGGTCATGGGCACCCGCTCGGGCGACGTCGACCCGGCCCTGGCCGCGTACCTGGCCCGGACCGGCGGCCTGGACGCCCAGCAGGTGGAGCACGAGCTCAGCCACCGCGGCGGCCTGCTCGCGCTCACCGGGTCCGGCGACATGCGCCAGGTACGCGCCCGCGACGACGACGAGGCCAGGCTGGCCCTGGAGATCTACACCCGGCGCATCCGTAAGTACGTCGGCGCCTACCACGCGCTGCTCGGCTGCCGGGTGGACGCGATCGTGCTCACCGGCGGCGTCGGCGAGCACGACGCCGCCACCCGCGCCGCCTGCCTGGCGGGGCTGGAGCGGCTCGGCATCGCGGTGGATCCCGTGCTCAACGCCGCGGGGGCGTCCGGTGAGCGTGCGGTGTCCGTCCCCGGCGCCGAGGTGCCCGTCCTCGTCATCCCCACCGACGAGGAGTGGGAGATCGCCCACCAGACGTTCGCGCTGCTGACGTCCGGCTGAGCGCGCCGCGCTACGCGCGGCAGGGCGATGACCAGGGTCCGGACGGTCTCCAGGACGCGGGCGTGCCACGTCCGGCGGGTGTCCTCGGGGGTGGTTTCGCGGGTGGGGAGCCGGTCGTACTCGCCCGTGATGACGGTGCGGGTCAGCTCGGCGACGCGGGTGCGGAGGTCGTCGTAGGCGGTCGGCGACGGCAGCGCCACCCACAACTGGAGGTCGATGACGGCCCTGGACGCCTCGACCGCGCGGGCGCGCCAGGTCGACGGCCCACTCGGGGCCGGTCGCCTGGCGGAGGTACAGGGCGGCCGGGAAGCAGGCCACCCCCGCCACGGTGATCAGCGGGTCGAGGACGTAACGGAAGAGCGGACACGGCCACCGCCCGGTAGCGGCTGCGCAGGAGCGCCGGGTCGTCGCCGGGACCCAGGCTGCGCGCGAAGACCGGCCAGGTGCCGTCCAGCTTCTTGGCCAGGGCGAACATCTCCGCCAGCTCGGGTTTCTCCAGCAGGTCGCCGGTGCGGGCGGGCGCGACGGGTGCTGCGACGGGGGGAACCGCTTCGTCGGTCATGAGGACGTCCTCACGTTGAGCGGGCTACTGCGCGAGGGTCGCCTCCCGACACTACAGAGCGTGGGAAGGCGAGGCGGTGGCGTGACCGGATCGTGCCAGAACGTCCCCGCCAACCCGATGAGGACCAACGGCCCTGCCGGGCGGGACTTCCTCCTCCGGCGCCGCGCCGCCCGCCGTAGGAGCCTGGTGGTGAGAGCTTCGACCGGTGAAGGAGATGCGCGATGAGCACTCACATCGTCGTCGGTGTGGACGGGTCCGTCCCGGCGACCGGAGCGGTGGAATGGGCGGCCGGCGACGCGCGGCGGCGGGGCCTGGACCTGCGTCTCGTGCACGTCGGCCCGCAGTGGTTGCACGAAGGGAACGCCGAGCACTGCGCCCGCCTGCTGGAGGAGGCCGCCGACCGGGCCCGCGCGCTGGCCGGCGGCGTCAAGGTGACCACGGAGCTGCTGTCCGGGAACGTGGCCGAGGAGCTGATCCGCGAGTCGGCGACGGCCGGCGGTGTGGTGCTGGGCAGCCGGGGGCTCGGCGGGTTCGCCGGGATGATGGTCGGCTCGGTGAGCCTGGCGGTGGCCGGGCACGCGTCGGGGCCGGTCGTTGTCGTCCGCGCCCCCGCCGCCACCGAGCACGGCAGGGTGGTGGTGGGCTACGACGGGTCGCGGGACGCGCAGGCGGCCATGGAGTACGCCGTCGAGCAGGCCAGGGCCCGCGGCGCCCGGCTGCACGTGGTCTCGGCCTGGCAGATGCCCGTCTTCTCCCCGTACGCGGTCACGTACAACACCCTGATCCAGGACCTGACGCGCGAGGAGACCGGCGCGGCGCGCGAGCGGGTCGTCCCCTGGCGGGAGGCCAACCCGGACCTGGTCGTCACCGACGAGCAGCCGTGCGCCCACCCGGTCACCGCCCTGATGCAGGCGGCCGGATCGGCCGACCTGGTCGTCGTGGGCTCGCGCGGCCGGGGCGGGTTCGCCTCCGCCGTGCTCGGCTCGGTCAGCCACGGCGTGCTGCACCACGTGACCTGCCCGGTCGCCGTGGTCCGGCCGGGTGAGGAGGAGCGGTCATGAACGGGTCGCCGACGGCGGGACAGGTCATGAGCCGCGTCCTGGTGGCCGTCAAGGCCGGGGAGTCGCCGCTGATGGCGTGGGAGCTGATGCGCCGGGCCGGCGTGCACCACCTGCCGGTCGTCGACGGAGGGCGCCTGCTGGGCATCCTGACCCGGGAGCGTCTGGCCGCGTCCTGGTCCGGCGGGCCGCAGGAGCAGGCCGCCGCGAGGTGCGGGACCTGCTCGGCGGCGCGCGCACGCCCCGCGTGGGGCCGGGCACCCCGCTGAGCAGGGTCGCCGCCGCCATGCTGGACGCCGACGTGGACGCCGTGCCCGTGCTGTCCGACGACGGCCTGGTGGGCCTGATCACCGCCCGGGACGTCCTGTCGGCGGTCGCCGGACGGATCGAGCCGCAGCCCGAGCCGAGCGAGGTGGTGACCGGGATGTTCCACCTCGAACCCGTTCTGCCGGAACGGCGGGAGGCGTGAGATGAAGGCACTGGTCGTCTACGAGTCCATGTACGGCAACACCGAGCGGATCGCCCAGGCCGTGGCGGAGGGGCTGGCCACCCGGATGCGGGCCGCCCTGACGGAGGTCGGCTCGGCCCCCGCGCACGTGGGGGACGAGGTCACCCTGCTGGTGGTGGGCGGCCCGACGCACGCGTTCTCCATGAGCCGGGCCGCCACCCGCGACTCGGCCGCCCAGCAGGCCGCCGGGCCGCTGGTGTCGCGGGGCAGGGGCGTGCGCGAGTGGCTGGCCACGGTCAGCACGTCGTCGGCCGGGCTCTGCTCGGCGGCGTTCGACACCCGCGTGGCCAAGCCCCGCCTGCCGGGCTCGGCGGGCCGGGCGGTCGCCAAGCGGCTGCGCCGCCTCGGCGTCAGGCTCGCCGTGCCGCCGTGCGGCTTCTACGTGACCGGCACGCAGGGGCCGCTGGTGCCGGGCGAGCTGGAGCGGGCCAGGCAGTGGGGCGAGAGCCTGGCGGCGTCCTTCCCGGTGCCCGCGTCCTGACAGCCCGCCGAGAACGGCGCCCGGCGGTTTCCGCCGGGCGCCGTTTCAGTGCCGCGCGGGCGTGGGGGACGGGCGCAGGATCCGGTCCAGGCGGGCGGCGGCGTAGCCGAGCGCGGACAGCGCGACGACCACCAGCAGGTCTCCCGGCGCCAGCGGCCGGGTGCCGAGCAGCTCGCGCAGCGGCGGCAGGTAGATCCCGGCCAGTTGCAGGACGAACGCGCCGCCCACGGCGAGCAGCAGCATCGGGTTGGCCAGGGTGCCGGGACGGGTCCTGGTGCCCAGCGCCACGCCGAGCTGGGTGGCGCCGAGGGCGAAGAAGGCCATGCTCTGCCAGGGCCGCCCGGTCATCGAGCCCCAGACGGCGACGCCCAGGGTGACGGCGGTGAGCACGACGGCGATGCGCACGACCCGCTGCCACAGGCCCGCCCCCATGATGCTCTGGCCCGGCGGACGCGGCGGCTGCGACATGGTTCCCGGCACCGTCGGCTCCCCGCCCAGCGCCACGCCGGGCAGGCCGTGGGTGAGCAGGTTGATCCACAGGATCTGCGCGGGCAGCAGCGGCAGGGGCAACCCGACGAACGGGCCCAGGACCATCACCGCGATCTCCGCCGCGCCGCCCGACAGGCCGTAGACCAGGAAACGGCGGATGTTGGCGTAGACCCGGCGGCCCTCCTCGACGGCCGCGACGACGGTGTCCAGGTTGTCGTCGGCGAGCACGAGGTCGGCGGCCTGCCGGGCGTCCTGATGCCGGCCCGTGCGCAGTCGGCCACGGCCGCGGCCGCCGCCGCACGCGGCGGGTCGAGGATCGCGACGAGCCCGAGCAGCCTCAGCCCGTCCTCCCGCACGGGTCGCGGGACGGCGCCCAGGTCGGCGCTCGCCACCGCCAGCACACGGTAGCCGTCCCGGGCGAACCGGTCGGCGCGTTCGGCGGCGCGGGCCCGCAGCTCCGGGGCGTCGGTCAGCACGTCCGGGCGGAGCAGCGCCTCCGGGGCGCCCTTGCAGATCAGGCGGACGCAGCCGCCCGGCAGCAGGTGCACCGTGCTCATCCGCTTGCGGTCGCTGTCGAAGGGCAGCTCGGCGACCCTGGGGAAACGGTCCTGGAGGCCCGCGCGGTCGAGGCCGAGCCGGGCGGCGGCGGCCAGCAGCGCGGCCTCGGTGGGGTCGCCCAGCGCCGTCCATTCCTCCCCGGTCTCCTGGGGCGGGCGCAGTCGGGCGTCGTTGCACAACGCCGCGGCGGTCAGTAGCGCGGCGAACTCGTCCGGGTCCCGGCCGGCGGCGAGCCCGCCGTCGGGCGCGTAGCCGGAACCGGTGACCGTGGCCTCGGCCGCCGGGGTCCACAGGTGCCGGGCGACCATCCGGCCCTCGGTGAGGGTGCCCGTCTTGTCGGTGGCGAGCACGGTCACCGAGCCCAGCGTCTCCACGGCGGGCAGGTTGCGGACGAGCGCGTCGCGGGCCGCCATCCGGCGGGCGCCCAGGGCCAGGCTCAGGGTCACGACCGCGGGCAGCGACTCGGGCACGGCGGCGACCACCAGGCTGATCGCGGTCACCACCATCAGCTCGACCGGCTGGCCGCGGACCAGGCCCAGGACCAGCACCAGCGCCGACAGCAGCACCGCGACGCAGGCCAGCAGCCGTCCGACCCCGACCAGGCGGCGCTGCAGCGGCGTGAGACCGGCGCCCTTGACCATGAGCGCGGCGATGCGCCCGCTCGCGCTCGCCGCGCCGATCGCGGTGACCACCGCCCGGCCCCTGCCACGTGCCACGACGGTGCCCGAGGAGACGGCCGCGCCCGCGTCCTTGTCCACCGGGACCGACTCGCCCGTCAGCGCCGACTCGTCGACCAGCAGCGCCGCCGACTCCACCACCTCGGCGTCGGCCGGGACGATGTCGCCCTCGGCGAGCACCAGCAGTCTCCGACCACGACGTCACCCGAGGGGATGTGTCGCTGGTGGCCGTCGCGCACCACGCGGGTCTCCGGGGTGGCCAGCTCGGCCAGGGCCGTGATGGCGCGGTCGGCGCGCACCTCCTGCGTCACGCCGACGGCCGTGTTGACCACGATGACCAGCGCGATCACCGCGGCGTCCGTCCAGTCGCCGGTGCCGACGGTCAGCGCCGCCGCGATCAGCAGCACGATGATGAGCGGATCGCGGAGCTGGGTGACGACGCGCCGCCACAGCGGGGTGGGCGGTTTGCGTGGGAGCAGGTTGGGGCCGTCGCGTTCGAGGCGTACGGCCGCCTCCGCCGACGACAGGCCAGAGGACGAGGGCGTCACGTGGATGTCCTTCCCGCCCGCCGTGGCCTTCGGGGCGGCGGAGTCATGCAAGTGTCTTCAGGATCTAGTCTTCGCCCTGCTCAGGGCGGTAAACGTGCAGGTCTGCCGGCTCTGTGGCGGGCCGCCCCGCTCCTCCAGCCTCCGGCGGCCGGCCGGACGGGGCCGGGACCGACGGCACCGAGCACTGCGAGGCCGCGCTGCTGTGGGCCGCCGTCGAGGCGCGGCTCGTGCGGGGCCGCCCCGAGACGGCGCTCGCGGACCTGGTGACGCGGGAAGGACGCCGGCCCCGCGCGGCCGGAAAAGGAGGGCCAAGGTCCCGTCAAGCAGGGCCGCTCCACCGCGGGCGGCCGGCCCCGCGGGACCGAGGCTGAATCCCAGCGACCTCTGAAGGGACCACGGACATGGATCGCATCGTGCTCGGCTACGACGGCTCGGACTTCTCCGTGCAGGCCCTGGACTGGGCGCTGGACGAGGCCGAGCTCAGGAACCTGCCGCTGACCGTCGTGCACGCCTGGCAATGGCCGTACGGCGAGGCGGCGGAGGAGGACAAGGCCCATCTGCGCAAGGCGGCCGAGCACGTCCTGTGGCACGGCGCCGAGTGCGCCCGCTCCACCAGCTCGGGCATCCGCGTGGAGACCGACCTGTACGAAGGTCCGGCCGCCCAGCGGCTGGTGGAGCTGTCCGGCGACGCCACGCTCGTCGTGGTCGGCTCGCGAGGGCTGAGCGCGCTGCCCAGGGTGGTGGTCGGTTCGGTGGCCGGGTACGCCGCCGCGCACGCCGAGTGCCCGGTGATCGTCGTACGCGGGCCGGGCCCGCTGCCCAAGGCCACCCGTCCTGGCCCGGTCGTCCTGGCCGAGCGGGAGCCGGACGCGGCGGTCGTCGAGTTCGCGTTCGCCGAGGCGGCCATGCGCGGGCTGCCCCTCGCGGCCTCCGCCGACCTGGGGGAGTGGGCGGCTCGCCGTCCGGAGGTCCACGTGGAGCAGGGTGAGCCCCACGAGCGGGCGACGCTGGTCGTGGTCGGCCGGACGCGGGCCGCGCACCTCGGCACCGCGAGCTCCCTTCCGCAGCACGCGCCCTGCTCCGTCGCGGTGGTGCCGGCGACCGTCCCTGGGACCTCCTGAATCACCCGGACGCGACCGGCAGCCGCGGATTCAGGACGGCGCCGGGCGTCACCGCGACCGGGCACCTGGCCTCCAGCAGGGCGGCCTGCGTCACCGCTCCGAGCAGCAGGCAGGGAGGAGCTTCGTTCCCCCGGTTGCCGAGCACGAGGAGCGTGGCGTCCTTGGAGGTCTCGATCAGCACGCGCTGGGGGCGTTCGGTCAGGAACTCGGTGACCACCGTCACCTCGGGGCGTCTGCGGGCCAGGTGGGAGACGACTTCGCGGAAGCGGTTCTCCGCGCCTTTGCGCAGCGCGTGCGAGTCCACGAAGGGCAGCGGCTCCTGCCAGGACGACGACCCGCAGTCGGTCCAGCAGCACAGGGCCGTCACGGTGCCCTCGCGCAGGGCGGCCTCGTCCAGGGCGAGGTCGAAGGCGGCCAGGCTGGCGGGTGAGCCGTCGAGGCCGACCACGACCCTGACGTCCTGGCGGGTGGGCGGCTGCAGCGGCGGCCGGACGACCACGACCGGCGTGACGCTGTGCGCGGGCACCTGGACGGCGGCCGACCCCACCTGAAGGCCCTCGAACCCGCCCTGCCCGCGGGATCCGAGCACCGTCAGCTCCGCCTCGCGCGCGGCCTCCAGCAGCACCGCCGAGGGGGTGCCCCGGCCCAGGAGCGGTTGGACGTCCAGCTCCGGTGCCAGCTCCCTGGCGCGCCGGACGCCTTCGTCCACGATGCCGAGCGCCACCGGTTCGACGTGCCGAATGATCTCCTGGGCGACGGGCCTGGAGGCGTAGGGCCAGTGCAGAGCGTGGCAGACCAGGACGGGCAGCCCGCGCAGGCGCGCGTCGGCGACCGCCCAGTGCAGCGCGTGGCGGCTCTCGGTCGAGTCGTCGTACCCGACGAGCACGGGCCGGCCGGCGGGTTCGTCGATCACTGCCGCCTCCGGGAGCGAAATCTGTCCGGTTTACCTGCCCGGATGAGCCTTCCCGTGACCGGCGGGACGAGCCCCACAGGGGAGGAAACTCTTGGCCTAGCCTGCTTGCCCGTCGCGCGCCGCGTCCCGAAGTTGGAGGTGGCAGCGGCGACTTTTGGTGTGTTTACGCCCCTTATATCCGTTATGGCGGGTATGGGGACGTACGAAGGCGCGAAGGAGGGAAGATGCGCGGACGGATCGTGGCCGCGGTGGACGGCTCCGCGTCATCGACCGCCGCGGTGGAATGGGCCGCCGGCGACGCGCAGCGAAGAGGGCTGCCGCTCCGGCTCGTGCACGTGTGCGAGCAGTGGGTGCTCGGCGTGGACGGCGCCCGGTACTGCGTGGGCGCGCTGGAGGCGGCAGCGGGCCGGGCCCGCGCGATCGGCGGCGTCGAGGTCACCGCCGAGATGCTGGCGGGCAACGTGATCGACGCGCTGATCGTCGAATCGGCCGCGGCCGACAGCCTGGTGCTGGGCAGCCGGGGCATGGGCGGCTTCGCCGGCATGGTGCTGGGGTCGGTGGGCAGGGCGGTGGCCGGGCACGCCGCGGGGACCGTCGTGGTCGTGCGTGGGGTGGTCGCCGTCCGGCACGACCTGGTGGTGGCCGGCGACGACGGCTCGGCGGGGTCGCGGCAGGCCCTGGCGTACGCCGTCGAGCAGGCCCGTGCGCGCCGTGCCCGCCTGCACGTGGTCTACGCCTGGCAGGCGCCGGCGGTCTCGCCGTACTGGGCCGCCTACAGCCACCTGCTGGCCGACTCCTTCCAGGAGGAGGCGCGGGCGGCACAGGCGCGGGTGAACCCGTGCCGGAGCGAGTACCCCGACGTCGTGATCACCGACGAGCAGGTGCGCGGGCACCCCGTGGCCGCGCTCACCGAGGCGGCCGCCGCCGCGGACCTGGTCGTGGTCGGCTCGCGCGGACGGGGCGGCTTCTCCTCCGCGGTGCTCGGCTCGGTGAGCCACGGCGTGCTGCACCACGCGGCCTGCCCGGTGGCGGTGGTACGGCCGCGTGCGGAGAAGGGATGACGGGACCGGAGGTGTTCCGAGTGTCGGACGAGGGGGCGTCATGGCCGGTCTGATCGTGGTGGGAGCCGACGGCTCGGCCCCCGGCGCCGCGGCGGTCGGATGGGCCGCCGACGACGCCGCGCGGACGGGCGCGGAGCTGCGGATCGTGCACGCCCTGGACCGGCAGCCGTACGCCGTCACCAGGTTCCCCGACTACGGCCAGGGCAACTACCTGCTGATGGCGGCGGCCAAGGTGCTGGAGGCGGCCGAGACCGCCGCACGCAACCGGCAGCCGTCGGTGCGGGTGCACGCCGAGGTCGTCGAGGGGACGCCCGCGGCCGTCCTGCTGGACCAGGCGCCGCAGGCGGACGAGCTGGTCATCGGCAACCGGGGGCTGGGCGGCTTCGCCGGAGCGCTGCTGGGATCGGTGACCATGCACGTGGCCGGGCACGCCGCCTGTCCCGTGGTGGTGGTGCGCGCCGAGGCGGGCGGGCCGGTCGGCGAGATCGGCGTCGGGATCGGCGACTCCGACGTCTGCCAGCCGGCCATCGGCTACGCCTTCGAGCAGGCCAGGCTGCGTGGCGCCCGGCTCCGCCTGATCCGCGCCTGGCAGATCCCCGTGCACGCCTTCGCCCCGGAGATCGCCTACGACCTGGACGAGGTCCGGGCCGCCCAGCACGGGGCGGTCCGCGCCCGGACGGCCGGATGGCGGGAGAGGTGCCCCGAGGTGACGGTCGTGGAGGACGTGCAGAGCGCGCACCCGGTCGAGGCGCTCACCGGCACCCCCTGCGACCTGATCGTGGTCGGCTCCCACGGGCGGGGCGCGTTCGGTTCGCTGGTGCTCGGCTCGGTCAGCAGGGGAGTGCTGCACCATGCCCGCTGCGCCGTCGCGGTGGTCCGCCCCTAAAGGTCGTCCCTGGTCAGGAGGGTCGAGAAGCATGCAAGCTGGAATTATGAGGCAAACCCTGCGCTTCGGGCGGGTGGCGGGCATCCCCGTCGGCGCTCACTGGTCCGCGTTGGGCATCGTCGCGCTCGTGGCGGTGGCCTTGGGCTCCGGAGTCCTGGCCGTCGCCGCCCCGGGCGCGGGCAGCACGGCGTACTGGGTCGCCGGCGCGCTCACCGGGCTGCTGCTCATGGTGTCCCTGCTCGCGCACGAGCTGGCGCACGCGCTGGTGGCCAAGCGGTGCGGCATGGAGGTGGAGTCCGTCACGCTCTGGGCGCTGGGCGGCGTCACGCAGTTCCGCGACGAGGCGCGGACGCCCGGGGCCGAGGTGGCGACGGCGGCCGCCGGTCCCGCCGCGAGCCTGCTGCTCGGCGGTCTCGCCCTCGCCGTCACGGCCGTGCTGCCGCCGGGCGTGCCCAGGGCCGCCGCCGCGTGGCTGGCCATGATGAACCTGATCCTGGG
The DNA here is from genome assembly GCF_040630865.1 of Nonomuraea sp. NPDC005730. Lineage (NCBI taxonomy): Bacteria > Bacillati > Actinomycetota > Actinomycetes > Streptosporangiales > Streptosporangiaceae > Nonomuraea > Nonomuraea sp. NPDC005730. The sequence continues at coordinate 55,072 of NZ_JBEXYK010000030.1, forward strand.
CGTGTTCAACCTGCTGCCCGGCAGCCCGCTCGACGGCGGGCGGGTGCTGCACGGCCTGCTGTGGAGCCGCCACGGCGATCGCGCACGCGCCGACGCCGGCGCCGCGCGGGCCGGTTACGCGATCGGTCTCATGCTGACCTTCACCGGGTTCGTCGTGATCTGGGTGTGGAACCCGCTCGGCGGGATGTGGGTGGTGATCACCGGCTGGTACATCGCGGGCGCCGCCCGCGGCGAGATCATGAGCAGGGCGGCCCGGCGCGGCCTCGGGGGAGTGCTGGTGCGGGACGTCATGACGGCCACGCCGGACCTGGCCCCCGCGTGGCTCACCGTGCAGGGGCTGGTCGACACGGTGGTGCTCGGCTCCCACCAGTCCGTCTTCCCCGTCGTGGGGCTCGACGGGGCGCCGCACGGCGTGGTCTCGCTGGAGACCCTGCTCGCCGTGCCCGCCGACCGCAGGGGGGACACCAGGGTGGAGACGCTGGTCGCGGCCCAGAAGCCGCCGCGCGTCCTGTCGCCGGACGACGACGCGGCCACCCTGCTGGAACGTCCTTCGCGGGTGGGCGGCCTGTCGGCGGTGGTCGTCGAGGGCGGACTGGTCACCGGCATGATCACCGACGCCGACCTCGGCAGGACGCTGCAACAGGCGCTGCTCCGGCCCGCCGCCTCCGTGTGACGCCCGCATCACGACGGCGGCCGGCTCACAGGCCGTGCACGCGGCGTCCCGTGACCTGGTGCGGGACGACCCGGATGTAGAGATGGCGTTCCCCGCCCGCCCAGGGCGTGACGCCCGCGTCGGCCAGCTTGGCGACCTCGTCCTCGGGCACGTGGTGGGCGGGCCCCTGGATCAGCACGCTCCAGCCCTCCTTGCGCACCTCGTCGATCCGGTCCACCTGAAAGCCGATCATGATGTCCACGCCCTCCAGGCCGGTGCGCAGGTCCTGGTCCATGGGGCCGCCGCGGGACGTGCGGAACAGCACGGCGCCCTCGTGCAGCCGGTAGTTGACGGGCAGCACCGTGGGCCCGTGCGAGCCGTTGAACGCGATCCGCCCGATCCCGCCCGGCGCGACCAGGCGCAGGCACTCCTCGGGGTCGAGGACCTCCATGACCGGCTCGTCCGGGCCGGCGCCGGGGCCCGGCGGGCGGTCGCGGCCACCACCCAGCAGGTCCTGCGGGGTCGTCTCCAGGGCGGTGGCCAGGCGGGTCACCGTGTTCCTGTCGGGGATGCCGAGGTGGCCCTCCAGGTACGTGACGTACCCGGGGGACATGTCGGCGCGCTCGGCCAGCTGGTCGACGGTGAGCCCCAGCCGGTCGCGGTGGTAGGTCACCCGGCGTCCGAAGTCGCCACTGTTCGTCATGATCATCTCCTTCTCCGTGAGGACGAGGCGCACACCGCCCGGCACGGGGACGCCGTCGACCCGCGTGCCGTCGTGGTCGGCCTCGACGGTGATCCGGCGGCCGCGGAACAGGACCGGCAACGAGAGCGTGCCGAGCCGTCCGGGCAGCAGCGGGTCGAGGAGCAGGCCCTCGGGCCTCGGCTCCAGGCCCAGGTAGCAGCGTTGCAGCATGTCCACGGTCCCGGCCATCGCGCCCAGGTGCACGCCCTCGGCGGTGGTGCCGCCCTGGACGTCGTGCACGTCCCCGACCAGCGCCTCGGCGAAGAACTGCCAGGAGCGCGCCCGGTCGCAGCGCGCCAACACCCAGGCGTGCACCACGGCGCTCAGCGTGGAGCCGTGACTGGTGCGGTCGAGGTAGTAGGCGGTCGTCCGCGGGATCAGGCCGGGGTCGGCCGGGTAGCCGAGCCGGTCGAGGATCGCCAGCAGCTCGTCGGCGAAGCCGAGCGGCAGCCAGTCGGGCAGGTTGACCAGGTCCTCGTTGACGACCGTCCGGCCGCCCACCTCGGAGGCCAGGCGGTCGTGGCAGCCCGCGTGGTAGGTGCCGGGGGTGCGGATCCGGCCCTCGGGCGTGGCGCCGCGCGTGGCGAAGCGGCCGTTGCCGAGGGTGCACAGCGCCTCGCGCAACCCGGCCGAGGCCGGGTCGAAGCCCTCGTACGTGAGCGTCCACGGGTTCATCGCGACCCCACGGACCAGGTCAGGGCGGCCATGCCGATGACGCTACCCACCTGCCTTTCCCCCAAGACAGGGTCGTTGGTCCTTCCCGCCGGGGGCGTACGACACTGACCCGGGTGCGGGCGGGCGCAATGGAATGGGGGGGAACGAGGACGTACCGCGGACATCGAGAATGAGTGTCATGACACGAGCTGTGTATGTCGCCGCCGGCGAAGCGGGAAGCAACAAGGGGACCGTCGCCCTGGGGCTGGTCGAGCTGCTGTCCCGGCAGGTGGGAAGCGTGGGCGTGTTCCGCCCCGTGGTCCGGGCCGGGCGCGAGGACGGCCTGGTCAACACCATCCGCAGCCGGTTCCAGCTCGCCCTGCCCTACGAGGCGTGCGCGGGGGTCACCTATGACGAGGTGCACGCCGACGTAGACCGGGCGGCCGGGGACATCGTGGCCCGCTTCCGCGCGCTGGCCCGGCGCTGTGACGCGGTCGTGGTGGTCGGCACCGACTACACCGACGTGGGCGCGCCGACGGAGTTCGGGTTCAACGCCCGGCTGGCCGCCGACCTGGGCACTCCCGTGATCAACGTGGTCAGCGGCCGGGGCCGGACGGCCGCCCGCACCGCCGCGGCGGTCGAGGTGTCCTCCAGGGAGCTGGCCCACCATCACGCCCAGGAGCTCGCGGTCGTGGTCACCCGGTCGACCGGCGGGCCGCTCGCGTCCGGCCATGCGACGCCCGTGTTCGTGCTGCCGGAGACCCCTTCGCTGCGTGCGCCGACGGTCGCCGACCTGCTCGACGCCTGCGACGGCTGGTTCTTCCTCGGCGAGCGCGACGGGCTCGGCCGGGAGGCGAGCGCGCTGATGGTGGGCGCGATGTCGCTGCCCGGGATCCTGGAGCGCCTCACCGAGGGCGCGGCGGTGATCATCCCGTCCGACCGGGCCGCCGCGCTGCTGCCCGGCCTGATCGCCGCGCACACCTCGCCGGGCTTCCCGTCCCTGTCGGCGGTGGTGCTCACCGGCGGCACGGAGCTGCCCGGCTCGGTGGAACGGCTGCTGCGCGGCATGGAGATCCCGCTGCCGGTGATCGCCACCGGGCACGACACCTTCGACACCGCGACCCGGCTGTCGGCCGTGGAGGGGCGGTTCACGCCCGAGGCGGGCGGCAAGATCGACGCGGCGCTGCGCCTGTTCGCCGAGCACGTGGACGGCCCGCTGCTGCTGGAACGGCTGGACATCGCCAAGACCGACGTCGTCACGCCGCTGATGTTCGAGTACGAGCTGCTGGACCGGGCGCGCGCCCGGCGCAGGCACATCGTGCTGCCCGAGGGCGAGGAGCCGCGCATCCTGCGCGCGGCCGACATCCTGCTGCGCCGGGACGTGGCCGACCTCACCCTGCTCGGCGACGCCGAACGCATCAGGGTCCAGGCCGCCCAGCTCGGCCTCGACCTGGCCGCGGCCAGGGTGCTCAGCCCGTTCGACCCGGAGCTGCGCGAGCGGTTCGCGCACGCCTACGCCGAGGCGCGGGCGCACCGGGGGATGACCGTCGAGCTGGCCCGCGACACCGTCACCGACGTCTCCTACTTCGGCACGCTCATGGTCCACGCCGGCCTGGCCGACGGCATGGTCTCGGGCGCGACGCACACCACCGCGCACACGATCAGGCCGGCGTTCGAGATCCTGCGGCTGGGGCTGGTCTCCAGCGTGTTCTTCATGTGCCTGGCCGACCGGGTCCTGGTCTACGGCGACTGCGCGGTCAACCCCGACCCCACCGCCGAGCAGCTCGCCGACATCGCGATCGCCTCGGCCCGCACCGCGGCGATGTTCGGCGTCGAGCCCAGGATCGCGATGTTGTCGTACTCGACGGGCACCTCGGGCGCGGGCGCCGAGGTCGACAAGGTGCGCGCCGCCACCGAACTGGTCCGTGAACGCCGCCCCGACCTCCAGGTGGAGGGGCCGATCCAGTACGACGCCGCGGTGGACCCGGCGGTGGCGCGGACCAAGATGCCCGGCAGCCAGGTGGCCGGGCACGCCACCGTCTTCGTGGTGCCCGACCTGAACACCGGCAACAACCTGTACAAGGCCGTCCAGCGCAGCGCAGGGGCGGTCGCGGTGGGGCCGGTGCTGCAGGGGCTGCGCAGGCCGGTCAACGACCTGTCCCGGGGCGCCACCGTGGCCGACATCGTCACCACCGTGGCGGTCACGGCCGCCCAGGTGCGCGACGAGCCGGCGTCCGCGGCGGAGGCGGCCTCAGGCTCCTGAGCCGGGACGGGCACGCCACCGCAGGGCGGCGACCGCGGCGGCCAGTACGGCCACCAGCCCCGCCCAGGTGACCGGATGGGTCCAGACGGCGGCGCCGGCCTGCTGGACAAGCACGAACACGCCCATGACGACGACGAACCAGCCGAACGCCGTGCGCAGCGCGTCCTGCGGGATGCGGCCCGCGAGCCGGCCGCCGGCCAGGCTGCCGATCACCGCGGACGCCGCCACGATCAGGGCGAGGCGCCAGTCGATCGCGACGCCCGCCAGGTGCCCGGCGAGCCCGGCGAAGGACTTCATCGCGATGACGAGCAGCGACGTGCCGACCGCGACGCCCATCGGCAGCCCGCCCAGCAGGGCGAGGGCCGGGACGACGAGGAAGCCGCCGCCGGAGCCGACCAGCCCCGTCACGGCCCCGACGACCAGGCCCTCCGCCGCGATGTGCGTCAGGGGCAGGTCGCCGTGGGCGGGCCGCGCCCGCTTGCTGGTGTGCCGGGGCCTGCGGAGCATCGCGACCGCCGTGGCCAGCATCATCAGGGCGAAGGCGACGAGCAGCGCCGTGCCGGGGACGTACTCGGCGAGGCGTCCGCCGCCGTACGCGCCGGCCATGCTGAACGCGCCGAAGAGCAGCCCGGTCCGCCAGCGGATCCGCCGGGCCCGCGCGTGCGGGACCAGCGCGGCCAGGCTGGTGACGCCGACGACGAACAGCGAGGTGGCGATCGCCTCCTTGGTGTCCTGGCCGGCCAGGTAGACCAGGATCGGCACGGTCAGGATCGAGCCGCCGCCGCCCAGCACGCCGAGGCTCACCCCGACGAGCAGCGACGCCGCGACGATCAGCACGGTCACGGGGTGCTCCGCAGGTCCGCGAGCACCGTGCGGATGTCGGTGCGCGGCCCGCGGTTGTAGGGCAGCCTGGACAGCAGGACGCCCATGGCACAGGAGTTGCTGACGGCCGCGTACGTCAGGCCGGCGCCGATCGCGGTGCCGATCAGGTGCGCGCCGGGCAGGAAGATCCCGGCCAGACCGGTGACCAGGACGACGGAACCGGCCACGAGCCGGACCTGGCGCTCGATGTCCCACCGCTCGGGCCCCCGCTCCAGGGCCGCGCCGGCCGTCTCCCACGCGACGATGCCGCCCTCCAGGACGCGCAGGTTCGGCAGCCCGGCCTCGGCGAGGGCCTGCCCGGCCTGCGCGGCCCGCGCCCCGGAGCGGCAGACGAGCACGACGTCCTCGTCCAGGTGGGCCAGCAGCTCGGCGCGGTGCTCGCGCATGGTGTTCAGCGGCACGTTGTACGAGCCCGGGATGTGCGCCGTGCGGAACTCGCCGGGCGTGCGCACGTCGAGCAGGCGCGGCGCCCGCCCTTCCTGGACGAGCCGCTGCAGCACGGGGGCGGTGAGGACGGAGGAGGTGTTCATGGATCTTTCCTTAGCCAATACCCGGGGGGGTATCGCGTAGACATACGGAAGAGACGGGAAGGATGTCAAATACCCCCCGTGGTATTGCTCATGATACCCCTGGGGGTATGGTGACCAGGACATATCCACCCGGCAATCGCGACCCCGTCCCAGGCGCGAAGGGACCTCCGCCGTGCAGAACACCTCCGCGCCCGCCCCGCCCGTACGCCTCGAACTCCGGGCGAACGCCCTCCAGTTCTCCCTGCTGGTCGTCGTCAACGTCGCCTTCGGCGGCCTGGTGGGCCTCGAACGCACCACCGTGCCGCTCATTGGCACCCACACCTTCGGCCTGGCCTGGGCACCCTCCTGGTGGTGGATCGTGGCCGCGAACGTCCTGCTCGGCCTCAACCAGGGCCTGACCTGGTCGATGACCGTCAACATGAAGATCGACCTGGTCGGGCCCGCCCGGCGGGGGCCGGCCACCGGCCTCGACGAGGCCGCCGGGTACCGCACGTCCTGGCGTGACCGCTCGCTGCGCGGCGTCAGACCAGGCCGGCCTGGTCAACAACCTCAACGACGGCCTCACCTGGGGCGTCTTCCCGCTCCTGTTCACCGACCACGGCCTGGGCCTGGCCGCCGTCGGCGGCGGTCTCCTCCTGGCCGTCGCCCCGCTGGGCGATGCGCTGCTCGCCGGGGTCCTGTCCGCCGTGGTCCTCGGGCTCGGCACCGCCATGGTCTACCCCGCCCTCATCGCCTCGGTCTCCGACCACGCCCACCCCTCCTGGCGGGCCAACGCCCTGGGCGCCTACCGCTTCTGGCGCGACGTCGGCTACGCGGCGGGAGCCCTGGTCGCCGGGGTGCTCGCCGCCGTGCTCGGTCTCGGCGCCACGCGGGTCAAGCGCGCCTCAAGGTCCGGTCGGCACCCCGGCCGGCCCCGGCTGGGACCTCACCGCCCAGACGACCACACCGGGCATCGGCGGGCTGCCCGCCACCGAGTCGACGACCGGCGACGGCACGGGATCGGTCAACTTCGACCTCACCTTCAGCCAGAGCAGTGCCACGACGGGCATCCGGACGGGGACCGGCAGCCGGCCGCCTGACCCGGAGGGCAACCCCGGCGAGACGCGTTCCCGGCACAAGGATTACCCGCGCCTTCGCGTCGGAACGCCGGCCGACGGGCAGCACCTGGGAGGACGGCTCGGGGACGGAGGCGGACGATGAGGGACGAAGCGGGCAGCGGACCGGCGAGCGTGCGCCGCCGCGAGATGCTGGCCATGCCCGTCGCCCTGGCCTGCGGATCGGCGATGCTGACCGGCTGCGACACCACGCGGCCGGCCCGCAGTGCCACGACGGTCAGCCCCGCCCCCGGCCCGGAGCAGGCCCGGGAGGTGCCGGTCACGCCGCCGGAGGACCTCATGCGCGAGCACGGGGTCCTCAAGCGCGTCCTGCTGGTCTACCGGGAGGGCGTCCGGCGGATCGGCGCCGGGGAGCGGGTGCCGGTGGGCCCCCTGCACGCCGGCGCCGGGATCATCCGCACGTTCATCGAGGAGTACCACGAGCGGCTCGAAGAGCGATACGTCTTCCCGCGCCTGGTCGGGGCGGGCAGGCTCACCGACGTCGTGCCCGTGCTGATCCTCCAGCACCGGCGCGGACGCGTCCTGACCGGCCGCGTCCTGGACGCCACCGCGAGGCCCGTCCCCCAGGGCGTGCGCCGCGGCCTGGCCGCCGACCTGTCCGCCTTCGTCCGCATGTACGAGCCGCACGAGGCCCGCGAGGACACCGTGGTCTTCCCCGCCATGCGGGCCGTCATCCCGCCCGAGGAGTTCGCCGAGCTGGCCGAGACGTTCGAGGCCGAGGAGCACCGCCGTTTCGGCGCGGCCGGCTTCACCGGCGTGGTCGGGCAGGTGGCCGACATCGAGAAGGCGCTCGGCATCTACGACCTGGACCAGTTCACCCCGCGCGGCTGAACCGGCGCCCGTGGTCGCGGCGCGGGCGGCATCAGGCGACCCGGGTCGCGGCGCGTTCGCCGAGCCTGCCGTCGTCCATGGCCAGGACGGTGTCCACCTGGTCCAGGGTGGCCAGGTCGTGCGTGACCATGACGGTGGCCAGGTCGTTCTTCCTGGTGAGGTCGGCCAGCAGGGAGACGATCCGCTCGCCCCGGTGGTGGTCGAGCGCGCTGGTGGGCTCGTCCACCAGCAGCACCTCGGGGGAGTTCATCAGGGCGCGGGCGATGTTGACGCGCTGGCGCTCGCCGCCGGACAGCTGGTGCGGGCGTTTGTGCTCCTTGCCGCCCAGGTCGACGGCGAGCAGCAGGTCCCGCGCCCGCGGGCCGGCGGCGCGCGGGGATTCGCCGGTCAGGTGCGCCATCACCAGGAGCTGGTCGAGCGCGGTGAGCGAGGGCAACAGGTTGGCCTGCTGGAACACGATGCCGACGTGGTCGCGGCGGACCCTGGTGCGGGCCGCCTGGCCGGCTCCGGAGACGTCCTGCCCGGCGATGATCACGACGCCCTCGGCGGGCGTGATCAGGGTGGCGGCGACGGCGAGCAGGCTCGACTTGCCCGAGCCGGACGGGCCGACCACCGCGGCGAACTCGCCCGCCGCGACGGCCAGGCTGACGTGGTCGAGCGCGGTCAGCGTACGGTCGCCGTCGGGATAGGTCAGGACGACGTCGGTCAGCTTGAGTGTCATCGGGAGGCTCCCAGGGCGGTCAGCGGGTCGACAGAGGTGATCTTGCGGATGGCCAGCGCGGCCCCGGCGGCGCCGAGAAGGATCAGCACGGCCACCGGCGCCACGGTGGTGGCCGCCGACAACACGAACGGGACCGTGCCCTCGGCCAGCGCGCCGAGGCCCGCGCCGAGCAGGCCGCCCGCGCCCGCGCCGCCCAGCAGCACGATGACCGCCTGGGCGAGCGCGTCCCGCAGCAGGTAGCCGGAGCTCGCGCCCAGAGCCTTCAGCACGGCGACGTCGCCGCGCCGCTGGATCGTCCAGACGGTGAAGAAGGCCCCGATGACCAGGGCCGAGATCGCGAACAGGAACCCGCGCATGAGCTGGAGCGACCCGTTCTCGGAGGAGAACGAGCCGATCGCGGCGGGCGCCTGCGACAGCGGGACCGTCGTGGTGCCGAGCCGCGCGTCGGCCGCGGCCAGGCCGCCGGAAGGCAGCGCCGTGCCGCTGTCGGGCAGCGCCAGGACGGTCGCCACGCTGTCGGCACCGGCCTGGCGGCCCATCCGCTCCCAGTCGCCGATGCCGATCCAGACGACGGGGGTGTGGCTGTAGGACGCCTGGCCGCCGACACCGGAGACGGTGAAGTCCCTGCCCGCGATCCGTACCGTGTCCCCGGCGCCCACCCCGGTGTCGGCGGCCAGCGCGGCGGAGAGGACGACCTTCCCGGTGTCCACGGGCCGCCCCTGGGCGAGGACGCCGCCCGGCTGGACGCCGAAGAGCGCCACCCCCGCGCTCCCGTCGTCGCCGTGGCCGAGCCGCGACATGGAGACGCCCAGCCGCTCGGCGGCGTCGCCGGTCGCCCGCCGCCACTCCTGCCAGGTCCGGTCGGTGACGCGGCTGTCGGCGAAGGACGGTTTCCCGCCCCCGGCGAAGACGAGGTGCCCGGCGGGCAGGCCCTCCACGGCCGAGATGTTCTCCCGTGCCAGCCCGGCGGTCAGCCCGGACAACATGGTCACCAGGAGGGTGATGAGGAAGACGACGGCGCCCATGAGAGCGAACCGTCCCTTCGCGAAGCGCAGGTCTCTGAGCGCCACGAACACGGCGCGTCCCCCGTTGCGGTTGAAGGTCACGTTGACGTCCCCCAGCGTGCGCGCCGCCGGATCGGCCGGGCATCGTGCATGCGGTCCGCCCGTAATACTTCTTTCGGACGATTTGTGGCGCAGGGCCGTCGCATACGCTTGGTGAGAGATGTCTGACTATCCGTTCCCGCCCGCCCTCCGCCTGCTCCGCTGGACCGTGCACGGCACGTTCGCGACCCTCCTGGCGATCGCGCTGGCCGGCGTCGCCGGGAGCGGACGGCTCGCGCCGGCGCTGGGTGGAGCGCTGCTCGGGGCCCTCTACGTGGCGGGCATCACGATCGAAGGGCGGCTGCCGCACTTCGGCGGGCCGACCCACCTGCTGCTGGGCCGGATCTGGCTGGTGCTGACCACGGCCGGGTGGGCGCTGCTCGCCCTGGCCGCGCCGCAGTTCGTCTGGCTGGCCTTCCCGCTCTTCTTCGCGTACCTGCACCTGCTGCCCCTGGCGGTCGCGCTGCCGGGCGTGGCGGCGCTGACCGTCGCGGCCGTCCTGACCGCCGCCTGGCACGAGGGCCGGCTGACCGCCGCGCTGGTCATCGGCCCGACGATCGGCGCGGCGGTGGCCACCCTGATGGCGATGGTCTACAAGGCGCTGCACGCCGAGAGCGAGCAGCGCCGCCTGCTGATCGACGACCTGGTCCGCACGCGGGGGAAACTGCTCCAGGCGGAGGGCGACGCCGTACGGCTGGCCGAGCGGGAACGCCTGGCCAGAGAGATCCACGACACCCTGGCACAGGGCATGTCCAGCATCATCCTGCTGCTGCGGGCGGCCCGGCGTGACCTGGCCGACGACCTCCCGGTCGCCGAGCGCCGCATCGCCGAGGCGGCCGACGCGGCCAAGGAGAACCTGGAGGAGGCCAGGAACTTCGTCCGCGGCCTGGCCCCCGCGGCGCTGCGGCACTCGTCGCTGGCCGCCGCGCTGCGCAGGGCCGGCGACTCCGCCGTGGCGGGCACGCCCATCCAGGCGCGCTTCGAGATCTCCGGCACCCCCGCGCCGCTGCCCGCCGACTACGACGCGACGCTGCTCCGCGTCGCCCAGGGCGCCCTGGGCAACGTCAGCCGCCACTCCGGCGCCGGCCACGCCGGGGTGACCCTCACCTACCTGGACGACGTGGTCATGCTGGACGTGTACGACGACGGCCGGGGGTTCGACCCCGGACGTTCGGCCGGCTTCGGCCTGCGCGCGATGCGCGAACGGGTGAGCGCCCTGGGCGGCAGCCTCACCGTGGAGTCGGCCCCCGGCGAGGGCACGGCGGTCGTGGCGACCCTGCCGCTGCCGCCCCAGGAGGGGCCGTGATCCGGATCGTCCTGGTGGACGACCATCCCGTCGTCCGCTCCGGCCTGCGGGCCATGCTCGCCGGGCAGCCCGACTTCGACCTGGTCGGCGAGGCCGCCACGGGGCAGGAGGGCGTGCGGCTGGCCGCCACGCTCGCCCCCGACGTCGTGCTGATGGACCTGCGGCTCGGGACGGGCATGCACGGCAGCGAGGCGACCCGCCGGATCGTGGCCCTGGACGGCCCCCGCGTCCTGGTGCTCACGACGTTCGACACCGACGCCGACATCGTGGCCGCCATCGAGTCCGGCGCGACCGGCTACCTGCTCAAGGACGCCCCCTCGGAGGACCTGCACGCCGCCATCCGGTCGGCCGCCGCGGGCGCCAGCGCCCTGGCGCCGAGCGTGGCCGCCCGCCTGCTGGGCCGGGTCCGGGCCCCCGACGCCACGCTCAGCCCGCGCGAGCTGGAGGTGCTCGGGCACGTCGCCGCCGGCCTGTCGAACCGGCAGATCAGCAAGGTGATGTTCCTCAGCGAGACCACGGTCAAGACCCACCTGGCGCACATCTACACCAAGCTGGACGTGGACTCCCGCACCGCGGCCGTCGCGGCGGCCTCGAAGCGGGGCCTCATCCGCTCGCCGTGAGCGCGCGGTCGTCCGTCTCCCGTCGTCTCAGGGGGTGACGATGGCGAAGTCCGGCCTGGGCTGCTCCAGCAGGGAGAACAGGCGCCGCAAAACGGTCAGGTCGCCGTCGTGGTCGAGCCCGTCACCGTCACCGTCGCTGTCACCGGACAGCAGGGTGAGCAGGCGTTGCCGGGTGAGCCGCAGCGTCAGGCCGGCGCCGTCGCCCGAGGGTGACCGCTGGTGGATGAGGGCGCCGTTGGACATCGTGGTCCGGTGGCGTTCGTCCAGGTCGGTGAGGTGCCAGTCGATGGCGAAGCGCTCGTTCCAGGCGTCGGGGCCGTTCACCCGGATGGCCAGGGAGTCGAAGATCTGCTCGCTGGACAGCGCGCCGAGCATGTCCGGCGAGGTGGTGTCGGTGGCGCCCGGCGCGGGGCCGTCCTTCAGCTCGGCCGCGCCGGTGAGGTAGAAGTTGCGCCAGGTCGCGTTCTCGGCGCCCTGGCCGAGGCGGGTGTAGACCTGGGCCAGCAGCCTGCGGGCCGAGGCGTCGTTCGCGTCGGCGTACACGGCGTGGTTGAGCAGGGTCGCGGCGAAGCGCAGGTCGCCCTCCTCGACGTAGCGGCCGGCCAGGGCCACCACGGCCGAGGTGCCGCCGAAGGACTCGACGTAGCGGCGGGCCAGCTCGACGGGCGGGTGCTCCCACAGGTGGGCGGGGTTGCCGTCGAACCAGCCCAGATAGCGCTGGTAGACGGCCTTGACGTTGTGGCTGACCGAGCCGTAGTAGCCGTGGGTGTGCCAGACCTGCTCCAGAGCGGGCGGCACCTGCACGATCTCGGCGATCTCGGGGCCGGTCAGGCCCTGGTTGAGCAGGCGGAGGGTCTGGTCGTGCAGGTAGGCGTACAGGTCGCGCTGCTGGGACAGGAAGGTGACGATGTCGTCCCTGCCCCAGGTGGGCCAGTGGTGGGAGGCGAAGGCGACGTCGGCCCGGTCGGCGAAGAGCTCGACGGCCTCGGTCAGGTAGCGGGCCCACACCCGGGCGTCGCGGACCACCGCGCCGCGCAGGGTGAGCACGTTGTGCAGGTTGTGGGTGGCGTTCTCGGCCAGGCACAGGGCACGGTGGTCGGGGAACAGGAAGTTCATCTCGGCGGGGGCCTCGGTGCCCGGCGTGAGCTGGAAGACGACGCGCACGCCGTCGATCGTCTCCTCCTGGCCGGTGCGGGTGACGTCGACGGTCGGCGGGATCAGGGAGACGGTGCCCTGCGAGGTGCCCATGCCCAGCCCGCAGCCGAGCTGGCCCTCCGGGGACCGGGGGAGGAGCTGGCCGTACATGTACAGGGCGCGGCGGTTCATGGCGTTGCCGGCGTAGACGTTCTCGGCGACGGCGTGCTCCATGAAACCGGCGGGGGCCACGATCGGCACGTTCCCGTCGGTGACGCCGCGCACGCCGCCGAAGTGGTCGACGTGGCTGTGGGTGTAGACGACCCCGGTGACCGGGCGGTCGCCGCGATGGTCGCGGTAGAGCCCGAGCGCGGCGGCGGCGCACTCGGCGGAGACCAGCGGGTCGATGACGACGACGCCGGTGTCGCCCTCCACGAGGGTCATGTTGGACAGGTCCAGGCCGCGCACCTGGTAGATGCCGTCCGTCACCTCGTACAGGCCCTGCCGGGCGCACAGTTGCGCCTGCCGCCACAGGCTCGGATGAGCGGTCGGCGGGCACTCGCCGGTCAGGAAGTCGTAGACGTCGTTGTCCCAGACGACCTCGCCCCCGGACGTCCTGACCACGCCGGGGGTCAGCCGGGCGACGAAGCCGCGCTCGGCGCGCTCGAAGTCCGTCCGGTCCTGGAAGGGAAGGTCTGCCATGTGACCGTCCTGCCCTCGACCGTCTTCGACGAGGGCAAGGAGAACCTCAAGAAAGAGCATTCCCGGCGATGAGACCGCCGGGCCGAGGAACGTTCATCACATGTGTGCTTCTCCGGCCGGCGTGCTGGCATGGGTGCGGAGTGCGGTCGCCGCCGCCATGATCACCGGCGTCTACTTCGTCGTGCCGCTGCCGACCGAGGAATTCCAGGACGGCTCGCCCGAGCTGCGCGCCCTGGGCTGTCTGGCCGGGGTGATCGTGCTGGCCTGGCTCCTCGGGCGGCAGGTGGGGCGCGCGCTGCGGCCCGGACGGTCCCTGGCCGAACAGCTGGCGATGTTGCTGACCATCGTCACCGTCGTGGTGGTCTTCTTCGCGACGCTGTACTTCCTGATGGCCGCGCAGTTCCACGGCCTGCGCACGCGGGTGGACGCGCTGTACTTCTCGGTGATCACCCTGGGCACGGTCGGCTACGGCGACGTCGTCCCCCTCGGGCAGGGGGCGAAGGCCCTGGTCATCGTGCAGGTGATCTTCGATCTGATCGTCGTGACGTCGGCGCTCGCGCTCATCGTGGGCGTGTGGCGCTCGCACAGGTCGTCATGAGGGCTCTCCCTCCAGGCAGGGGACCGGGGACGCCGTGGTGGCACGGGGATGCGCGGCCAGGTAGTCCTGCAGCTCGCGGTGACGGAACTGGTAGGCGACCCCGGAGATCCGCAGCAGCCCGGCGTCGTAGCACCGGTGCAGGAACCGTCCCAGCCGCCACGGCAGCCGGCCCCGCGTGGCCAGCAGGAGCCCCAGGTAGCGGCGCGCCAGCAGCGGCGACCAGGACGCCACCAGGGACATGCCGAACACCGCGCTCACGGCCACCGCGGCGGCGACCGGGACTCCGTCCAGCAACATCGCGAACCAGATGCCCAGGATGAACCCGAATCCGGGGCCGAAGGTGAGCGCGGCCACGAGCGTCGAGACGACCTCGTTCCGGATGACCGCCCTGGGGTCGGCGCCGTCCCCGGAACCGGCGTACCGGCTCTCGCCGTCCCCGCCGCTCGCCATCCCGACCCCGAACAGCAGGCCGAAGACGACCGGCACCCACAGCGGCAGGGCGGCGTCGAACTCCATGACGACCGCCGCGCCCGCCACACAGCCGCACAAGGCGGCCAGCACGCCGTCCACCACGCTCTTCCTGCGGCCGCGTCCGCCGCGGAACCGGCGCAGGCCGCCCTCGTCCGCCGGGGACCACACCTCCCGCCAGGCCCTGACGGGTTCGATCAGCAGGCCCGCCGCCACCATGCCGGGCAGCGCGAGAAGGACGATCGCGGTCACCGCCGCGCCCGAGATCCGGCCGTCCACGATCTCCACCTGCGAGAACACCACGACGGCGGCGGCGACGACGGCGGCGACCCCGGGAAGGCAGGTCGCCAGGGCCACCAGCGCGCCGAAGAACCGCGCACGATCGCCCGCCAGCGGCCACAACTGGTGCAGCACGAGATCCGTGCCGGACAACACGCGCCCGTGGAACGGCGGCCGGCCCGTGTTCGCGCGCAGATGACCGGCCAGGACGGCCAGGTAGGCGTGCGTCCGCTCGACGCCGGGCCCCTTCCCCGCCGGGTCCGCCGCGGCCAGGCGGGCGGGGATGAACAGGCCGAGGAGATGCTCCCGTACGGACTGCTGGTCGGCGAAGCGCGTGAGGACCTCGGGGGAGCGCACGTAACGCCCGGTGACCGGATCGCGTTGCTCGTGGACGCTGACCGCCAGGGTCAGCCGCCACGGCGTGTTCAGCGCCTCGGCCAGGACGTGGCCGTCGCGGGTCAGCGCGTCCAGGACCGGCCGCCAGCGGTCGGGGTCCTCCTGGTCGGTGACGGCCTGGATGAACCGCCACGCCTTGTCGCTGGTCACCTTGCCCACGTCGACCCGGACGACGCCCCGGGGGACGGCCCGGTCGGCGACCAGGGCGTCGTACTGGTCGGTGCGGCAGGTCAGGACCATGCTGCAGCGGTCCAGCCCGTGTTCGTACTCCTCCAGCGCGCGCAGCGCCCGGGCGGCCCGCGAACCGTAGCCCGGCTCGTCGGTCTCGTCCATCTCGTCGAGCCCGTCCACGACGGGCAGGATCCTCTCCGCGTCCACGAGCGTGCGCGCGGTCACCGGCTTCAGGCTGTACGCGGCGGTCAGGTGCCGGGCGAGCATGTCCCGCACCGGCACGTCGGGATCCAGGCTCGCCGCGGAGATCCGCACCGGGACGCGGTCGCCGGGCCGCCGGTCGCCGAGCAGCCGGAGGATCAGCTCGATGGCGAGGACGGTCTTGCCCGAACCCGCCACCCCGGTGATCACCAGCCGTCCCGGTCCGCCCAGCTCGCGGAAGTAGGCGGCCACTTGCTTCAGGTTGCCGGCCGGTGGCGCGGAGACGGCACCGCCGGTGGGGTGGAAGGAGAAGTCGACGTCGATGACGGCGTCGCTGCCCCTGCCGCCCAGCAGCTGTGCCCGCTGGGCCCGCTCTTCGGCCAGCACCCGCCCGGCCAGCAGCGTCGCGGCCGCCTGCACGTCGGTGTCGGCCAGCCGCTGCGCCTGCCACCAGGACATCGCGGCGATGCCGGTCCCGGCCAGCGCCAGCCCCGCGCCGACCGGATCGACGTCGCCGGGATAGAGCGTCCACAGCCGCAGCGCGGCGGCCACCAGCATGACCATCCCGGCCGCCACGCCCGCCCAGAACCACCATGTCTTCGTCCGCCGGCTCACGGTCCAAGCATTTCAAAGCGGGCACCCGCGTGTGCGGGGAACGCGACAAAGATCCTCTTCATCCCGTACCGGCTCGCGGCCCGTGCAACCCCGCGGGCGGCACGTGCGAAACACAGGTATGTGGAACGCACACCAGGCCGGCAGGTGACGGGCGCGGCCCTGCGGCCGGGACGCGCGCTCGGCGTGCTGTCGGTGCTGGCCATGATGGCCTGCCAGGTGGCGTCCGGGCTGGCCGCGCGGCCCGAACGGCTCACCGGAGTGATCGTCGTGCTGCTGGCGGCGTGCGCCCTGGCCTTCGCCGCGGACGCCTGGGGCGCGGCCAGGGCGGCGGCCGCCTTCGCCGGAGCGGCGCTGACCGGGTACGCGGCCGAGCTGGCGGGGCTGCTGACCGGGTTCCCGTTCGGCTCCTACAGCTACAGCGACGCGCTGTGGCCGCAGGTGGCCGGGGTCCCCGTGGTGGTGGTGCTGGCGTGGGGCGGCATGGGGCTGGCGGCCCACGCGGTGGCGGTCGCGGTCGTGCCGTCCGGCGGGGTGGCCCGGGTGTGCGCGGGCGCGGGCGCGCTGACGGCGTGGGACCTGTTCCTCGACCCCCAGATGGTCCGGCTCGGCCTGTGGACGTGGGCGCGGGAGGGCTTCTACCGCGGCGTGCCGCTGAGCAACTTCGCCGGCTGGCTGCTGGTGTCGGCGCTGGTCATGGTGGTCGTCGGGCGGATCGTCCGGGCCACCGCCCCGGCGCGCGGGCTGCTGGGGCTGTACACGGTCATGGCGGTGATGGAGACGGTGGGCTTCGCGGCGGTGTTCCAGCCGCCCGACCTGCTGGTCGCCGCCGCCGGAGGGATCACGATGGGCGCGTTCGCCGCGCCGGCCTGGAGGCGGTCATGGCCGAGGTGACGGTGATCGGCGGCGGCATGGGCGGCATGGCGTGCGCGCTGCTGCTGGCCCGCCAGGGCCACCAGGTGCGGCTGTACGAGCGGTTGCCGCGGCTGGGCGGCAAGCTGGCCGAGCATCGCCGTGACGGTTTCACCTTCTCCCTCGGCCCGTCGCTGCTCACCATGCCGCGCGTGCTGCGCGAGCTGGGGCTGGACCGCGAGCTGGTCGAGCCCGCGCTGCTGTGCCGGTACCGCTTCGCCGACGGCACGGTCCTGGACGCCCACCGCGATCCGGCGCGGATGGCCGCCGAGGTGGAGCGGCTGGCGCCGGGCGAGGGGCGGGCCTGGACGGCCTTCCACCACTGGGCGCAGGGCTGCCTGCGGGCGGCGGAGCGGACCGTGTTCGCCGGGCCGCCGATCCGGCGGCAGGGGAGGCCGCGGCTGTCGGACCTGACCGCGGTGGCCCCCGCCCGCACTCTGGCCGGGCTGGCGCGGCGCCACTTCCGCGACCCCCGCCTCCGGCAGTACGTCGGCCGCTACGCCACGTACGCCGGATCGAGCCCGTACCGGGCGCCGGCGGCGCTGGGCTGCGTCCCGGCGCTGGAGCACGGGCAGGGCGTCTGGTACGCGCCCGGCGGTCTGGCCCGGCTGGCCGACGACCTGGCGCTGCTGCTGAAGGCCGCCGGGGTGGAGATCTTCCTGTCCGAGCCCGTCGCCGCCGTCGAGGCCGACGCGTCCAAGGTCACCGGGGTACGGCTGGCGAGCGGGCGCCGGGTGCGGGCCGACGTCGTCGTGGCCGGCACCGACGCCGCCGCCCTGTACGGCCGCCTGTCGCCGGACCGGCGGCGGTTGCGGCGGATCGCCCGGCTCGGGACCTCGTCCTCGGCCTTCCTGCTGCTGGCCGGGGTGGAGGGCCGCACGCCGGGGCTGCCACACCATTCGGTGCTGTTCTCGGCCGACTACGAGCGCGAGTTCGCCGACATCTTCGACCGGGGGCGTCCGCCCCTCGACCCGACGATCTACGTCGGCTGCTCGGCGGTGGACGACGCCTCCCAGGCCCCGGCCGGGGCGGAGAACTGGACGATGCTGGTGAACGTGCCCGCCCGTGATCCGTCCCGGTGGGGGATCGGGGTCGAGGCGTACCGGGACCTGGTGCTGGAGCGGCTCGCCGGGCGCGGCTGCGACCTGGCCGGCCGGTTGCGCTTCGTCGACGTCTTCACCCCCGCGGCCTGCGGGATCGGTACGGCTCCTGGGGCGGCGCGATCTACGGCAGCGCCTACCGGGGCAGGCTGGCGTCCTTCGCCCGGCCGGGCAACCGGGGGCCGAGACGCGGGCTGTACCTGGTGGGCGGGTCGGCCCACCCCGGCGGGGGCCTGCCGATGGTGACGCTGGGCGCCCGGATCGTCGCGGGCCTGGTGTCCCAGGACTTCGGGTGCGGCCCGCGATGAGGGTGCTCACGGTCGCGCAGGGCGTGGCGGCGGCCGTCGTGGCGGCCCGGCTCGCGCGGGGACGGCGGCGGCTGCCCGCGCTGCGGCCCCGTCCGGTCGCGGGGGAGCCGGTCTCCGTGGTGGTCCCCGCCCGCGACGAGGCGGCCAGGATCGGCCCGTGCCTGCGCGCCGCACTGGCCGCCCCCGGCGTGCGCGAGGTGATCGTCGTGGACGACGGCTCCCGGGACGGCACGGCGAAGCTGGCGGCCTCGCTGGGCGCCACCGTCGTCACCGCCGATCCGCTGCCGCCCGGCTGGGTCGGCAAGCAGTGGGCGCTGCGGCAAGGGGTGGCCGCCGCCCGCGCCGGCGTGGTGGTCACCCTGGACGCCGACGTCCGGCCCGCGCCCGGCCTGTTCGGGGCCCTGGCCGCGGCCCTGGACCGCTACGACCTGGTCAGCGTCGGCCCCCGCTTCGTCTGCGACGGCGCGCTGGAGCAGGCGCTGCACGCCTCGATGCTGGCGACACTGGTCTACCGCTTCGGCCCCGTCGGCCCGCCGAGCCCGCCGCCGCCGCACCGGGCGATCGCCAACGGCCAGTGCATGGCCTTCCGGCGGTCCCGGATGACCGGGGCGGACGGCTTCGCGCTCGTGCGCGACCGGATGACCGACGACGTGGCCCTGGCCCGCCGCCTGGCCGCCCAGGGCTGGTCGGTGGGCTTCCTGGACGCCGGCGGCCTGCTGGAGGTCGACATGCACGACTCGGCGGGCGAGCTGTGGCGGGAGTGGGGCCGTTCGCTGCCGTTGGGCGACGTGACCGGCCCCGGCTGGCAGGCGGCCGACCTGGCGGTCATCTGGCTGACCGCGGCGCTGCCCGTGCTGCGGCTGGCCGCGGGCCGGCCGACCGGCCTGGACCTGGCGCTGCTGGGGCTGCGGGTGTCCCTGACGGCCGCGTTGCGCGGCAGCTACCGGCGGCCCGGGGCGGGGCTGCTGCTGTCGCCGCTGCTGGACCCGGCGGCCGCGTTCCGCCTGACACAGGCCACCGTACGGCCGGTGCGCAGATGGCGCGGACGCACCTACGGCGACGTCAGCGGTGGGGCGAGCGGCGGCCGGCCAGCGCGGCCTGCCCGAAGCGCAGCCCGATGAGGCACATCAGCCCGCCGGTGGCCGCCACCAGCTCGGCCGGCATGAACAGCAGCTGCAGCAGCGGCACCCCGAACACCGCCAGGCGCGCGCCCGCCGCGAACGACCGCGTCGCCAGCGCCGCCAGCGTCAGCGCCGCCACGGCCAGCCCGAACGCCGGCGGGCAGATGACCGCGACCCCGCCGGCGAAGGTGAGCACGCACCGGCCGCCCCGGAAGCCGGCGAACAGCGGCCACGCGTGCCCCGCCATGGCCGCGGCCACCGCCAGGTACACCGGCGCCACGCTCGCCCCCGACACCACGCCGAAGGCGGCGGTGTGGCCGCCGCCGGCCAGCAGCCCCGCCAGGGCGGCCAGAGCGCCCTTCAGCGTGTCGCCGACGAACACCGGGACGCCCGCCCACCGCCCGAGCTGCTCCTTGACGTTCCAGTACCCCGGGTTGCGGTCACCGACGTCGCGCGGATCGACGCCGTGCGCCCGCGCCGCCAGGACCGCGACCGGCACCGACCCCAGCAGGTAGCCGATGACGACCGAGACGAGCACCTCAACCATCGCGTCGTTCCACCTCGTCCGGTACGGCGGCAGGGGGGCGATGAAGCACATGGCCTTCGACCGGCCGCTGCTGCGCCGCCCCGGGGGCCCGCGTTTCTGGCGGCTGCTCGGCACCGGCAGGGGACGCTCGATGTCGCTGGGCGCCGACCTGCGGCGCTGGGCGCTGTTCGCCGTCTGGCGGCGGGAGAGCGACCTGGAGGAGTTCCTGCGCGACTCGCCGATCGCCGCCCGCTGGCGGGCGCAGTCCGCGGAGTACTGGCAGACCCGGCTGGCCCCGCTCGCCTCGCGCGGCGCGTGGGGCGGCCGTGACCCGTTCGGCGGCGTGACGGCCTGCGACGACGGCGGGCCCGGCCCGGTGGCGGTGCTCACCAGGGCGTCCATCCGGCCCGGCCGGCTGGTCGCCTTCTACCGGTCGGTCCCGCCGGTCGAGGAGCTGCTGCGGCGGCAGGACGGCTGCCTGGCCTCGGTCGGCATGGGGGAGTGGCCGCTCGCCCGGCAGGCCACCTTCTCGCTGTGGCGCGACCGGCGGGCCGTACGGGACTTCGCCTACCGGGGGCAGGCCCACCGGCGGGTCGTCGAGCGGGTACGAGCCCGTGACTGGTACGCCGAAGAGCTGTTCGCCCGCTTCGTCCCCTATGCCAGCGAGGGCCATTGGGACGGGCGCGACCCGCTGAGCTGACCCCCTCATCCCGCCGCCGGGACACCGGTCGTCGCGATCCCGGCCGCCGGGTCCCGCTGCGCCAGCGTGCGGGCCACCACGCAGGCGCGGGCGATCGTGGCCGCCCGCGAGGAGCCGTGCGCGACCACGACGGTGCCGCGCAGGCCGAGCAGGACGGCGCCGCCGTGCGTCTGCGGGTCGTAGCGGCGGGCCACCTCGGCGAGCCGGTCGGGGGCGGCGATGCCGGCGTCGGCCACCATGGTCAGCGATGTGCGCACGCAGCCTTCGACGTTCTTGAGCACGACGTTGCCGGTGAAGCCGTCGGTGACGATCACGTCCACCGTGCCGGCCAGGACGTCGTGCCCCTCGACCGGCCCGTGGAAGCGCACCGGCAGCTCGCTCAGCAGCTCTTCGGCCTGCCGGGCCAGCCGGTTGCCCTTGCCCGGCTCCGCCGCGATCGACAGCAGCCCCACCACCGGGTCGGCCACGCCGAGCACGGCCCGCGCGTACTCCACGCCGAGCAGCGCGAACTGGGCCAGCATGGCGGGGCTCGGATCGGTGATCGCGCCGGCGTCCACCAGCACGCTCGCCCCGCCCGGCAGCGACGGGAGCGCCACGGCTAGCGCGGGCCGCAGCACGCCGGTCGCCCGGCCGATGCCGCGCACCGCGCACGCGACCACCGCGCCGGTGGACCCGGCCGACACCAGCGCCCCGCCCTCGCCCCGTCCGACCAGGTCGCAGCCGATCGCCAGGCTGGAGGCGGCCAGCGCGGTCGCGCCCGCTCCCCGCTCGGTCATGGGCACGGCGTCCGCGGCGTGGACCACCGCGATCTCGCCCGCGGCGCCGTGCCGCCGCAGTTCCTCGCCCAGCCGCGGCGCCGGGCCCGCCAGGACGACGGGCACGCCGTGCTCGCGGCAGGCCAGCACCGCCCCCGCGACCACCTCGGCGGGCCCGTGGTCGCCGCCCATCGCGTCCAGGACCACGGGGACCGCGCCGGTCACGGCAGCTCCACGCGGACGCGCCGCTCGGCCCGGCCCGACCCGGCGGAGGCCAGCAGGTGCCGGGCGAAGACGGCGGCCTTGCGCCGGCGCGGCACGCGCACCCGCCCGGCCAGGACGTCGAAGCCGCGGCGCTCGATCTCGGTGAGGATGCCGCCGTACAGCTCGAAGGCGGCGCGCACGCACGGCCGCGAGGAGGCGACGAGCAGGCCGATGCCCTCGCCGGCGGCCCGGTAGTGCTCGCGGGCCCGCCCGGCCTCGAAGGCCAGCAGGTCGCGCACCGCCCGCCGGGTCCGCCGCTCGCCCAGCATGCCGGGCACGACGCCGAACTTGTCCAGGTCCTCCATCGGCAGGTAGACCCGGCCGCGGGCGAAGTCCTCGGCGACGTCGCGCAGGAAGTTGGTGAGCTGGAAGGCCAGGCCGAGCTGGCGGGCCGGCTCGCGGGCCCGCTCCTCGTGGCCGGGCGCCGGCTCCAGCACCGGCAGCATCATCGTGCCGATCGCGGCGGCCGATCCCGACATGTACCCCAGCAGGTCGTCGTAGGTCGCGTACCGTCGCACGGACAGGTCGGCGCGCATCGAGGCGAGGAAGGCGCGGACGTCGCCGTGGTCGATGCCGAAGGAGTGCACGGTGTGCAGGAACGCGGGCAGCATCGGATCGCCGGTCGCCGCCCCGGCCAGCCCCGCCTCGACCTTGGCGGCCAGCTCGTCGAGCGCGCGGGCGCGGTCGCCGGTCATGGTGAAGGAGTCGACGATCTCGTCGGCGTAGCGGGCGAAGCCGTACAGGGCGTGCACGTGCCGGCGTTTCCACTGGGGCAGCAGGCGCGTGGCCAGGTAGTAGGAGCGGCCGTAGCGGGCGTGGAGTTGTCGGCAGCGTTCGTAGCTGGCGGTGAGCGTCAACGGGCCTCCTTCAGGATGCGTTCGGCGGCGAGCCGGCCGGAGATCAGCACCGGAGGGATCCCGACGCCGGGCGCGGTGTACATGCCGGCGAAGTGCAGTCCCGGCACCCGCCGGGCGACGGCCGAGGGCCGCAGCCACGCCGTCTGGGTGAAGCGGTGGTCCAGCGCGAACGGGGTGCCCGCGCTGTGCCCGCGCGCCGCCCAGGCGGGCGGGTCGAGGACCAGCCGGGGCGCGCCGGACAGGTCGCCGTGGCCGAGCGCGGCCAGGCGGCCGAGCAGCCGCGTCTCCAGCTCCGGCCGCAACCGGCCCCAGTCGGCGGTCCGCAGGTTGGGGGCGGGTTCCAGGACGCTGAGCGTGGCCCTGCCGGGCGGCGCCGCCTCGCCGTCCGGCTCGGGATGGGTGATCAGCAGGCTGGGATCGGGTTGCGGGCGGCCCGCCGCCAGCGCCGTGAAGGTCTCCCGCCAGGCTCGTCCGAAATGCAGGGTGTGGTGGGCCTGGCCGTCCAGGGGACGGTCCAGGCCCACGTGCAGCACCAGGCAGGAGGGGGAGTGGTGGGGGCGGCGCAACCGCCAGTCGGCCGCCGGGCCGGGCAGCAGCCGCCGGGCGGCCAGGCGGTCGCAGGCCACGACCACCTGCCGCGCCGCGAGCCGCTCGCCGCCCGCCAGCAGCACCCCGGTGACGCCGTCGGAGTCCGTCTCGACCTTGTCGGCGCGGGCGCCGTAGCGGATGTCGGCGCCCAGCTTCGCCAGCAGGGCCGCCATGGCCGAGGGGATGGCGTGCATGCCGCCGCGCCGCGGGAAGTACACGCCGCCGACGGTGTCCATGTGGGCGATGACGGCGTAGATGCCGAGCGCGCGCTGCGGCGCGAGCCCCACGTACAGGGACTGGAAGGTGTGGGCCTTGATCAGCCGGGGGTCGCGCAGGTGGCGGGCGGCCAGGCGGTCCAGCCGCCGGAAGCCGCCCAGCCTGGCCAGCCGCAGCAGCGCGGCCGGCCGGGCCAGGGCGCGCAGCCGGCTCACGTCCGCGTCGATGAACGCCGGCCACTCCACCCGGAACAGCGCGTCGAGCAGCGCGCGGTAGCGGTCGTAGCGCGCCGCCTCGGCGGGCCCGCACACCGTCCGCACCTGCTCGGCCATCGCCTCGCGCTCGGGCAGGACGTCCAGCCGCGACCCGTCGTCGAAGACCATCCGGTAGGACGGGTCCAGGCGGCGCAACGGCAGCCAGTGCCGCAACTCCTGCCCGGCCGCGCCGAAGACCTCGGCGAGCACGCCCGGCATGGTCAGCACCGAGGGGCCGGTGTCGAAGCGGAACGGCCCGAGGCGGGCGGTGCCGCAGCAGCCCCCGGGCTCGTCGAGGGCCTCGACCACGGTGACCTGACGGCCGGCGGCCGCCAGGTGGACGGCCGCGGCCAGCCCGCCCAGCCCGGCCCCGACGACGACCACCGGGCTCATCGGGCGGCCTCCGGCCGGTCGGCCGGCCCACGCACGTGCCCGGCCTGCGAGGTCACCGTGTCCATGCACGCAGCTCCTTCTGTCGCTATGAACAGCTTTCGTGCCGGGAGCGCGCCCGGTTGCACGTCACCGGGCAACGGGATCAAGCCGGACGCGCCCCGCCATGCGCCCAAGGACCCCCTCGACCGCGAAAAGATAGTCGGACACGTCGAGCGGCAGCGGGAACACCATGGACGAGGACACACCGGTCAGCGAGGGGGACGCGGGGTTCGGCATCGGAGCCGTCTCCCGGCGCCTCGGCATCCCCGCGCCGACGTTGCGCACCTGGAACCTGCGTTACGGCCTGGGCCCCAGCCGCCGCAGCCCCGGGGGCCACCGCCGCTACGGCGCCGCCGACGTGCGGCGGCTGGCCGAGATGAAGCGCCTGATCGCCACCGGTCTGGTGCCGGCCGAGGCCGCCAGGCTCGCCCTCTCGCTGCCCGACACCCCTGCCGCGCCGCCCTCCGGCACGCGGACGACGCCCGTTCCCTCCGGCGGCCGGCGGACGGCGCAATCTCCCGGCGGGCGGCCGGCGCCTCCGAAGGTCGTCGCCGCGCTGGCCCGCGCCGCCGTCATGCTCGACGGCCGCGCCGTCGCCGCCCTGGTCGAGGAGACGCTGGCCGCGCAGGGCGTGGTGTGGACGTGGGAGCACCTCTTCCTGCCCGCGCTCGACGCCGTCTGCCGGGGCCAGGACGCGGCCGGGTCCGGTATCGACGCCGAGCACCTGCTGTCCGGCCACCTCCAGGCGGCGCTGCACCGGCTCGCCGGCGACGTTCCGCCGCGGGCGGACCGGCCGGTGCTCCTGGCCTGCGCCGAGGAGGAGCAGCACAGCCTTCCGGTGCACGCCCTGGCCGCCGCGCTCGCCGAACGCGGCGTGCAGACCCGCGTGCTCGGCGCCCGCACCCCCTACACGGCACTGGCGCACGCGATGCGCCGGCTCGGTCCCGCGGCCGTGTTCGTCTGGTCGCAGCGGGCGGAGACCGGCGAGACCGCCCCTCTCGCGGCCCTGCCCCAGGTGCGTCCCGCCTGCCGGGTCGTCATCGGCGGCCACGGCTGGCAGGGCCGGACCCCGGCGGGTGTCGTCCGGGTGTCGACGCTGCCCGACGCCGTCGCATGCGTCATGTCGACCCTGATTTGAGCCGCCCTTTCCCCCGATGAGCTTGTGACCGCCTGCCGCGCCTCGGTATGAATAAGTTTTGAATAGGTTTTTGCGGTGAGGGGCAGGCGCATGGACACCAGTGACGAGGAAGCGCTCGGCGAGTGCTACCGCACGCACGCTCCCGCCGTGCGCTCCTACCTGCGCCGGTTCGTGCCCGCCCAGGAGGTGGAGGACCTGCTGCAGGTGGTCTTCGCCGACGTCTGGCGTTCGCGCCGGCGGTACGACCCCGGGCGCAGCCAGGCCGCGTGGGTCTTCGCCATCGCCCACCGCCGCGCCGTCGACCATCTGCGGGTGCGGCGGTTGCTGACCGTGCCGCTGCAGGAGGCGGGCGATCTGCCGGGACGCGCCCGGCCGGCGCCCGACGCGCTCGGTGACCGCGACCAGATCGACCGGGCCCTCGCCGAGCTGTCGGACGCCCAGAGGCAGGCCATCGAGCTGGCCTACTTCGCCGACCTGACCCAGCGGGAGATCGCCGACCATCTGCGCGTGCCCATCGGCACCGTCAAGGCCCGCATCTCGCGCGGGCTGCACCGCCTCTCGGACCTCCTGGCCGGAACGGCCTGAGCCGGACGATGTATACGCCGTAAACCTCCATAGTTTACTGTGTATACATGCGAGCACTGGTGAAGAGGCGGCTGTGGATCGCAGGTCTGGCGATCGTCGTCGTCCTGGTGGGGGCGACGGGGGCCGGGGCCTGGTTCGGCAGCGAGCAGTCGATCGGCGTCGTCCGCTACGGCACGGGCAACACCGAGGTCCTGGCCGTGCGGGGCGACCTGGTGACGCTCACGCGGACACCGGAGACCGGCAAGCCGGGCACGTACTGGCTGGAGTGGACCGGCTCGTACGCCATGCTCGGGGACGTCGTCCCCGGCGCGGGGGACCGGGTGACGCGCAAGGTGCTGCGCGGCCACGTCCCCTCGGTGGGCACGCCCGGCTGGTTCGGCAACGTGCCGCCCGGCGATCCCGAGGTGGCCTGGGGGATCGGCTACACCGAGATCATGGTGCCCACCGAGCTGGGGCCCGCGCCGGCCTGGTACGTGCCCGGCGAGGGCGACACCTGGGTCGTCGCCGTCCACGGCCAGAACGGGCGGCGCAAGGCGGAGCTGAAGGTCCTGCCCGTCGTGCACGGGCTGCGGCTGCCCTTCCTGGACATCAGCTACCGCAACGACCAGGGCGCGCCCGCCTCCCCCGACGGGCTGCTGCACCTGGGCGACTCGGAGTGGCGCGACCTGGAGGCCGCCCTGCGCCACGCGCGGACCATGGGGGCACGGCGGTTCGTCCTGTACGGCACCTCGATGGGCGGCCAGGTGGTCGGGCAGTTCCTGGACCGGTCGCCGCTGGCGGCCCTGGTCGACCGGGTCGTCATGGACGCCCCCATGATCGACGTCGGCATGACCGCCGAACAGGGCGTCAGGAACCACCACCTGCCCGCCTTCATGGCCGGGCTGTCGAACCAGGTCGTCCGGTGGCGTACCGGGGTCGATCCGGACCGGCTCAGCCTGATCCGGCGTCCGCCGCGGGTGCGGCCGCCGCTGCTGCTGATCCACACCGTTCCCGACACCGAGCACCCGATCCAGGAGGCGTACGGTCTCGTGGCCGCGGGCAGGCGGCTGGGGTGGGAGATCCGGTTCGAGCCGTTCGAACGGGGCGGGCACACGGAGGCGTGGAACGTCGACCGCGCCCGCTACGACCGCCTCGTCCGCGACTTCCTCTCCCCGGACGCCTCCCCGACCTGAGCCCCCGGGCGGGACGCCGGTTCACGCGCGGGTCTCGTGGAAGTCCCTGCGGTACGCGGTCGGCGGCACGCCGCGCGGGCGAAGTGGTGCCGGAGATCGCCGGCCGAGCGGTTCGTCCTGTCCGGTGTGGTGATGGGCGTCGGCGGCGGCCTCGGGCTCGGCGGCTCCCTGGGGCTGCTGGGCGCGGCGGCGAGGGTGTGACCGGTCCGGATCATCCGGCCACCTTCAGCGTGACCTTGCCGCGGACGAGTCCGCGCTCGGCCTCGCGGTGCACGTCGGCCAGCGCCTCCAGCGGGCGGACGGCCGCCTCGACGTCCACCGCGCCCTTGTCGATCAGCGCCACGAGCTCGGCGAGCTGCCCCGGGTCGTTGCGGGCCACGAACCGGACGGCGCGCGGATGGTCGATCGGCCGGGTGATCGAGACGAACTCCTCGGCCAGCTCCGTCACCGCGGCGGGCACGTCGGCCACCAGGTTGATCAGCACGTCGTTGCCGCCCGGCAAGGGGCCGGCGGTGTAGTCCACGACCTCGTCCGCGCCCAGCGCCCGGACGGCGGCGGCGCTGCGCGGCCCGGCGGTGGCCACCACGTACGCGCCCGCGTGCTTGGCCAGTTGCACGGCGAACAGCCCGACGCCGCCGCCCGCGCCGTTGATCAGCACCCGGCTGCCGGGGCCGATGCGGGCGTGCTCGAAGACCGCCTGCCAGGCGGTGAGCCCGGCCACCGGCACGGCGGCCGCGGCCGTCAGCGGGATCCGCCGCGGCGCCCTGGCCAGCACGCTCGCCTTCGCGACCGCGTACTCGGCCGCCGCGCCGTCGATGAGCCCGATCACCCGGTCGCCGGGGACGAGGTCGCCCGCCCCGGTGAGCACGGTGCCCGCGACGTCCCAGCCGAGGGTGTGCGGCAGGGTGCCGCCGAACACGTCCCGCAGCAGGCCCGCGCGCAGCGCCACCTCCGAGGGGTTGAACGACGTGGCGGCCACCTCGATGAGCACCTCGCCCGGTCCGGGCCGCGGCACCGGCGCCTCCTCCACCCTGATCACCGAGGCGTCGCCGTACTCGTGCACGCGGGCGGCCCGCATGGTGCCGAGGAAGTCCGCGGCGTGCTCGCTCGCCCACGTCCCGAAGTCGCTCGCGGGCACCCCGGTGACCTCCTCCACGGTCCGGGTGGACGGGCCCGGCTCGGCGAGTGCGCGCAGCATGCCGTCCACGGCGGAGGCGGGCCGGCCCAGGCCGAGCAGCCGCCGCCTGGCCTCCTCGGGAGGCTCCTCCGCCCACCGCACCGGCCGGCCGATCGCCTCGCCGATCATCCGCGCCTGCTCCCGCTGGGTCAGCGGCCGCGGTCCGGTCAGCGTGTGAATCGCGCCGTGGTGCCCTCCGTCGAGCAGCGCGCGCACCGCGACGGCCGCGACGTCCCGCTCGTGGACGGGGGAGAAGACCGCCGCGCCGGACGGCTGCCGCACGACGCCCGCCCGGACCTGCCCGGCCCATCGCAGGGCGTTGGCCGCGAACGCGTGCGGGCGCAGCACCGTCCACTCCCGGGCGGTCCCGGCGATCAGGCGCTCGATCTCGACCTCGTGCGGACGCGCGGCGGCCGAGGACAGGTAGACCACCCGCCGGGCGCCGATCAGCTCCAGCACCTCGCGGGCCCCCTCCGCCGAGGCGAACGGCCACAGCAGGAACACCGCGTCCACCCCGTCGAGAGCGGACGCCAGCGCGGCCGGGTCGGTCAGCTCCCTCGTCACCGCGCGGACGTCGGCGCCCGCCTCCTTCAACTGCTTCACCAGCGGACGGCCGATCGTGCCGGTCGCCCCGCTGACCAGGACTCTTGTCATGTCGTCAACCCTAGGAGCCCTGCACGATGCGTCCAATGAGTACGCGTGCTGCTTTAATACGCGATCGTCTTCCACACTAGACTCCCGCCATGGACGTACTGAGCGACGTGGTCGCCTCCATGCGCATCGGCGTGCCGCGCTCGGCGCGGGTCGAGTGGCCGGCGCCGTGGGGGCAGCGCTTCCCGTCGGTGCCCGGGTCGGCGGGTTTCCAGGTGGTGCTGCGCGGCTCGTGCTGGGCGATCCCACCGGAGGGCGAGCCGTTCCCGGTCGGCACGGGCGACGTGCTGTTCTTCCCCCACGGCCAGGGCTACGGGCTGGCCGACTCGCCCGACAGGCCCCTCCCGGAGCCCGACTGCGACCCCTACGCCCCGGCCGAGCTGTTCGCCTCGGCCTCGATGGAGGGCGCCAGGCCCGTCACCGTGACGCTCTGCGGCGGCTACCGGCTCGACGCCGGCCGGGCGCATCCGCTGCTCGGCGGGTTGCCCGAGATGATCCACCTGCCCACCGGGCTGGGCCGCAACACCGACCTGCGTGCCGCCGTCGAGCTGCTCGGCAAGGAGATCGACGACCCGCGGCCGGGCGCCGACCTGGTGGTCCCGGCGCTGCTGGACATGCTGCTGCTGTACATCCTGCGTGCCTGGTTCGACGCCTCGGCCGACCACTGCGAGGCGGGCAACTGGGCCGCCGCGCTGGCCGACCCGGCCGTCGGCGCCGCGCTCGACGGCATCCACCGCGATCCCGCCCACCCCTGGACGGTCGAGTCGCTCGGTCACCGCGCCCGGCTGTCGCGCGCGGCCTTCTCCCGCCGCTTCACCCAGTTCGTCGGCCGGCCACCGCTGACCTACCTGACCTGGTGGCGGCTGAGCACGGCCGCGCGCATGCTGCGCGACTCCGACGCCGCGCTGAGCACGGTCGCCGCCGCGGTCGGCTACGGCTCGGAGTTCGCCTTCGCCAACGCCTTCAAACGCGAGTACGGCATGCCCCCCGGCAAGTACCGCCGCGTCGGCTGCCCGCCCCTCGGGAGCGGGTGAGCCCGTCCGCGGGGTCAGCCGTTGGCCTCCAGCAGGCGGGCGCCGAGGGCGGTCAGGTGGTGGTGGACGGCCTGGCCGTTGCGACGGGTGGCGATCAGCCCGGCGTTGCGCAGCACGGTGACGTGCTCGGAGGCGGTGGAGGCGCTGACCCTGAGCCGCCCGGCCAGTTCGTCCGTACGGCAGCCGTGTCCGCCGATGGCCCGCATCACCCGCGCCCGCGCCCGCCCGACCAGCGCGGCGAGCGTGTCGAAGGCGGGGGACGGCAGCACCTGGCGGTCGCCGTCGGGGATCGGGACCGTGAGCACCGAGCTGCGCCGGTCCCGGGTGGTGGCGATGCCCAGGTAGCGGGGCGAGGCGCCGGAGATCGGATGGAGCAGCAGGCCGCGTCCGCCCAGATCGACCGTCATCGGCGGGCCGCCCGCGACGACCATGCCGCCGCCGTCCCAGGACAGCCGCGGGCTGAGGGTGCTGAGCGCGGAGCCGAGCCCGATCCGCGCCACCGTCTCCTGGTAGGCGGCCAGGCGGGCTTCGAGCCGGCGGCGCATGCCGGGCCATTCGGGGGCGAGGAAACGGTGGAAGAGCACGTACATGCTGTCGGCCAGGGCCCGGCGGAACCGCGCCGGGTCCATGTCGAGGTCGGGCCGTCCCGGCACCCCGCTGAAGCGCCACAGGTCGCCGCCGAACTCCCGCTCCTCCGGCGGGGTGTCCAGGGCGGCGAGCGCGTCGAGCTCGTCGGAGAGCGCGGCGGTCTCGATCGGCGGGGCGACCTCTGAGGTGACCAGCCCCTCGTGCAGGGTGACGCGGGAGGCGCCGCGGTTGAGTATGTCGAGCAGCGGCAACGTCCGGCGCGGCACGGTCCTGGCGATGTCACGCCAGATCGAGCCCTTCTCGGTCAGGTCGGGATGATGGACGCTGAAAGCCGCGAAGATCGCGTGGGTCAGGGGCGAGACCACGAACCGGGTGGCCGCGAGGTCGCCCACCTGGAAGTTCAGACGCATGCGCCAATCGTCCCCTGATGATCCATTCCAAGCAATCGTCCGCTCGGCGAGGGAGCGCCCGTCCTGGGTCACCGACACGGGTGCGGTCGACCCGAGCAGGCTCCCGGACCGCCTGCCGCTCATCGGCGCCGACGGCAAACCCCCCCAGTACGAGCTCGGGCGCCGTCGACACCGCCACCATGTTCGGCCCGCCGTCCCAGCCGCCACCGGGCTAGGCCGGCTCCTCCGGGTCGCGATCCGCTGCCGGGGCCGGGGCGATCTGCGGCGGTGCCGTGGCCCCGCCGGTGAGCTCGCGCCCCTGGCCCAGGACATGGTCGAGCTGCCTGGCCAGCAGTGGGACGGTCGCCGGAGGCAGGTACGCGTCCGCGCCTGCGTCGAGCAGCCGCCGGACCGGGCCGTGGTACCGGACCCCGAGCTCCGGGTCCTCGATCTCGGTGACGACCACGCGGGCCTTCGGGAACATCGACCGCAGTCCGGCGATCAGCTGCGGGCTGCCGGCGGGCACCAGCAGCACGTCGGCCGTCGCCGGGGCGGCGTGCATGTCGAGCACCACGTAGTCGGCCCCGAGCCGGTCGGACAGCGCGACCCGGGCGGCGTTCGACAGCTCCATCGCGGTGGCCACGACCGTCACGCCGTCGTGGCCGACCGGCGGCGGATCGTCGGGCTCGTCCGGCGCCCCGCGGTCCACGACGGCGCCCTGGACCACGTCGACGGTACTGGAGATCGTCGCGATCGACGCGCCGTCACGCGTGAGGACCAGGCTCTCGCCGGGTTCGAGGGCGTCGACGAGCGCGACGACGTCCTCGGGCAGCCGGGCCACGTCGATCCGCGGCGCCGGACGGGCGGCGCGTCCGCGCCTCACCATGCCCGCGCCCCCGAGACGCCGCCCGAGCGGATCAACATCCGGACCCCCTTCCGATGCCGTGATCTTGTTGGACGCCCCCGCCCGGCCGATGGTTCGGAGCCGCGCCGAAGTTCCCGGACCTACCGGCCGAAGGCGCCGCCCTCGACGAGGATGAGCACGCCCAGGCCGATCAGCACCACGGGCAGCAGGACGTGCCCCCACCGGCTCAGGGCGCGGGCCACCAAGGGACGGGTGGCGAAGAACCGTCCGGCCGCGCACCACACGCCGACCAGCACGAGGAACACGGCGACGTACCCGCCGGTGCCGGCCGGTCCGGCGGTGGCGAAGACCGGCACGTACACGCCGATGTTGTCGCCGCCGTTGGCGAAGGTGACCGCGGCGACCTCCAGCGTCCTCGGGCCGCCGGGCGGCTCGCCGTCCGGTTCGCCGTCGTCACCGTCGCGGTGGTTCCGCCACGCCTGCCAGGCGGCCTTGACGCCCAGGGCGAGGGGGAGCAGCCCCAGGTACGGGATCAGCGACCCGGGAAGGAAGGTCGCCCCGAAGCCCGCCGCCACGGCCACCGCCACGAGGGCGAGGAAGCCCAGGTACTGGCCCGCCACGATCCGCACGGCGACGCCCCGCCGGCCCGCGCCCTGGGCGAAGAACAACGCCAGGATCAGGATGTCGTCGATGTTGGTGACGGCGAACAGCCCCGCGGCCTGCCCGACGATGCCCAGGTTCACCAGAAAGGGTCCTTCTGTCCGGAGATGCCCGGATGACCCTATCGGGGCGCAGACGGGCCGGGGAGCCGCCGATGCGGGGTCCCGCACCGGACGGGTCCGGCCGGGTTCGGCCGAGGTGCTGTTGGACACCGTGCCGGGACGGCTTCGCTGTCGTCCACCGGACGCGGTCGGGCGGGCACGCCCGATGCGCCCCGGAGCGCGTCGGCCGCTTCCGCCGGCCCCTACCGAAGGAGACCACCATGTGCGCACGCGGCGCACTCACAGCCGCCGCCCTCGCCGCCGTCCTGACGCTGCCCGGCGGGCCGGCGCACGCCGGGCCGGCCGTCCACCCGCGGGCGGCGGCGGACGGCCCGTGCCAGGGCGAGCAGGTCCACCGCGTCGGCGGCGGCCTCATCAAGTACGAGCAGTTCGGGGCGCGGTCCGTCTGCCCGCCCGGCACCTACCAGCACTGGCACCAGGTCCACATCCGCTGCGGGATCGAGCCGGAGCGCCCCGGGCCGATGGTGGGAGGCACGTCCGTCTCGGAGGAGTGGTGCCCCAAGAACACCCTGCTCCAGGACTACTGGGTCACCCAGGGCCCTCAGGAAGGCTGACCGGGATCCGGCGGGTCAGCCCGCCCGGCGGCCGCCTCCCGCCCAGGCCGGGGCCCACGTCCCGGCCTGGCGCTCGGCCGCCGTGGCGGCGAGGTGGGCGCGGAGGGTGGCCAGCGCCGGGTGCGGGTTGTCGCGGTGCCACAGGAGCGAGTGCGGGTAGACGGGCGTGGGGCCGGTCACCGGGATGCGGCGCAGCCCGTGACCCGCGGGCCAGACGAGCCGGGTCCGGTCACCCATGAACGTGGCCAGGGCCGGGGTGTCGGCGATGGTGTCGAGGAGCACGTCGGAGCCGAAGTTGGGGCCGGTCGCCTCGATGGTGAGGCCGAACTCGGCGACCAGGTCGTCGTAGAAGGCGGTCCACTCCGTGCCGGGGGTGAGGCCGGGCATCCAGATCCGGTGTCCGGCGAGCTGGGCGAGGGTCACCGAGCGGGCGCCGGCCAGCGCGTGGGCGGGGCCGGTGAGGAGCTGGAGGGCCTCGTCGACCACCCAGGCGGACTCGACGTCCTCGGGGAGGGGCCGGCCAGGCACGGCGACCGCGCGGAAGGAGGCGTCGATCGTGCCGGACCGGATGGCGGAGACGGCCGCGTCGATGTCGAACAACATCACCACGTCGAGGTCGATGCCGGGGTACGCGTGATGGAAGCCGCGCATCAGGCCCGACCCCACGCCGCGCGAGGCCAGCACGTCGACGCGCAGCGGACGGCTGCCCGCCCGTACGGACGCGACCGCCCGCTCGGCGACCCGCAGCAGCTCGCGGGCGTGCGGCAGGAACGCCTGCCCGTCGATGGTGAGCTTCGTGCCGCGCGGGGTGCGGGTGAACAGCCGCACCCCGAGGTCGCGTTCCAGGGCGGCGATGCGCTTGGAGACGGCCTGCTGGGTGACCGCCAGGTCGGCGGCGGCCTCCTGGAACTGCCCCGCCTCGGCGGCGGCGACGAAGGTCCGGACGATGTCGAGGTCCATGCGCACACCTTACGGACACAACCATCGGTTGTGCGGATCGGGCCATCCGGTTGTTTGATCTCCTACTGGCCTGCCCGATTGGATGCTCTCGATCGCGTATCGGTTGTACGGGCGAATGACGAGGAGCGTCGGACATGAGAGACGGGCACCGGCTGGGCCGCCGGTTCGGCTGGCTGTGGGCGGCGTACGGCACCAGCGCGCTCGGCACGTGGCTCGCCTTCGGCGCCTTCCCGCTGATCGCCGTCCAGGTGCTGCACGCCGGGCCGGCGCAGGTCGCGGCGTTGTCGGCCGTGGGCGCGGCGGTGGGCGCGGCAGTGGCGGTGCCGCTCGGCCCGTGGGTGGAGTTCCGCCGCAAGCGGCCCGTGCTGATCGGGGCGGACCTGGTGCGGTTCGCGGCACTGCTGACGATCCCCGCCGCGTTCGCGTTCGGCGTGCTCACCTTCGTCCAGCTCCTGCTGGTCTCGGTCGTGGTGGCGGCGGCCGACATCACCTTCCGCGCCGCCTCCGGGGCGTACCTCAAGACGCTGCTGCCGGGCGAGCACCTGCTCGTCGCGAACGCCCGCCTGGAGTCCACGACCTGGACGACCACGATCGTCGGGCCGCCGCTGGGCGGCGCCGCCATCGCGCTCCTCGGCCCGGTCGCGACGGTGGTGGCCGACGCGGTCAGCTACCTGCTGTCGGCCCTGGGCGTGCGCGCGGCGGGTGGCGGCGAGCCGCGCCCCGAACGACGGGAGCCCGCGCGCATGCGCGCCGGCGACCTGCTCGACGGCTGGCGGTACATCCTCGCCGACGCCGCGCTGCGCCCGCTGTTCCTCAACACCGCCCTGTTCAACGGGCTGCTGATGGCCGCCGACGCGCTGCTGGCCGTCCTGATGCTCGGCCGGCTGGGGTTCACCTCGTGGCAGTACGGTCTCGCCTTCGCCGTGCCCGCGGTCGGCGGGCTGCTCGGGGCGCGGCTGGCCCGTCCGCTGGTCACCCGGTTCGGGCAGCACCGCGTCCTGGTCGTGACCGGGACGCTGCGCGCGGTGTGGCCCCTCGGGCTGGCCTTCGTGGGGCCGGGCAGCGGAGGGCTGCTGCTGGTGATGGGCGTCGAACTCGGGCTCATCTTCTGCTGCGGCGTCTTCAACCCCGTCTCGGCCACCTACCGCCTCGAACGCACCGCGAACGACCGGATCACCCGCACGTTGTCGGCCTGGTCGGTGACGACCAAGGCGTCGACCGCGCTGCTGACGGCCGCGTGGGGGGTGCTGGGCGCCCTGCTCGGCCCGCGTACGGCCATCGGCCTGGCCGGCGTGCTGTTGCTGGCGACCCCGCTGCTGCTTCCCCGACGCGCCGCGGCGGCCCTTCCCGAGCCGGTGCCCGCGCCCCACGCCTGAATCCCCTCATCACCAAGGAGACAACGATGACCGTCACGTCCCCCGAGCTCGACCCCCGGACGGCCGCGCTGCTCGTCCTGGACCTCCAGCAGGGCGTGCTCGCCTCGCTGCCCGGCCTGGAGGAGCAGGAGGCGCTGCTGTCCCGGGTGGCCGACGCGGCCGCCGGCATGCGCGCGCACGGCGCCCTCGTCGTCCACGTGCGGCTCGGGTTCACCGAGGCCGACTGGGCGGCGATCCCGGCCGCCAACCCGACGTTCTCGTTCATCGGCCACGGACGCCTGCTGCACCACGAGGACCCCGGCACGGACTTCCACCGGCGGGTCGCCCCCGAGCCAGGGGACCTCGTCGTCCGCAAGACCCGGGTCGGCGCGCTGTCCACGACGGACCTCGATCGCCGGCTGCGGGAGCGCGGAATCACCACCCTGGTCGTCGCCGGGCTCACCACCAGCGGCGCCGTCCTGTCCACCGTCGCCGACGCCGCCGACCGCGACTACCGGCTGCACGTGCTGTCGGACGGGGTCGCCGACCCGGACCGGCACGTCCACCGGACGCTGATGAGCGGCGTGTTCCCGAGAACGGCCCACGTCGTCGACACTGCCGGGCTGCGTTCGCTCCTGCGCGGGAGCCGATGACCGCCAACCGTTCGATTTCACTTTCGTATCGCGGGCGGGCCGAATTACCCGTGGCCTCAATACTGGGTGCATGGCTCCCTCGAACGGCGACTTCGACGCGTTCGCCTCGATGATCGACGAAAGAGTCACGGCACGTGGGGCCGCTCCGGCGGCCCTGGTCGTGAGCATCTTCAAGGGCACACGGGCGGTCGCCCCCGGCGTCGTGGTCAAGGCGCTCGTCGGCCGGCTGCGCACGGCGGACGACCGGCCCCTCGTCCCGTACGCCGAGGTCGACGAGGCCATCGACCTGGGGCGGGTCGTCGTCCAGCTGGGGAACACGACGCCACGCGGCTGGGGCACGGTGCGATTTCCCCGTTATCGGGCCTTAAGTGCGATAAAGGAGGGCGAGCAGGCAACCGGCGCACTCCAGCTGGCCTTTTACGACCTTCATCCAAATCTCGCCTATTTCGTACGGAGTGCCAACCAAGTGGGCGGCTTGTCGTTGTTTTTCCAGGTTCTGCTGTTCATCGTGGCGGGCTGGGCGATACGCGGCGTTTTCCGCTGGTCGTGGCGCCGCCGGACCCGCGGCTGGTTCCCCGGCTACATCGGGCATGACAAAGCCGACTTCTTCCCGGAAGCCGGCCGGCTCATGTGGGGCCCCGACCGCGAGAAGCAGGAGGGAGCCCTGCTCCGGGCGCTTCTGTGCGACCTGGAGGCGGCCTTCACCCCCAGGCTGTCACCGTGGCGGCGGCGTCGCCGGAGCAGGTTCGTGCTCTTCGTCACCGGCGACGCCGCGCTCACCGACCGCGTCGCCGAAGCCGCGCGGGACACCCGCGTACGTCGCACGGTGGTGATCGCCGCGCCGGCCTCGGACGTCAAGGCCACCGACCCGGACCTCAGATGGGCGGCGAGCGCTCTCGGCGGCAAGGCGGCCCTCGGCACGACGGAGGGCGTCATCCAGGGGACCGGCGGCCTCGACGCCGCCACCCTGGCGGGCCGGACCAAGATCCCCGTGCGGCTCGGCAGCCCCGGGCTCGCCGCGACGGAGGCCGTGGCGCAGGGCCTGGCCGCCGTCGGCCTGGCGGCCGTGCTCGCGATCCCCTGGCTGCCCCCGATCCGGCCGCCGGACACCTCCTGCCTCGCGCAGCCCGCGCCCGGCCCGGCGAGCCCGCCCTCCCCGGTCCCGGACGCCGCCGGGGCGAAGAACCTCTACGCCGCGGACAAGCAGCGGATCGAGGCCGAGAACGCCAGGGTCGAGGCCAAGGAGAAGCAGGGATACACCGTCAAGACCGTGGTGTACCTCGGCTCCGGGGTCGCCGCCTTCGAGCACCCCGAGTACAACGGCGTGCTCCCCGAGCTGCGCGGGATCGGGCTGGCCCAGCGGAAGATGAACGACATGGCGGAGGCCACCCCGCACAGCCGGCGCAACTACGACGGCAACGTCTTCGTCCGGGTGAACGTCCAGGAGGCCGGCGCCGGGTACGCGAAGGCGCCCGAGATGGCGCGCCGGATCGCGGCCCAGCCGGACCGGAAGGTGCTCGGCGTCATCGGGCTGGGCGAGAGCAGGAAGGAGACGATCGAGGCCCAGCGGATCCTCGGCGAAGGCGGCCTGCCCATGCTGGGCATCGGCGCCACCTCGGAGACCTTCCAGTCGCACCCGCTGTATCACCAGGTCTCCTACGACAACCCGGAACAGGCCCGGCTCATCGCGGCCTTCGTCAGGAACGCCGGCGTCATCCCCGCCGGGGACGGCACGTGCGCCCCCGCCGCGTCGGCCGTCATCCTCGGCGATCCCGACGACGACTACAGCAAGACCCTCAGCGACGACTTCGCCGCCGCGTTCCGTCCGAGCACCCAGCTGTGGTTCTCACCGTCGAGCAAGAGCCCCCAGCCCGGCGGCAAGACGGTGTACAGCCTGTCGGCGCTGGCCGACGAGACCTGCGCGATCGTCGCCAAGGACCCCCGGCGCACCCTGGTCCTCTGGCCGGGACGGGCCCAGCGGCTGCGCGACTTCCTGCAGACCGTCAAGGGCAAGAACGCGTGCCCGAGCGCCCTCACCGTGCTGGCCGGGGCCGACGTCACCACCACGGTGACGCGCGCGCAGCAACTGTCCTTCGACGGCGTCACGCTGTACTACTCGGCGCACGCGCTCCCCAGCCGGCCGCCGAACGAGATGGGCAAGGAGTACCTCGCCCGCTACTCCGCCGCCTACGGCCACGACGCCTGGTACGACCACTGGCGCGGGCCGCTCGCCTACGACGCCCTCATGACCATGGCCACGGCCGTCAACACCGTCTGCCAGCTCAACAAGGCGGCGGGCTGCGGACGGGGCTCGGTGCAGGTCCTGTCCTCCTTCGGCGTCGGCGGGGACGCCGGCCTGCGCGGCGCGACGGGGACGATCGTCTACCCGAGCGATCCGCGCAACGCGTCGGGCGCGGTGACCGTCGTGCCGTCCGACAAGAGGTTCCTCATCCTCCGGGACACCCCCCGAGGGCCGGTGGTGGCCATGGAGTGCGGCCGCCGCGACGGCGGCGACGTGAAGACCACCTGGGGCCCGCACGACGAGTTCGCCTGCCCCCGGCGCTGACCCCGGGCGCGGGCCCGTCACCTCGGGATCAGGCGCCGCTCCTGGTGTGCAGGACGAGGCCGCCGTCGCCCGCGGGCCCGAACCCGAGCTCCCGCAGCTCGGGGACGTCGATGGCGGTGACCACGCCCAGGGCGCCCGCCTCGGCCACCTCCCGGACCGCGAGGAGGGCCAGCGCCCGGCGCACCCCGGCCGGGACGCCGGGCAGCACGTACGCCACGTCGAGGCGGGCCATGGTGTGCCGCTCGTCCTCCCAGGACGCGGCCGCGTGGCCGACGAGGGGCTCGCCGCGGGCGTTGTCGACGTAGGCCTGGAGCCAGCAGGCGAGCCTCGCCTCGGCGATCAGCCGACGGGGGACGCCGACGTCCAGGCCCTCCCTGGCCAGCCAGAACCCGGCATCGGCGGCGGCCGCGTCGTCGTCGAGGGGGACCGTGCCGACGAAGTACCCGGCCGGCCAGACGTCCGGGGCGTCGCGGGTGTCCAGCAGGACCCGGCCGTCGCGGACCGTCCGGCGGCTCCGGCGGACCAGCCCGGTGTCGAGCTCCTCCATGAGGAGGAACTCGACGTCGCAGGCCCACTCGCCGGCCGAGGACACCGGAAGGCCGGTCCACGCGCTCTCCGGCGCCGCCGGGAACCCGATCCGCACGGCGTAGGTGTTCGGGTCCCGCCGCCAGCGGAAGGCCACCAGCATGCCGTCGCCCTCCGCCACGACCTCGACCCCGGCGAACCCCGCCGTCACGGCGCCCGGACGCAGCAGCCGCGCCCTGACGGCCGCGAGCACGTCGTCCCTGGACCACTCGACAGTCACGCCTCCAGGCTGCCACACCCGCTCGCGGGCGTGAACGTTCCTCACCTGTCGCCGGGCTCCGCGGGGCAGGGGTCGCCGACGTGGACGCGCGGGACCGGGTAGAGCACCTTGCGACGCTGCTCGGTCAGCCCGCCGAGCCAGGACTCGTCGTAGACGTAGCCGTACCTGCTGCCCGCCCATACCGGGCCGTAGCGGTAGATGACCACGCGGCGCTCGCCGGGGTTGGTACGGGTGGAGCCGCCGTGCATGAGCCCGTCCACGAAGAGCAGCGCGTCGCCCTTCTCCAGGTGGACGGGGATCGCGCCCGGCAGGGTGTCCATGCGGTCGCCCCTGGCGTAGTCGCCGCCCAGCGGGTGCGGGAAGTTCGACTTGTGCGAGCCGGGCACCACCATCGTCGCGCCGTCGCCCTCGCCGACGTCGGTCAGCGCGAGGATGATGTTGACCTGGCCGCAGCGGAAGACGCCGTGGTCGTAGCGGTAGCCGCAGCGCAGCGCGGTGCGGTGGCCGCCGGAGTGCACGGGGTGGTGCCCGCCCGACTCGCGGATCGAGGCGATCGTCTCGTCGACGAAGACCCCGGGGATGTAGCTGTCCTCCTCGCCCGCGTAGTGCCTGACCAGGTCGAACCAGCTCGGGTGGTCGACCAGCTCCTCGAACGGCCGGCCCGCCGCGACCGCCTGGTGCAGCTCGAAGCCGGTCTCGGGGGTGTAGTCGCGGCGCTGGGCGCCCCGGTACCACTCGCCCCTGGCGAGGTGGCGGGGGAAGGCGTCGAACTCCTCGTTGAGCCGCCGCAGCAGATCCGCGTCCACGGCGTTCCTGAGGATCAGGTAGCCGTTGAGGTCGAACATGAAGTCGTCCAGCTCGGACATGGGGGAACCTCCGGGGGTGTGGTGAGATGCCGCTACTCTGCCTCGGCGACCTCATTCCGGTCATCCACCCGGAAGATCCGAGATGTCGCATATCCTCAAGGTGTGCGATCTCTGGCCCAGGTCATCGGCCTGCAGGCGTTCCACGTGACGTCGGGCCCCATGCCCCGCTCCCACATCCACCCCGAGGTCGAGTTCAACCTCGTCCTGTCGGGCACCGCCAGGTACGCGACCGTCGGCGGCGAGGTGGACCTGCCGCCCGGCCGTCTCGCCGTCTTCTGGGGCGGCTACCCGCACCGGCTGCTCACGGCCGAGGGCGTGGACTTCCTCTGGGCCACCGTCCCCCTGAGCGCCGTCATCGGCCACGACCGGCTGCGCGGCGCCGTCGAGCGGGCGCTGTCGGGAGAGTTCCTGTACGGCACCGCCGCCGAGGGCGAGCACGACCGTTTCCTCATGGGCCGCTGGGACCGGGAGCTGCGCCACGAGCCGGCCCCCGCCGTGGCCGAGGTCTGCCTGCTGGAGATGCACGCCCGGCTGGCCCGCCTGACCGGCGAGCCGCGCGAGAGGGCGCCCGCCGAAGCGGCGGCGGCCGGATCGGCCGAGCGGATGCTGGCCGTCGTCGCCCGCCGCTACACCGACCGGCTGTCGGTCGAGGAGATCGCCGAAGCCGCCGGGGTGCACCCCACCTACGCGGCCCTGGCCTTCAAACGGGCCCTCGGCATGCCTGTCTGGCAGTACGTCACCCGGCTGCGGGTCGCCCACGCGTGCCGGTTGCTGCTGGTCACCGGCTGGGGCGTCGACAGGGTCGCGCACGCCAGCGGCTTCCAGACCAGGTCGAGCTTCTACCGGGCCTTCGGCGAGTCGACCGGCCTGACGCCCACGGAGTTCAGGCGGCGGGCGGTCGCCGACGGGGGGTGCCCTCCGTGACGCCCGCCGGGAGGCGCACGGTGACGCGGAGGCCGCCGGACGGGCGGGGGACGAGCTCCAGGGTTCCGTCGTGCGCCCGGACGATGCTGCCGACGATCGCCAGGCCCAGCCCGACCCCCGCGTGGTCGGCGCGGACGCGGTCGGTGCCGCGCCGGAACGGCTCGACGAGCGTGGGAACCACGTCCGGGGGCAGCTCGTCGCCGGTGTTCTCGACGGTGAGGGCCACCGTCCCGGCGTGCACGGCGGTCGTGACCCACACCGTGCCCTGGCCAGGCAGGTTGTGGACGATCGCGTTGTGCACGAGGTTCGTCGTCATCTGGAGCAGCAGCGCGGGTGAGCCCGTGGCGGGGGTCAGGTCGCCGGCGGTCTCGACGGCGAGGCCGCGCCGCTCGGCGAGGGGCAGCAGCGTCTCGACGGCCTCCTCCGCGATCAGCGACAGGTCGACGCGCTCGCGCGGGAAGGCCCGCTGGTCGGCGCGGCTGAGCAGGAGCAACGCCTCGGTGAGGTCGATCGCCCGGCTGTTGACCAGGTGGAGGCGGTCGACGAGCTCGGCGGGGTCGCGGGTGGGGTCGGTGCGGGCGACGTCGAGGAGCGTCCGGGCGACGGCGAGCGGGGTGCGCAGCTCGTGGGAGGCGTTGGCGGCGAACCTCCGCTGCTCGGCGACGTGCGCTTCGAGCCGGGCGAGCATGGTGTCGAAGGCGTCGGCGAGCTCGCGCAGCTCGTCCGCGCGGCCCGGCAGCCGGATGCGGTGGGAGAGCGAGCCGCCGGTGGCCCTGCGGGCGGCGTCCGTGATGCGGGTCAGGGGCGCGAGCATCCGGCCGGCCAGCAACCACCCGCCCACGAGGCCGAACACCAGCAGGAACGCCAGCACGAGAGCCGCGAACGGGGCGAACGACCGCACGATGGCCGATCGGTTGACCAGGAAGTCGCCGGTGGAGTAGATGGCGTCATCGGGCAGACCGCGCATGTAGTAGACCCCCACCGCGCCGAGCGGCAGGAGGCCCGCGACCACGAGGAACCCGGCGTAGCTCAGGGTGAGCTTGAGCCGCACGCTCAGGCCGGGGGCCCTACCCATGGTCCCCCTCCTCGCGCCCGGCGGCGGGCGCCGTGTCGATGCGGTAGCCGACCCCCGCCACGGTGGCGATCACCCAGGGCTCGCCGAGGCGCTTGCGCAGGGACGAGACCGTGATGCGGACGGCGTTGGTGAAGGGGTCGGCGTTCTCGTCCCACGCCCGCTCCAGGAGCTCTTCGGCGCTGACGACCCCGCCCTCGGCGGCGACGAGGACTTCGAGCACGGCGAACTGCTTGCGGGTGAGCGGGACGTAGCGGCCGTCGCGGAAGACCTCGCGGCGGAACGGGTCCAGGCGCAGGCCCGCGATCTCGCGCACCGGCGGCCTGCTGTGGGCCCGCCGGCGGTCCAGCGCTCTGAGCCGGAGCACGAGTTCGCGCAGCTCGAAGGGCTTGGTGAGGTAGTCGTCGGCGCCGAGTTCGAACCCGCTGGCCTTGTCGTCGAGCCGGTCGGCGGCGGTGAGCATGAGGATGGGCATGCCGCTGCCGGAGGCGACGATGTGCCCGGCGATCTCGTCGCCCGAGGGGCCCGGGATGTCGCGGTCGAGGACGGCGATGTCGTAGGTGTTGACGCTCAGCAGCTCCAGGGCGGTGTTCCCGTCGCCGGCGATGTCGGCGGCGATCGCTTCCAGGCGCAGGCCGTCGCGGACGGCTTCGGCCAGATAGGGCTCGTCCTCGACGATCAGTACCCGCATACCCCTGACCGTACGGCCCGGGGCCTATCGCCGGCATATGAAAAATCCCATACGGGCCGGCAACGGACCGCTGCCTTGACTGGCCGCATGATACCCAGCGGACCAGCACGAACGGCAGCCAGCCGGACCCGGTCGGCCCTGGTGGCCGCGCTTGTCGTCCTCGGTGCGGCGCTCGCCGCCGGCGTCGTCGTCCACCAGGCGGTGACGTCCCTGACCGCCTCGGCGTACGACGAGGCCGAGGGGGCCGTGCCCGACGGCGTGACGGTCTTCGACGACGGGATCCCGGCCGTCGCCGGCCTCGACGCCGATCTGCTCGGGGCCCTGCGCCGGGCCGCGGCCGAGGCCGCGGGCGACGGGGTCGAGTTCGTCGTCAACAGCGGCCGGCGTTCCCCCGCGTACCAGGAACGGCTGCGCCGTGAGGCGGTCGCCCGGTACGGCTCGGAGCAGGAGGCCGCCCGATGGGTGGCCTCCCCGGACACGTCGTTGCACGTGTCCGGGGACGCGGTCGACCTGGGGGCCGCCGCCGCCGGATGGTTGTCGGCGCACGGCGCCGCGTACGGGCTGTGCCAGATCTACCGGAACGAGCCCTGGCACTACGAACTGCGTCCGAAAGCCGTCGACCGCGGCTGCCCGCGCATGTACGCCGACCCCACCCGCGACCCGAGGCTGCGGCGCTGACCGGCGTCCCCCTCAGGACAGGGCACGCCGCGGTAGGCGCGCCGGAGCGCCAGGTCGTAGCCCAGGCCCAGGGCCACGCCGAGCAGCAGGGGAGCGCCCAGCGCGGCCAGCGTGCCGGTCACCATGATGGTCGCGGCGAGCGGGGCGACCGAGACGGCGACGCTGCGGGCCAGGCTGGTCATGCCGGCGGCGGCCGTACGCCGCCCCGGAGGGACGACCGCGGCCGTGAACGCCTGCCGCGCCGGTACGTTTCGGCATGGGGCATGATGCCTCGGGCGGCGCGGCGGACGTGCCGCGAACGCGCGAAGACGCACGACGATGTTCCGCGCCGCCGCTGGGTCAGGTGGCGGGTTCGAGGTGGACGTGCAGGTCGGTGGCGGAGGCGGGGGCGGGGTCGCCGTCCGGGTCGGTGACGGCGGTCACGGCCAGGCCGGCGGTCGCGGCCAGCTCCTCGAACACCTCGCGGGGGTACCAGTGCAGGACCCACGGGCGCTCGGCGACGCTGACGTCCGGGCCGTGGTGGCGTTCGTAGCGCAGGAGGGTCGTCTGCGTCCGGGCGGTCTCGTCGCGTCGCTGGGAGACGACCGACACCCGCAGGTCGGCGCCGTCGGGGGCGACGGCGGCGCGTGCCCGGCCGATCTGG
This sequence comes from Nonomuraea sp. NPDC005730, assembly GCF_040630865.1. Classification (NCBI taxonomy): domain Bacteria; kingdom Bacillati; phylum Actinomycetota; class Actinomycetes; order Streptosporangiales; family Streptosporangiaceae; genus Nonomuraea; species Nonomuraea sp. NPDC005730. The sequence goes on from NZ_JBEXYK010000030.1 coordinate 99,233, forward strand.
TCGGCCGGGGCCGGGTCGGGGGTGAACAGGGGCACCAGCGCGACGCCGCCCTCGTCAAGATGGGCGCGGATGCCGCGCAGGGCGGCCAGCGCCGTGGCGTCGTCGGGGAGCAGGGTGAAGCTCGGCCCGGCGAGGAAGATCGCCCGGTAGCGGCGGGGCAGGCGCAGGCTCTCCATGCGCTGGTGGAACAGCGTCACGGACACGCCCAGCTCGCCGGCCCGGCGCCGGAGCAGGGCCAGCATGTCCGCGGAGGAGTCGACGCCGTCGACCTCCAGGCCGCGCCGGCGCAGCTCCAGCAGGGGATCGCCGTCCCCGCAGCCCAGCTCCAGCGCGGGGGCGCCGGCTCGCTCGACGAAGGCGGCATAGGGCTCCGGGTCCTGGGAGAAGGACTTCAGCGGCCCGTAGAGCTCCGCGACGATTCCGGTGTAGAAGTCAGCTGGATCCACCTTCGCCACAGTACGCACATGATCCAGAAGGTTCACTCCGTTATCGAGTCCGGGACGGCCGTCGAGACGTGCCAGAAACCGGCGTACCGGCCGCCGCGGCGCAGCAGCTCGTCGTGGCCGCCCTCCTCCACGATCCGGCCGCCGTCGAGGAAGACGACGCGGTCGGCGCGCCGGACGGTCCGCATGCGATGGGCGACCATGACCACCGTGCGCCCCGCCATCAGGTGCTCGACGCCCTCGTGGACGGCCGCCTCGTTCACCGGGTCCAGCGCGGAGGTCACCTCGTCCAGCAGCACGACGGGGGCGTTCTTCAGCAGCGCCCGCGCGATCGAGACGCGCTGGCGCTCACCGCCGGACAGCAGCGCCCCGCCCTCGCCGACGTTCGCCGGGCAGCCGCTCGACCACCTCGTCCAGCCGGGCCGCGGTCGCCGCCGCCCGCACCTCGGCCTCGTCGGCGTCCGGACGGCCGAGCCGCACGTTCTCCTCGATCGTGCCGTCGAAGAGGTAGACGTCCTGGAAGACGACGGCGATCCGGCTCATCAGCGCCTCGGTGCTGATGTCGCGCACGTCCACGCCGCCCACGCGGACCGCGCCCGCGTCCACGTCGTGGAAGCGGGCCAGCAGTTGCAGCAGGGTGCTCTTGCCCGCCCCCGACGGCCCGACCACGGCGAGCCGCTGCCCCTCGGCCACGGAGAACGACACGTCGCCGAGCACCGTGCGGTCGCCGTGCCGGAAGGCGACGGACTCGAACGCCAGGTCGTGGCGCACCGGCTCGACCGGTTCGCGCGGCTCCGGCAGCGGCTCGGTGCTCAGCACCGCGTCCAGCCTGGCCAGCACGGAACGCGCGGCACGCAGCTTGCCCCCGACCTCCGACAGCGACAGCAGCGGATCCGCGCAGCGGGCGGTCAGCACCAGCACCGCCAGGACCTCCGCCACGCCGATCTCCCCGCCCAGCGCGAGGTAGGCGCCCAGCGCCAGGATCACGCTGAACGCGGCCTGCACCACCAGCGCCAGCCCCACCACGCCGGGCAACGTCGAGACCACCGTACGGCGGGAGGCCCGCCGCACCTCGCGCAGCGAGTCGTCGAGCAGCGCGAACCGTTCGCCGATGCGGCCCGCGGCCCGCAGCACCGGCTGGGTCTGCAGGAACTCGACGACCCGCCCCGTGGCCTCCTTGTCCCGCTCGTGGCGCTCGTCGTCGGCCGCCGCCGTCGAACGCGCCGTCCAGCTCTGGACCGCCGCCACGACGGGCGCGGCGGCCAGCGCGGCCAGCCCCGTCCGCCAGTCGACGGTGAACATCACGGCGACGATGGTCAACGGTGTGACCAGCGCGGAGACGAACGGCGCCAGCAGGTGGGCGATGATGCCCATCGCCTGCAACAGGCCACGGCTGGCCATGACGGACACCTCGCCGACCCGGTCGGCGTCGTACCAGCCGAGGGGCAGCCGGGCCAGGTGCTCGCCGAGCCGGTGGTACATGCCGCGCAACATCGAGGTCCCCACCCGCATGCCGGCCAGGTCGCTGGTGTAGCGCAGCACGGCGTAGACCGCGACCGCGGCCCCGAACGCGCCCAGCCAGGGCCAGGCGTCGGCGGGCGTGCCGCCGAACAGTGCCCGCAGCACGGGCACCAGCAGCGCGTAGGACAGGCCCTCGGCCACGGCGGTCGTCGTCATCAGGGCCACGGTGCGGCGCGCCGGCCCGGCGTACCGGTGTCCCAGCACGCGCAGCAACATGCGGATCATCGGGATCGTTCTCCTTGCGGCACGGCGTCGCGGGCCTCGGTCTCGTCGGTGAGCGCCGATCGGTGGGACCGCCAGAACGCGGCGAACCGCCCGTTCCGCGCCAGCAGGTCGGCGGGCCTGCCGCGCTCGACGATCGTCCCGTTCTCCAGGACGGCGACGGTGTCGGCGTCGATGACGGTCTCCAGGCGGTGGGCGATGACCAGGATCGTCCGCTCGCCCTCCAGCGTCGCCAGGGCGCGGCGCACCGCCTGCTCGGTCTGCGGGTCGGCGAAGGCGGTCGCCTCGTCGAGCACCAGCACGGGCGTGGCGGCGAGCAGCGCGCGGGCGATCGAGATGCGCTGCGCCTCGCCGCCCGACAGGCCGGTCTCCTCGCCGATCACCGTGTCGTACCCGTGCGGCAGTTCCAGGACGCGGTCGTGGATGTGCGCGAGCCGGGCGGCGCGCACGATCTCCTCGCGGCCGGCGTCCGGCACGCCCAGGGCGATGTTGTCCGCGACCGAGGCGCGCAGCAGGCGGACGTCCTGGAAGACGAAGGAGACCCGCCGGTAGAGCTCCCGGCTGCCGATCTCGCGCAGATCGACCCCGCCCAGGACGACCGAGCCGTGCGTCGGGTCGAAGAACCGCGGCAACAGCCGCACCAGCGTGGACTTCCCGCCGCCCGACGGCCCGACGACCGCGGTGACCGTGCCGGGCTCCAGCTCCAGGTCGATCCCGCGCAGCACCTCGCGGCCGTCGTCGTAGCCGAACCGCACGTCCCGCAACTCGATCCGGTGCCCCCGGGGCACGACCGGACGGGCGGGCTCCGGCAGCGGCGGCGCCGCGAGCACGTCCTTGATCCGGCCGACCGCGCGCCGGGCGGCCTGGAGGTCGTCGAAGCCGTGGCCGAGCGCCGCGACCGGGGCCGTCAGGCCCAGCCCGAGCAGCAGGAAGGGCAGCAGGTCGGCCGGGGCCAGGCCGCCGCCCGTGATCAGGGCCGCACCGCCGGCCAGCACGACCAGCAGCACGAACGGCGGCGACAGCACGACCTGCATCCCCGCCGCGATCAGGGACATGCCGCGGGCCCACCGGCCGAAGGTGCCGGCGAAGTCGTCGGCGGCGCGCACGAAGGCGCGGTGGGCGCGCCCGGACCCGCCGAACGCCTTGACCACCGCGATGCCCCGCACGAACTCCACGACGGAACTCGCGATGCGTCCCATGGCGGCGTCGAACTCCTCCTGCTCGCGCAGCCGCGCGGGCCGCATCATCAGCGGCACCAGCGCCAGGGCCAGCGCCACCGGGATCAGCGTGATCAGGGTGAGCCGCCAGTCGACGGTCAGCAGGTAGACCAGCGACACCGCCGGCACCACGAACGCCGTGGCCAGGTCGCCGGGGGCGTGGGCGATGAACGGATGCACCGCGCTCACGTCCTCGCCCACCACCTTGGCCAGCTCGCCCGTGCGGCGGGTGGACAACCAGCCGAGCGGCACGCGCCCGAGCCGGTCCGCCAGCCGCCGCCGTAACGAGAGCTGCACCCGGCCGTCGAGCACGTGCCCGAGCCCCGACGACGCGCCCGTCAGCAGCAGCCGCACGAACAGCCCGGCCACGCCCGCGAGCACCGCGATCCGGACGCGACCGGCGTCCACCGGGCCCGGCGACAGCAGGACGCGGCCCACCTCGACGACCGCCAGCAGCGGCGCCAGGCCCGCGACCGCGCCGATCACCTGCGACACGACGACCGCGACGAACGCCGGGGCGTGCGGACGCAGCAGCCCGCCCGCGTCCGGTTCCGCCGGCGGGACGGCCTCCGGTGGCTCGGTGACGGCCTCCGGCGGCTCAGGGACAGGCGCGGGCGGCTCGGGGGTGGGCCGGTGTCCCCGGCTCGGATCGCGGCTGCCGGTCATGAGTCCTCCAATTCCGCTACCTGAAGTATCGATACTTACGGTAGCGCAATAAGTTATCGTTCAGGCATGACCCGAGCGAGCACTTCCGCCAGACCGCCCGGTCGCCCGCGCTCCGGCGTCAACGCCGAGGTGTTCGCCGCCACCTTGCGCACCGTCCACGAGCTCGGCTACGCGCGGGCCACCGTCGAGCGCATCGCCGCCGCGGCCGGTGTGGCGAAGACGACGGTCTACCGGCGCTGGCCGACGAAGGGCGAGCTGATCGTCGACTGCCTGCTCGACGCGTTCGGCCCGGCGCCGCTGGAGGGCGCCGACCGGGCCGAGATCATGTCCTCGACCATCCGCTGGATCGCGGGGAAGATCAGCGAACCGGGCACCGGCGACGCGTTCGCGGGCGTGTTCAGCGACGCCGTCAGCGACCCCGCCCTGCGCGCGGTCCTGTCCACCCGGTTCCAGGACCCGTACCGGCTCGCGCTCCAGGAGGCCCTCGGCGAGCCGGAGCAGCGCGTCCTGCTCTACATCGACGTCGTCGTCGGCACCTTGCTCCACCGGATGGGCATGACCGGCGAGCCGATGGTCGAGGCCGACGTCGACGCGCTGATCGAGATGGTTCTGCGGCACTTCGCCGACGGCGCCCGGAGCACGCCCGGCGCCTGATCCGGATCGGTTCCGCGGGCGGTCAGGCGGCGGGTTCCCGCCGGAGCGGACGGGCCGGGCGTCGCCGTACGCCGACGCCCGGCGCCTTTGCCGGTGAGGGGGTCACGACACCCTGAAGGCGCTCTTGTTCGGCAGGCCCTGACTGCGGGCGGCGTCCTGGACGGCGTTGTGGACGTGGGCCGTGCCCGCCGGTGCCGGCCAGGCGGGGCCGAAGCCGGGGTAGGGGTGGGGCAGCGGTACGGGAGCGGCCGCGCGGGCCGGGCCGGCCGGCGCGGCGGCCACGGCGGCGGCGATCGCGAGGGCGGCTGATGCGCGTCTTCTCTTGAACATTCGAGGTCCCTTCGGCATGGTCTGGAAGGACCGCCGAGAGTAGCAGATTGTTATGGCTCAAGTACAGAGAGTCACAAGGTGTGGCGTGAGGCGGTAGCGTGACCGCCCGTGGGCGATTACACACTGTCACCATCGGTCGAGGCCCGGTCCCTGCGGCGGTGGGTCGTGCTGCTGCTCTGCTGGGCCTCGCTCACCATGACCTCCGTCGACCGTTCCACCTGGGGGCCCGCGTCGCTGCAGGCGGGCGAGGCGCTGGGGGTGTCGCTGGCGGGGCTGGGGGCGTTCGCGACGGCGTACTACGTCGGCTATGTGCTGTCCAACATCGGCGGCGGGCTGCTCGGTGACCGGATCGGCAGCCGGGTCGTGTTGTCGGGGTCGCTGTTCACGGCGGGCGGCTTCATGATCGTGTTCGGGTCCGTGCCGTCCGCCGGGGCCGGGATCGCGGTGCAGGCGCTGATCGGGCTCTGCGCGGGGGCCGACTTCGCGGCGGGCGTCAAGCTCATCGCGTCCTGGTTCGGCGAGCGGGAGCGCGGGCTGGCGATGGGCGTGTTCACCATGGCCTCCTCGCTCGGGACGATGATCGCCAACGTGCTCGTGCCCCGGCTGATCCAGTGGTACGACTGGCGGGCCTCGTACCACCTGTTCGGGATCGTGTCGATGGGGCTCGCGCTGGTGTGCCTGACGCTGCTGCGCGACCGGCGCGAGCCGCCGGCCGCGCGCCCGTCGCTGCGCGGCCTGGCCCGCGACCGCGACCTGCGGCTGATCGGCCTGGCCGGCTTCGGCGGGCTGTGGGGCACGTACGGCTTCGTGACCTGGTCCAACACCCTCATGGTGAAGGGGCACGGGCTCGACCCGGTGACCGCGGGCACGGTCGTCGTGGTGTTCGCGGCGGCGGGCGCGGTGGGCAAACCGGTCATCGGCCTGGCCACCGACCTGGCCGGACGGGGACGCAAACGCCCGGCGGTCGCCGTGCTGGTGGCCTTCGCCGGCTGCCTGCTGCTGTTCGGCGGCATGGAGACGGAGACGGCGTTCCTGGTGACGGCCGGGTTCGCGGGGCTGGGCGCGTACCTGTACTCACCGTTGCTGATCGCCATGGTGCCCGGCCTGTCGGGGACGGCGCTGGCCGGCTCGGCGGCGGGCGCGACGAACGCGGTGGCGCAACTGGGCAGCGTGACCGTGCCGGTCGTGGTGGGGGCGGTCTACCAGGCCAGTGGCTCCTTCTCCGCCGCGTTCGCCACCCTGGCCGCCGGGCCCGTGGCGGGCGCGCCATGCCCATGATCGCCGTGTTCTCCGCGCTGCTGGTCGTTGTCGTGTTCGTCGCCAGGCGCCGGCTGGCGGTGGTGACC
>NZ_JBEXYK010000031.1:0-105257 GCF_040630865.1 Nonomuraea sp. NPDC005730
CCTCCTACGACCCCGAGCGCACGCAGGCCTACGAGCAGGCCCGCGGCTCCTGGTTCCTGGGGGTGTCGGCGATCGCCGACTCCGGGTCCGGGTAGGGGTGTCCCGCCTGGGTCATGCACGACTGCCAGCGCCTGGTCGCCGCGGCCACGCCGCCGTGCTTGGCGGCCTGTTCCAGGGTGAGCGAGTCCTGCAGGCCCAGCCAGGGCCAGTCCGCCTGGCGGGTGCCGCCCTCCAGCTCCGCGGAGGCGCGGTCGAGGCAGCCGCGGTCGGCGGCGGTGCCGTACAGGCGGTGGCGGGTGTGCTTGGGCAGTTTGTTGACCCAGGAGCCGGTGGTGTCCGGGGACGGGGGCCTGGCCAGGTGGTAGCCGTACCGCTGGGCGGCCGAGGTGTCCACGACGCCGTAGCGGCGGGAGTTGCCCGGGTCGATCGCCGCCAGCTCGGCGGCGTCCTCCGCGGGTGGGGTGACGGTGAGGCCGCGGCGGCTCATGCACCGCGCGACCAGGTGGTTGTGGGCATTGCCCAGGACGGCCCGCTGCTCGGGAGTCGGCTTGTAGGCGTCGAACGGCAACACGAGCTGCGACACCGAGGTCACGCCCGCCGGGGGCCGTTCGCGTACGGGCTCGCCGGCGGCGCAGGCCGCGACGGACAGCAGCAGCGCGCCCGCGAGGAGGCCGCGACAGCCGGTTTCCGGCGGCCAAGCCCGGAAACCGGCACTCCCGTTATTTCTCAGCGGCACCAGATGTCGATCGAGCTGGTGCGGTTGTTGCCGATGGCGTTGTTCGACAGGTAACCGTCGTTGGAGTTGTGGGTGAAGGTGCTGTGGGCACCGGTGTAGTCGGCGTGCTGCCAGAGGGTGGCGCTGCAGCCGACCCGGTTCCTGACGGAGCTGGTCTCGTTGTCCATGCTGTGCCAGGTGTTGCTGAAGTCCCAGTTCAGCCAGTTGTTGTCGGCCAGGTCGGAGTCGTCGGCCGTGAAGTCGCGCCAGTGGTCGCTCTGGCCGCGGTTGTAGTCGAAACCGGCGTACAGGCAGACGCGGCCGCCGTAGCACGTCGAGCGTGGGCTGGCCGCCGCCGCGGCAGCCGGGACGACCACGGTGAACAGCGCGGCCGCGGCGATGAAGCCGACGGCCTTCTTGGTGAGCCTCACAGGTCTCTCCTAGATCGGTGAGTCGTTTCTGGAACCCGTACCAAGCGTGTGGTGAGGGGGCTCGGGACCCACCCTCTGAATACACGCAGAGAACTTGGTTACCAGGCTCACCACCTGGTACTTCGCCGCATTGACGCAACGATTGCCAGGATCGGGAGGCGACTGGGGACTTACTCGACCTAGTCGGGGAGCGCGGCCGGGTTCCGGGCCAGGAGGCCGCCGTCCACACGGTGCTCGGCCCCGGTGATGAACGACGAACGCGGCCCCGCCAGGAACGCCACCAGCTCGGCCACCTCCTCAGGACGGCCCACGCGGCCCAGCGGATGGGCCTTCCCCCACTGCTCGACCTGCTCCTCCTGCGACAGGTCGCCCCGCCACAGGTCGGCCGCCCAGCGCAGCATGGGGGTGTCCACCGAGCCGGGGCAGACCACGTTGACCCGGATGCCGTCGGCCGCGTGGTCGAGCGCCATGGCCCTGGTCAGGCCGTTCAGGGCGGCCTTGCTCGCGGTGTAGGCGGCCACCTGCGCCTGCGACGAGAACGCCTGCACCGACGACATGACCACGATCGAGCCGCCGCCGCGTTCCCTGAGCCTCGGCACGGCGGCCTTGCAGGTGAGGTAGACGCCCTTGAGGTTGACGTCCATGACCTCGTCCCACACCTCCTCCGGGGTGTCCTCCACCGTGCCGTACCGCTGGACGCCGGCGCAGGTGACGACGACGTCGAGGCCGCCGTACCTGGTCACGGCCAGGTCCACGAGGTCGCGCAGGTCGCCGGCCCGGCGCACGTCGGCGACGACGCCGGTGACGTGCTCGCTGTCGAGCGCCGCGGCCTCGTCCACGCCGCAGAACACCACGTTCGCGCCGCCGTCGGCCAGCCGGTCGACCACCGCCCGCCCGATGCCCATCGACCCGCCGGTGACCAGCGCCACCTTGCCGGAAAACTCACTCACGCCAGCACCTCCGCGCGCCATCTCGACACCTTGGTCTCCTGCGGTCCGAGCGACAGGGCGCTCCCGTTGGCCACGGCGGCGGCCAGACCGTCGGTCGGCATGCCGGCGAACGGTTCGAGCCCCAGCGTGCAGGCCCGCCCCCACCAGGGATAGCCGGTGGACGCGCCGAGCTCCTGCCACATCCACAGGTAGGGGAGGAGCGTCGCATCCCACTCCACCCGGATACCGATATCCCCTGAAATTTCGTACCAACCCTCCGGGAAACCCGTGAGGTAGACGATGTCGCTCGGCCCGCCCCGCTCCGGCACCACACTCAGGTCCGTCTCCCCGCCCCCGTCGGCGGGCACCACCGGCCACCGCCACGGGCCGCCGGCCCGCACCCGGCGCCCGGCCGGGCCGATCGGCGCCGCGTGCGGGATCACCCGCACGCCTTCGGGCAGCCGGATCCGCGCGCCCGCCCGCAGGAACGGCGCCCCGAAGACGATGTGCTGGCCCCACATCGCGTGCAGCGCGAGGTCCGCCTCGTTGGTCACCCGCCCCTCGACCTCCAGCGCGGCGGTCCCCGACCGGAGCCGGAACACCTTCTCCACCCGGTACGGCAGCCGCCGCGTCCGCACGGCGAGCCGCACCGCGACCTCCTCCGCGCAGTCGGCCACCACCTCGCACGACCACGGCAGCCCGGCGACCTCGCCGTGCTGGGCCAGGCGCGCGCCCCGGTACTCGCTCGGCGCGCCACCGTTGGGGAAGACCTCCTGCCAGCCGCCCTCGTAGTGGTCGACGAACTGGGCGACGTCGTCGGCCGCGCCGTGACGGTGGTCGCGCGGGTCGCGCAGGCCCTGCGGGGAGAGCCAGACGAAGTCGGTGTCGGTGGGTTTGTGGAGGAACTCCACCACGTCGCCGCCCTTGTCCGGCAGGACGGTCACGCGCAGCCGTTCGTTCTCCAGCGTGACCGCCCGCAGCCCGTCGAGGGTGAGGTGCCGAAGGCGCGCCGCCCAGTTGCGCCTCACCCGAACGTCACATCCAGGAACCTGGGCCGGTAGATGGACACGTCCCGGTAGTGGTCGGTGTTGACGAAGCTGTTGACGTTGTAGGAGACCACCAGGCCGTTCCCGGCGACGTCGGGATGGGCGTGGGCGTTGTAGGTGAAGACGTTCCCGCTGGTCTCGGGGGTGGTGTAGACGTGCTGCTTGCCGGTGAAGGGGCCGGTGGGCGAGCAGGAGGAGTAGGCCACGATGTTGGGGCTGAGCACCTCGGTGGTGTCATGCGTGATCAGGACATATCCGGATCCGACCCGGGTGACGCTGTACTCGTTCGCCACTCCGCCCATGATCCGGGCCGAGTCGGTCTCGTCCGGTGACCACGAGCCGTCGGCCGTGCGGAACTCCCACGTGCCCAGCAGGCTCTGGCCCCTTACCCGGGCGAGGTGCATGTACTTGGCCGAGCCGAGGTCCTCGACGCCGTACACGTAGGTGTAGCCGCCGTCCTTGAGCAGGCCGGAGGCCCAGGAGACGCCGTGGCCCGAGGGCAGGTCGTGCACGCTGATCGGCTGGTCGAGCCGGCCGGGCGCGAACCTGGCCACCACGTTGCGGTGCCAGCGCCAGTCCCACGCGCCGGAGCCGAACCGCTCGTACTCCTGGTAGGTGACCTCGACCAGGCCGCCCGCCAGCGTGGCGTCCCCGGCCCAGAACCAGTGCTTGTCGTCGCGCGGCGGCATCACGGCTTCGGGCTTCGCGGCCGTGCCGTCGTGGACGGTGGACAGCCGCCCGTTCCGCTCTACGGCGAAGGAGTTGTTCAGGAAGACGGTGCTGCCGCCCTCCTCGACGACGGGCGGCCGGGAGCCGTCGGCGTTGACCTGGCCGAGGAAGGTGTCGGAGAACACCCACAGCTCACGGCCGTTGGGCAGCCGGAGCGAGTAGGTGCCGTCGGCTCCCGTCCAGTCGTCCAGACGGCTGTTGTCGTTGCCGTACGAGGTGAACAGGCTGGTCAGCCGGGCGTCCACGGACGCGCCGCGCACGGTGGGCGCGCACGCCGAGACCGGCCCGGACGGTTCCCGCGTCACGGCGGCCGAGGGAGGCACGGGCTTGGGCGGCGCGGCCCACGCCTGCTGCGGGACGGCGACCAGGCCGAGCAAGGCGACGGCGAGGGGGACGAGGGAGGAGCGGAATCGCGTCATCACCGGTTCCTAGGGGCTGGGGGAGTCCCGTACAGTTCTAGTCATTAGATCACTTGCTGTCCAGGGCCCCCGGATCACCGGCCGAAAACCGGGTGCCGGTGGTCGAGCGCGGCCGGTAACCTGCCCGGATGGGCCACGTTGAAGTAGGACATCTGACGTACGTGCTGCCCGACGGCAGGCCCCTGCTCAACGACGTCTCCTTCCGGATCGGCGACGGTGTCAAGGCCGCGCTCGTCGGGCCCAACGGAGCGGGCAAGACCACGCTCATGCGCCTGGTCGCGGGCGACCTGGAGCCCGTCGAGGGCAGCGTGACCAGCTCCGGCGGGCTGGGCGTGATGCGGCAGTTCATCGGCAACGTGCGCGACGGGAGCAACGTCCGCGACCTGCTGCTCGGCGTCGCCCCGCCGGCCGTGCGGCAGGCGGCCGAGCGGCTCGACGCGGCCGAGCTGGTGATGATGGAGCGCGACGACGAGAAGGCGCAGATGCGCTACGCGCAGGCCATCAGCGACTACACCGACGCCGGCGGCTACGAGATCGAGGTGCTCTGGGACACCTGCACGGTCTCGGCCCTCGGCGTCCCGTTCGACCGGGTGAAGTACCGCGACGTGGCCACCCTGTCCGGCGGCGAGCAGAAGCGGCTCGTCCTGGAGGCGCTGCTGCGCGGCCCCGACCAGACCCTGCTGCTCGACGAGCCCGACAACTACCTCGACGTGCCCGGCAAGGAGTGGCTGGAGCAGCAGCTCCGCGAGACGTCCAAGACGGTGCTGCTGGTCAGCCACGACCGCCAGCTCCTCGCCAACGCCGCCGACCGCATCGTCACGGTCGAGTCGGGCAACATCTGGATCCACGGCGGCGGCTTCGCCGGTTACGCCGAGGCCCGCAAGGCCCGCAACGAGCGGCTCGACGAGCTGCGCAGGCGCTGGGACGAAGAGCACGCCAAGCTCAAGGCCCTGGTCAACATGCTGAAGAACAAGGCCAGGTACAACGACGGCATGGCCGCCCCCTACCACGCGGCCCAGACCCGGCTGCGCAGGTTCGTCGAGGCGGGCCCGCCCGAGCAGGCCCCCGCCGACCAGAACATCAAGATGCGCCTGCGCGGCGGCCGCACCGGCAAGCGCGCGGTCATCTGCGAGGGCCTTGAGCTGACCGGCCTGATGCGCCCGTTCGACCTGGAGATCTGGTACGGCGAGCGGGTCGCCGTCCTCGGCTCCAACGGCTCGGGCAAGTCCCACTTCCTGCGCCTGGTGGCCGGCGAGCCCGTCGCGCACACCGGCGTGGCCAGGCTCGGCGCCCGGGTCGTCCCGGGGCACTTCGCCCAGACCCACTCCAGGCCCGACCTGCTCGGCCGCACCCCGGTCGAGATCGTGATGAGCGAGCACGCCAAGCTCAAGAACGAGGCCATGAAGACGCTGGCCCGCTACGAGCTGGCCGGGCTGATCGCCGAGCAGCGGTTCGACACGCTGTCCGGAGGCCAGCAGGCGCGGCTGCAGATCCTGCTGCTGGAGCTGTCGGGCGCCACGCTGCTCCTGCTCGACGAGCCGACCGACAACCTCGACCTGGCCAGCGCCGAGGCGCTCCAGGTGGGCCTCGACGCGTTCGACGGCACGGTCATGGCGGTCACCCACGACCGCTGGTTCGCCGCCGACTTCGACCGTTTCCTGGTCTTCGGCTCCGACGGCACCGTCTATGAGTCGTCCGAGCCGGTGTGGGACGAGACGAGGGTCGTCCGGAGGCGTTAAAGAGTTGGTACGCCCGGCGCGTGTCATCTGCCAGCCGTGCCCATGCACGGGTTATCACGGCAAAGTGATCCCGCGTAGCCGAACCGTCAGCCTCCTCGCACTCGGGGCGATCTGCCTCGCCGGTTGTTCAAGTGAGGACCAGCCAGCCCAATCGCTCAAGCCGCTCGTTCTCAAGGAGCAGGTCTCGAACATCGCCAAGTCCACCGACGGTTACGCCGTCAACTGGGCGGGCGTGCTCAGCAACGCCAACCCGTGGCACTTCGGCGAGCACGTGGTGGCCACCATCGTGGGCCGCGACGCCGCCGGCACCGAGGTGGTGCGCATGGACCAGCCGCTCGACGCCGTGCCGCCGGGCGGCTCCCTGGCCTTCACCGGCCAGGCGTCCGCCGCCGAGAAGCCGGTGAAGGTGACCATCCAGTACCGTCCGGCGCAGTGGCGGTCCGCCGCGCGCATCCCGTCGTCGTTCCAGTCGTTCCCGATCACGCGCGTCCAGACAATGCGCCAAAAAGACGGCTCTTACCTTATTACCGGCTATGTCGGGAATCCGTATCAATTGCCGGCGAGCAGCCTGGTGGTGAACGCGTTGCTGCGTGACGCGGCGGGCAAACTGCTCGGCGGCGGCAGCACGTTCGTGGACGACGTGAAGGCCGGCAGCCCGCCCAGGTTCATCCTCACCGTGGCCGGACTGCCCAAGGGCAGCAAGGTCGTCAAGACCGACGTCACCGCCCGGACCTGGGGCTCGACCGGCCGTCCCTACGAGGACCTGGCGATGGGCGGCGCGCTCCCGGTGCACACGGTCAAGCCCACCTCCGAGCCCTTCGCGGTGGACCGTGGGAGCGAAGCCATGGGGCAGGTAAAGCAATAATCGGTATTAGTCCGAACAAATAGGTTGGGAAATTGGCGGGGTCGCGGTAGACAAGCGGCGGAACCGGTAGAACTACTAGTTACCGATCCATTACCTTCGGTCACATGAATGACCGCGTCCTGGTGGAGGCACTCCGCACCCGCGACCCGGGAGCCCTCGCCGCGCTCTACGACACGCACGCGGAGAGTGTCTACCGCTACTGCTGGTCCCTCCTCCTCGACATCGACAGCGCCCAGGTGGCCCTGCGCGACACGCTGATCGCCGCCGAGGCGCACGCGGGCGCGCTGTCCCAGCCCGACAGGTTCCGGGTCTGGCTGCTCGCCCTGGCCAGGCAGGAATGCCTGCGCCGCCGGATGGCCGCGCCGCCCGGCGCCGACGAGGCCCTGGCCGAGGCCCCGCCGCTCGACGACCCGGCCGACGCCGACCTGCGGCTCATGGCCTGGAACGCCGTCGTGAGCCTGCCCGTCGCCGACCGCGAGGTGCTGGAGCTGGCGACCAGGCACGCGCTGGACACCGCCGAGCTGTCCCAGGTGCTCGCGATCCCGCCGCGCCAGGTCGAGCAGGCCAGGGAGCAGGCGCGCGATCATCTCACCGACGCCGTCACCGCCGAGATCCTGGCGCGCAAGGGCCCCTACGACTGCCCGCGCCGGGCCCGGATCCTGGCCGGCTTCACCGGCGACCTCACCAGGGAGATGCGCGAGCACCTGGTCGGGCACGTCGCCCGCTGCGAGGTCTGCGCCCCCCACCGCGCCCGCCAGGCCTCGGCCGCCAAGGTCTTCGGCCTGCTGCCCGCCGCCGCGCTCCCCGAGGCGCTGCGCATCAGGGTCATGAGCTGCTTCGCCGACCCCGAACTGCTGCCCTACCGCCGCTACGTCGCCCGGCGCACGGCCTCCCTGGACGCCGCCGGATTTCCCGTTCCCACGCAGACGGCGGCTCGAAGGTGGCCTCAGGCGGTGGCGGGCGCGCTGGCGGCGGTCGCGACCGTGGTGGCGATAGCAGTGATCTTCAACCAGTTCGGCAAGGACAACGGCGGTCTCGCCGGGGTGGCGACGGCCGCGTTCCCCGCCACCGGCGAGCCGCCCGGCATCAGACTGCCCTGGCAACCCGACCCGCAGGACGCCCAGTTGACCGTAGAGCCCATCCTCGACAGCGCCGCTCCCGAGCCGTTCGGCATGCTCGGCTCGACGACGCCGGTGCCGCTGGCCGTGCTGCTGCCCACGTACGCGACCGCGCCGCCCGCCGAGTCCGCGCCCGGCGAGCCGCAGCCGACGCCCGACGGCCCGCCGCAGGTCGAACCGCCGGGCGAGAACCCCGGCGACCCGACGTACGGCCAGCCCGGTCAGCCCGGCCGCACCGGCCGTCCGGGTCACCCGCCGCACGGTGAGCCGGGTCACCCGCCGCACGGCGACCCGGGCACGCGCCCGCCCACCCGGACCCCGCCGGTGCCGACCCCCACCCCCGCCCCGACGCCCACCGAGACGCCCGTGCCCACCACCACGCCCTCGGAGACGGCCACGCCCGCCCCCACGCACACCCCCACCGAGCAGCCCGTCACCCCCGTCGAGAGCGGCTGAGCACGCCATGGAGGCGTGGGAGCCGCACCACGACCGGCACCCCGAGCGGGCCGTGGAGGTTCCGGAGCCGCGCCGGGACCCGCGCGCCGAGGGGGCCGTGGAGGTTCCGGAGCCGCGGCGGGACCCGCGCGCCGTGGAGGCGTTCCAGGTGCGTCAGGATGCGCACCTGGGGCGCCGGGTCTGCCCGCTGCCCGTCCCGGGGCGGGTGGCCGAGCTGGTGCCGAGGGGTCACCGCGTCGACTGGCCGACCTGGCTCGACCGCGGCCCCCGCATGCTGCGCCACGTGCTCGACCTGTGCCGCCTGCGCACCGCGCGCGGTCTGGCGGTGCTGTCCTGGCTGGCCGGCGGCCCGCAACCGGACGAGCTCGACTGGTTGTGGGACGCCCGCCGCCTGACCGGCCCCCGCCAGGAACGCATGTACGGCGCCGCCGCCGACGTCCCCGAGCCCGTGCTCGGGCTGGTGACGGCCAACTGGACCTGGGTGCTCGACACCTGCCACGGCGGCCGGGTCACCGCCCCCTACCTGGCGGGCACCGCCTACCCGGGCGACGGTCACGCCGCCGCCGACGCCGCGATGACCCTCTTCCAGACCTACGACCGCCACCCGGAGGCCAGACCGGCCATCGCGGCGGCGTGGGCCGCGGCCCGCGTGACCGCCGACTGGTGCAAGGCCGCCGAGCTGCACGCCGCGTACGGCGTCCAGACCCCCGTCTTCACCTACCCGCGGGCCGCCCGGCCGGTGGTCATCGGGATCCGTCCTTGGATAGAACGGCTCTTCCGCCTGCGGTGATGACGTTACGTGCAGGAAAGCGGTGGGAACTGTGTGCATAGAGTAACCATCTGTTTCCGGGGGGACCTATGCGCGTATTTCGGGCTGGGCTCCTGGCGTGCGTCCTGCTGGCCGCTCTGTGCCCGCTCACTTCGGGCCCGCCGGTGCTGGCCGACCCCATGCCGTCGGCCAAGGACGTGAAGAAGGCGCGCGAGGCCGCCCGCGTCCGCTCGAAAGAGCTGGGGGTGGCCAGCGCCGGGCTGGCCGCGGCCCAGTCCAGGCTCGACGAGCTGGCGGCGGCCGTGGAACGGCAGGTGGAGGCGTACAACGGCGAGCTGGTCCGGGCCCGGCAGGCCGAGCAGTCGTACGCACAGGCCCAGGCGCGTCAGGCGGCGGCCGACGCCGAGGCCGAGCGCGCCCGGCAGGCCGTCGCGCTGCTCGCGGCGCAGAGCTACGGCGGGATGACGGCGATGGACCCGATCGTCGGCATGCTCATCGACGAGGGCGGCGTCGACGGCTTCCTGCACCGGGCGAGCGTGCTCGGCCAGCTCGGCGACGAGCGGGCCCAGATCCTGCGCAGGATGAGCGACGCCCAGGAGGTCGCCGCCATCCTCCGGACGCAGGCGCGGAACGCCTACGACGCCCGGCAGGCCGCCTCGGAGCGCGCCCGGCGGGCGAAGCTGGCCGCGGAGGCGGCCGTGGCCCGGCAGCGTCGCGAGACGCGCACCCTCCGGGTGGAGCGGCGGCAGCTCCAGCACCGGGTGAACGCCGCCCGCAGCCACGCCGAGCTGCTGGCCAGACGGCGGACCCTGGCCCTGTCGGTGGCCGGCCTGGCGGCGGGGTCGGCGGGCGGCAACCTGGCCGCCAACTGGGCGCTGACCCAGCTCGGCAAGCCGTACGTGTGGGCCGCCGCGGGCCCCGACACCTACGACTGCTCCGGCCTGGTCATGCGCGCCTGGGAACAGGTGGGCGTGCGCCTGGACCACTGGACCGGAACCCAGTGGACCTCCGGCCCGCACGTGCCGCTGGACCAGCTCCGCCGCGGCGACCTGCTGTTCTTCGGCCGCATCACCGACGACCCCGGCACGATCCACCACGTGGGCATCTACGTCGGCCAGGGCCAGATGGTGCACGCCCCCCAGACCGGCGACGTGGTGCGGGTCGCCCCGATCTGGAGAGGGGACCTGGTGGGCGCCACCAGGCCCCGGTGAGGATCAGTGGTGACCCGCGTCCTTGGCCCGGTGGAACGAGCGCTCGATCTCGGCCTCGGCCTCGATGCGCCCGACCCAGTTGGCGCCCTCGACGGACTTGCCGGGCTCAAGGTCCTTGTAGACCTCGAAGAAGTGCTGGATCTCCAGCCGGTCGAACTCCGACACGTGGTGGATGTCCTGGATGTGGTGCATCCGGGGGTCGGTCGAGGGCACGCACAGGACCTTGTCGTCGCCGCCCTTCTCGTCGGTCATCCGGAACATGCCGACCGCGCGGCAGGTGATGTAGCACCCCGGGAACGTCGGCTCCTGGAGCAGCACCAGCGCGTCGAGCGGGTCACCGTCCTCGCCGAGGGTGTTCTCGATGAAGCCGTAGTCGGCGGGGTACTGCGTGGAGGTGAACAGGAGCCGGTCAAGCCTGATCTTTCCGGTCTCGTGGTCCACTTCGTACTTGTTCCGTTGCCCCTTGGGAATCTCAACGACAACGTCGAACTCCACCGCGGTTCCTCCGCTCAAGGCCCCCGGGAAGTCCCGGCTGGGCGTTAATGTCTCGTAGGCGAACACCAGGAGAGAGGTCAGGCGACGTGGCGCGGCACGAGCGTTCGATGATGCTGGCCACTCTCGCCGTGCTCCAGATCGTCACGATCGTCATCGGCGTCTACGCCATGACCAGCGACTTCAACCTGAGCGCGCTGACGAGGCAGCCGTCACCGATCGGGCCGACGGCGTCTCCCCGGGGAATCCCCCCCGCCCCCGTGGTCACCTCGGGGCCTGTGCTGGCCCAGCTTTCGGCGACGTCAGGAGACGGACCTCTCCCGACTAAGAGTACTTTGACCCGCCAGCTCACCGACGCGCTGGGTGACAAAGCACTCGGCGGCCGGGTGGGCGCGGTCGTGCTCGACGCCGCCACCGGCGGCCGGATCTTCGCCTCCAACCCCGACACTGGCATCACCCCGGCCTCCACGAACAAGATCGTCACAACCACGGCGGCGCTCGCCTCGCTGGGCCCCGACACCCGCTTCTCCACCCGCGTCGTCCAGGGCCGCGCGCCCGGCGCGATCGTCCTGGTGGGCGGCGGCGACCCGCTGCTCGCCGGGCCGTCGGCCAGGCCCGGCTACCCCAGGCAGGCCTCGCTCGCCACCCTGGCCTCCAGGACCGCCGCCGCGCTGAAGGCCAAGGGCGTCAGGAAGGTCACGCTCTCCTACGACGACAGCCTGTTCACCGGGCCGGCCATCGCGCCCGGCTGGAAGCCCAACTACGTGCCCGACGGCGAGGCGGCCCCCGTCCACGCCCTGGCCATGGACGAGGGACGCCAGCGGCCCGGCGCCCGGCCCCGCGTGTCCGACCCGGCCGCGACCGCCGCAGCCGCCTTCGCCCGCCTGCTGCCCAGGTACGGCGTCACCGTCTCCAAGGACATCCGCCAGGAACGGGCCGCGGCGGGCGCCGCCGAGCTGGGCAAGGTCGACTCCGCCCCCTTGTACGCCCTGGTCGAGCACACCCTGACCCACAGCGACAACGACATGGCCGAGGCCCTGGCCAGGCACGTCGCCATCAAGGAGGGCAAGGAGGCGTCGTACGCCGGGGCCGCCGAGGCGGTGATCGGGGTCATGCGGCGGCTCGGCGTGACCAAGGGCGTCAGCGTCGCCGACGGCAGCGGCCTGTCCATCCGCAACCGGGTCAGCGCCGACGCCATGGCCAGGATCATCGCCATCGCCGGCTCGGCCGGGCATCCCGAGCTGCGGGCCGTCGACTCGGGCATGCCGATCGCCGGCTTCTCCGGCACGCTGGGCAACGGCAGGCGCTTCACCCGCGCCGACAGCAAGGGCCAGGTCGGCCTCGTACGAGCCAAGACCGGCACGCTCAACAACGTCAACACCCTGGCCGGCCTGGCCACCACCAAAGACGGCCGGCTGGTCACCTTCGCCTTCCTGGCCGACGACGTGCCGGTGAACGCCGAGCCCGTGCTCGACAAGCTCGCCGCGATCGTCGCGCGATCCTGACCGCCGCTTCTTCGCAGGCGTGACGAGAACAACGTACGGTGGACGTCATGCAGGTGATCGACTGGGATCTGGCCGTCACGACCGGCACGCGCCTGGTGCGCCCCGGTCCTCAGGTGAGCAAGGAGGAGGCCAGGCAGGCCGTCGCCGAGCTCCGCACGCTGTCACGTGAGGCCGAGGGCCACGTGCGCGAGTTCACGAAGATCCACACCGAGACCGCGCCGCAGCCCGCGACCATCGTCGACCGGCCGGGCTGGATCAAGGCCAACGTCGAGGGCTTCCGCGTGGTCCTCGAACCGCTGACCCAGCGCATGGGCGGCGGAGACAACCCGCCGCCCGCCATCGTCACCGCGGTGGGCTCGCGCATCACCGGCGTCGAGGTCGGGGCCGTCCTCGCCTTCCTCGCCTCCCGGGTGCTCGGCCAGTACGAGCTGTTCCTGCCGCCCGACCCGACCGGCCAGGAGGCGACCGGCCGCCTGACGCTCGTGGCGCCCAACATCGTCCACGCCGAGCGCGAGATGAACGTCGTGCCCCGCGACTTCCGCCTGTGGGTGTGCCTCCACGAGGAGACCCACCGCGTGCAGTTCACCGGCGTGACCTGGCTGCGCGAGTACGTCAGGTCGCAGATGACCGAGTTCCTCCTCGCCTCCGACCTCGACCTCCCCACGCTCCTCGACCGCCTGCGCAACGCCGCCGACACGGTGGCCGACGTGGTCAGGGGCGGCGAGGGCAACCTGATCGACGCCATCCAGTCGCCCGCCCAGAAGGAGATCCTCGACCGCCTGACGGCCGTGATGACCCTGGTGGAGGGCCATGGCGACTTCGTCATGGACGCCGTGGGCCCCTCGGTGGTCCCGTCGGTCTCGGAGATCCGCGCCAAGTTCGCCCAGCGCCGCGAGGGCGGCTCCCGGCTCGACCGCACGGTGCGGCGCCTGCTGGGCATCGAGGTCAAGATGAAGCAGTACGCCGAGGGCTCCGCGTTCGTCCGCAAGGTGGTCGACCGGGTCGGCATGGACGGCTTCAACAAGGTCTGGACCTCCCCGGAGACCCTGCCCACGACCCCCGAGATCGCCGACCCCGACGCCTGGATCCACCGCGTCATCGGCACCCCTGCCCTGCCCGCCTGACCTTCCCGTCCCGAGGAACCCGGGCGCGTGGCGTGCGGCCGGTTCCGGCGGCCGGGACAATGGCTCCTGTGGGTCCCCGTCCAGCCGTCGCCGACGTGCGCCGGGCCGTCCGCGAGGCGCTGACCGACCTCGCCGGCACCGGCGCGCTGGTGCTGGCCGCGTGCAGCGGCGGCGCCGACTCGCTGGCCCTGGCCGCGGCGCTGGCCTTCGTCGCCCCCCGCGCCGGCCTGCGCGCGGGCCTGGTCACGGTGGACCACCAGCTCCAGCCGGGCTCGGCCGACCGCGCCCGGCAGGTCGCCGGCATCGCCGCCGGCCTCGGCCTGGCCCCGGCCGAGGTGCTCACCGTCACCGTCGGCACCGACGGCGGTCCCGAGGCCGCCGCCCGCGAGGCCAGGTACACCGCGCTGGCCGAGGCGGCCGACCGCCTGCGGGCCGCCGCCGTCCTGCTCGGCCACACCCGCGACGACCAGGCCGAGACCGTCCTGCTGGGCCTGGCCAGGGGGAGCGGGCTGCGCTCGATCTCCGGCATGGCCGCCCGTGCGGGCCGCTACCGCCGGCCCTTCCTCGACCTGTCCCGGGCCACGACGGTCGCCGCCTGCGCGGCCATGTCCCTCGTCCCCTGGGACGACCCGCACAACGACGACCCGCGCTACACCCGCGTCCGCGTCAGGAAGCGGATCCTGCCGATGCTCGACGAGGAACTCGGCCCGGGGGTGACCGAGGCGCTCGCGCGAACCGCCGGAATGGCGCGGGAGGACGCCGACGCCCTCGACCAGTGGGCCGAATCGGCGTTCCCGAATTGCGCTCTTAGCGATATCGGAGAGTCCGTCATCCTCTCCGTACCCGAGTTGGAGAAACTGCCCGACGCGGTGCGCCGCAGGGTGCTGCGGCGCGCGGCCATCGCGGCGGGCACGCCGTCCGGCGCGCTTTCCGCCACCCACGTGCTGGCGGTCGATCGGCTGGTCACCCAATGGCACGGGCAGAAGGCGGTGGATCTACCCGGAGGTCTGTCCGCAGTTCGGCGGTATGGCACCCTGATACTCGCCATCAGTCCCATCGTTTAAGGAACCACAGGTGGACGCTGCCGACATGGGCAAAGACCTCGAGAAGGTCCTCATCCCCGAGGACGATCTCCAGGCCAAGATCAAAGAGCTTGCCGGGCGCATCGACGAGGACTACGCGGGCAAGGACGTCCTGCTCGTGGGCGTGCTGAAGGGCGCGGTCATGGTGATGGCCGACCTGGCCAGAGCCCTGCACGTGCCGGTGCAGATGGACTGGATGGCGGTGTCGTCCTACGGCGCGGGCACCAAGTCCTCCGGCGTCGTGCGGGTGCTGAAGGACCTCGACACCGACATCTTGAACCGCCACGTCCTGATCGTCGAGGACATCATCGACTCGGGCCTGACCCTCCACTGGCTGCTGGAAAACCTGAAGTCGCGCAATCCGGCGTCGTTGGAGATCTGCGCCGCGCTGCGCAAGCCCGACGCGGTGAAGGTGCCGATGGACGTGAAATACGTCGGCTTCGACATTCCCAACGAGTTCGTCATCGGCTACGGGCTCGACTACGCGGAGCGCTACCGCAATTTGCCGTTCATCGGAACGCTCGCGCCGCACGTTTATAAGTAGTAATCCCGGCCATGGCCGGGAACATCGCGCAACGTGACGTACGTTGATAGGGCAAGACCGGTGTAGCGGGCGGGTCCCTCCGTGCGCCATGCCGGTGTACCTTCAGACTCCGGAAGGGTGACCGCAAGTCCCCTTCGGGTAGTCAGAAGTCGCGGTGTCGGATGCCGCGGCCCCGGGCCAGCCCGGGGTTCCAGGCCATGGTCAGGAAGGGACGGGCCCGCAAGGGGTTCCGCATCGGATGGATCTCAAGCGATTTACACGTGGGCCACTGCTGTGGATCCTGGGCATCGTCGTGCTGCTCCTGCTCGTCACCCAGCTCTGGAGCGGCGGGGGCAATTTCAAGCAGGCCGACACGTCCACGGTCCTCCAGCAGATTCGCGCCGGCAATTTCACCAGCGCCAAGGTCGTCGACAAGGACAATCGGGTCGAGCTCACCCTCATCAAGCCGATCGTCGTGCGGCCGGGTGACGCCCCGGCGAAGCTGATCCAGGCCAACTGGGTCAGCGGCTACGGCGCGAAGCTGACCGACGAGCTGCAGGCCCAGGTCGACGCCAACAAGACGAAGAGCTTCACCACCGAGGTGCCCCAGGAGAACTTCCTGCTCAGCATCCTGGTGAGCTTCCTGCCGATCGTCATCATCGTGCTGATCTTCCTGTTCATCATGAACCAGATGCAGGGCGGCGGCTCCCGGGTGATGAACTTCGGCAAGTCGAAGGCCAAGCTCATCACCAAAGACACCCCCAAGACCACGTTCGCCGACGTCGCGGGCGCCGACGAGGCCATCGAGGAGCTCCAGGAGATCAAGGAGTTCCTGCAGGCCCCGGCCAAGTTCCAGGCGATCGGCGCGAAGATCCCCAAGGGCGTGCTGCTCTACGGCCCGCCCGGCACCGGCAAGACCCTGCTGGCCCGCGCGGTCGCGGGCGAGGCGGGCGTGCCCTTCTACTCGATCTCCGGCTCCGACTTCGTCGAGATGTTCGTCGGCGTCGGCGCCTCCCGCGTGCGCGACCTGTTCGAGCAGGCCAAGGCCAACGCTCCCGCGATCATCTTCATCGACGAGATCGACGCCGTCGGCCGCCACCGCGGCGCCGGCCTGGGCGGCGGTCACGACGAGCGCGAGCAGACCCTCAACCAGCTGCTCGTCGAGATGGACGGCTTCGACGTCAAGGGCGGCGTGATCCTCATCGCCGCGACCAACCGGCCCGACATCCTCGACCCGGCGCTGCTGCGTCCGGGCCGGTTCGACCGGCAGGTCACGGTCGACCGTCCCGACCTGGAGGGCCGCAAGGGCATCCTCAAGGTCCACGGTCGCGGCAAGCCGTTCGCGCCCGACGTCGACCTCGACGTCATCGCGCGCCGCACCCCCGGGTTCACCGGCGCCGACCTGGCCAACGTGATCAACGAGGCGGCCCTGCTCACCGCGCGGGCCGACCAGAAGCTGATCACGATGGAGGTCCTCGAGGAGTCGATCGACCGTGTCATGGCAGGGCCCGAGCGCAAGTCGCGGGTCATGTCCAACAAGGAGAAGAAGATGATCGCCTACCACGAAGGCGGTCACGCGTTGGTGGCGCACGCGCTGCCCAACTCCGACCCGGTCCACAAGATCACCATCCTGTCCCGCGGTCGCGCGCTCGGTTACACGATGACGCTGCCCATGGAGGACAAGTTCCTGGCCACCAGGTCCGAGATGATGGACCAGCTCGCGATGCTGCTCGGCGGCCGCGCGGCGGAGGAGCTCGTCTTCCACGAGCCCACCACCGGCGCCTCCAACGACATCGAGAAGGCCACGGCGGTCGCCCGCCGCATGGTGACCGAGTACGGCATGAGCGAGCAGCTCGGCGCCCGTAAGTTCGGCACCGGCCAGGCCGAGGTCTTCCTCGGCCGCGAGATGGGCCACGAGCGCGACTACTCCGAGAAGATCGCCTCCTCCATCGACGAGGAGGTCCGCCGGATGATCGAGACGGCGCACGACCAGGCCTGGGACATCCTGGTCGAATACCGCGACGTGCTCGACAACCTGGTGCTGGAGCTCATGGAGAAGGAGACCCTCTCCCGCGAGCAGGTCCTGCAGATCTTCGCCCCGGTGGTCGTCAAGGAGCACCGGCCCTCCTACGCGGGCTACGGCAAGCGGCTGCCCTCCGACCGCCCGCCGATCCTGACCCCGAAGGAGCAGTCGGCCAACGGCTCGCTCACCTCCGGCCACCAGGACGCCTTCCAGTCCGGAGACAGTGCGTGACCCAGCACGAGGTGGACCTGGGGCGGATCGAGAAGGCCGTACGCGAGATCCTCTACGGCATCGGCGAGGATCCCGACCGCGACGGCCTGCTCGAGACGCCCGCCAGGGTCGCCCGCGCGATGGCCGAGCAGTTCTCCGGGCTCGGCCAGACCCCCGAGGACGTGCTCAACAAGGTCTTCGACGTCGACCACGACGAGATGGTGCTGGTCAGGGACATCGAGGTCTACTCGACCTGCGAGCACCATCTGGTCCCGTTCCACGGCGTGGCCCACGTGGGCTACATCCCCAACGAGCGTGGCCAGGTGACCGGGCTGTCGAAGCTGGCCCGGCTGGTCGACGTCTTCGCCCGCCGTCCGCAGGTGCAGGAGCGCATGACGTCGCAGATCGCCGACGCTCTCATGCGGGTGCTGGAGCCGCGCGGGGTCATCGTGGTGGTCGAGGCCGAACACCTGTGCATGACGATGCGCGGCGTGCGCAAGCCGGGGGCCAAGACGGTCACGTCGGCGGTCCGCGGCGACTTCCGTACCAGCGACAAGACCCGCTCCGAGGCGATGGCGCTGATTCTCGGCAGGTGACGATCGTTATCCACAACTGGGGACCCGAGATGTCGGCAGGTGTGGGGGAACGCCTAGGCTTGCCCCATGACTAGCGTGCCCATCAACGTGCCGGGTGGTACGGAGCGGTGCCTCGTCATGGGCGTGGTCAACGTGACCCCCGACTCCTTCTCCGACGGCGGCCTGTGGTTCGACGCGGAGGCCGCCGTCCGGCACGGGCTCGACCTGGTGCGGGAGGGGGCCGACATCGTCGACGTGGGCGGTGAGTCCACCCGTCCCGGCGCCGCGCGGGTGCCGCTGGAGGAGGAGCTGGCCAGGGTCGTCCCGGTGATCCGGGCGCTCGACGCCGAGGGCGTGGCCGTCAGCGTCGACACGATGCGTGCCGAGGTGGCCAGGGCCGCGGTCGAGGCGGGCGCCAGGCTCGTCAACGACGTCAGCGGCGGCCTGGCCGACCCCGAGATGCCGCGCGTGGTCGCCGCGACGGGAGCGCCCTACGTGGTGATGCACTGGCGCGGCCACAGCCATGACATGGACAGCCGCGCCGTCTACGCCGACGTCGTGACAGAGGTGCGCGAGGAGCTCAGCAAGCGGGTCGATCTCGTGCTGGCCGAGGGGGTGTCCCCCGAGCAGATCGTGCTCGACCCCGGCCTCGGCTTCGCCAAGAACGCCGAACACAACTGGGCGTTGCTGGCCGGCATCCCGCAGCTCGCCGAGCTGGGCTTCCCGCTCTTGATCGGGGCCTCGCGCAAGCGGTTCCTCGGGCGGCTGCTGGCCGGCCCCGACGGCGCGCCCCGCCCGTTCAGCAGGAGCGACGACGCAACGCTGGCGGTCACCGCGCTGGCGGCTCAGGCGGGGGCCTGGTGCGTGCGCGTGCACGAGGTAGGTCCCAATGCCGATGCCGTGCGCGTGGCGGCCGCATGGAAGAGAGCCGGAGCAGGCACATGAGCGTCGACACTGCCGCGATAGAGACGGTCAACGAGGAGTTCTACACCGCGATCGAGAGTGCCGATCTCGACAAGATGACCGAGATCTGGGCCGAGGACACCGCCGACGACCAGGTGAGCTGCGTCCATCCGGGCTGGACGTTGCTGACCGGCCGGTCGGAGGTGCTGCGGTCGTGGGCGCTGATCATGGCCAACACCACCTACATCCAGTTCGTGCTGACCGACGTCAACACCACCGTGCTGGGCGACGTGGCCGTGCTCACCTGCGTGGAGAACATCCTGACGGCGGGCGAGGAGGGTGAGTCCAGCTTCGCCGCGGGCAAGGTGGTGGCGAGCAACGTCTACATCCGCACCCCGCAGGGCTGGCGGTTGTGGATGCACCACGGCTCCCCGGTGCTCCAGGGAGACGACGACGAGGACGAGGAGGGCGAGCTTGAGGTCTGACCGCATCGCTCTCAAGGGCCTGCGGGCCAGGGGCAGGCACGGCGTGCTGCCCGCCGAGCGGGAGCTCGGCCAGGAGTTCGTGATCGACGCGACGTTGTTCCTCGACACCGCCCCGGCGGCGGCCGGCGACGACCTCACCAAGACCGTCCACTACGGCGAGCTGGCGCAGGCGCTGGTCGAGGTGGTCGAGGGCGAGCCGGTCGAGCTGATCGAGACGCTGGCCCAGCGGCTGGCCGACGTCTGCCTGGCCAGTGAGCTGGTGCACAAGGTCGAGGTGAGCGTGCACAAACCGGCGGCGCCGATCCCGCTGCCGTTCGACGATGTGATCGTGACGATCGAGCGGAGCCGCGCATGAAGGCCGTCCTCGCTCTCGGCAGCAACCTGGGCGAGCGGTTCCAGACGTTGCAGGGAGCCATCGACACGTTGTTCGACGCCCCGGGCCTGGAGTTCGTCAAGGCGTCCCCGGTCTACGAGACCGACCCGGTCGGGGGGCCGGGAGGCCAGGAGCCGTACCTCAACGCGGTCGTCGTCGCCGAGACCGCCCTGCCGCCGCGTACGTTGCTGGAGCGGGCGCTGGGCGTGGAGAACGCCTTCGGCCGGGTGCGTGCGGAGCGGTGGGGGCCGCGTACGCTCGACGTCGACCTGATCGTCGTGGGCGAGACCGTGTCCGACGACCCCGAGCTGACGTTGCCGCATCCCCGGGCCCACGAGCGGGCGTTCGTGCTGGTGCCCTGGTCGGTGATCGACCCCGAGGCCACGGTGCCGGGCAGGGGCCGGGTGGCCGACCTGCTCGCCGAGCTCGACCGGCACGGTGTGCGCCTGCGTGACGACCTGAAGCTGCAGAGGCCCGATTGAAGCCGACGCATCCCGGCCGGCTGGCCGCTCTCCTGCTCGTCGTCGCCCTGGTCGTCTGGGCGGCGGTCCGGCACTTCTACTCCGACCTGCCCATCATCCCCTGGACGGCCATCCCGACCGTGCTGCTGCTCGCCCTCGGCGAGGGTTACAGCGGATGGGTGACCAAGGCCAGGATCGCCAGGAAACCCGACACCAAGCCGGTCGAGCCGCTGGCGGTGGCCCGGCTGGCGGCGCTGGCCAAGGCGTCGGCGTACGCGGGGGCGGTGTTCGCGGGGATGTTCGCCGGGTTCGCCGCGTACACGCTGCAGATCTTCGACCGGGAGACGCCGCGCTCGGAGTTCTTCGTGGCGGCCGGGTCGTTCGTGGCCTGCGTGGTGCTCGTCTGCGCGGCCCTGTACCTCGAACACTGCTGCCGGATCCCGAAGGACTCCGACGAGCGCAAACCCGACTAACGGCGGCGGCCGAAGAGGTAGATGACCGGCAGCGTGCAGATCAGCGGCCCGACGATGGCGATCGGCCGTTCCAGCCACCACTTCAGGTCGGGCGGGATCTTCGTGCCGAGGTTGCCGAACAACCACCACGACAGCCCTAAGGCGATCGCCATGCCGGTCGTGTGGAAGAGGAACAGCGGCAGGGCGTAGCGGTTGATGAAGGAGTTGGCACGGGCCCAGCGGGGGCGTTCGAGCACGCGTTCCATGGCCGGGCGCAGCACCTCGACCAGGCCGATCTGGAAGATCAGCAGGGCGACGATGACGAACGTGGGCGGCGCCATGTTCGACCACTTGTCGCCCGGCACGCCCACCATCGAGCCCGGATAGATGCCCGAGTAGACCAGGCCGATCAGGGCGAACAGGCCGGTCCACAGGATGCCGACGTCGTACCGCCGGGGCAGGACGACGATCCGGTCGTAGAAGAAGCCCGCCTGGTGGGCCAGACCCCAGACGATGATCATGTTGAGCCAGCCGGCCCACTCGTAGCCGTAGCGGAACCGCACGACGTCGACGACCAGGGCCGAGCCGCCCAGCCAGATGAGGGCCAGCACGTCGTAGCGCCTGTGCAGCCACAGCGCCACCGGCAGCAGCGCGATCAGCACCAGGTAGACGCCGAGGAACCACAGCGGGCTGAGCACGAGCAGCACCACCCGCCACATCCACTCCACGTGGGACGCCCAGGTGACGATCGCCCCGACGGAGATCCACACGCCGCACAGGAACAGCGCGGGCAGGGACAGCGCGCGGATGCGCCGCCAGACGAACGACCCGATGCCGACGCCGCGCGCCTGGGCCCGGTTCCAGGACAGCAGGTGCACGTGGCCGCCGACGTAGAAGAACAGCGGCAGCACCTGGAGCAGCCAGGTCAGGATCCACAACCCGGAGGTGAAGCCGAGCGGGCTGGTGGGCTCGGGCCCGCTGGGCTTCCACTCCAGGATCGTGAACGCCCAGTGCCAGACCACCACGACGATGAGGCTGAGGGCGCGCAGCCAGTCGACGTACTTGTCGCGTTCGGGAGTGCTCACTTGTCGATGTCACCCACGACGAAGAACATCGAGCCCAGAATGGCGATCATGTCGGCCACCAGGTTCCCGGGCAGCAGCTCGCGCAGCGCCTGGACGTTGCCGAACGACGCCGAGCGCAGCTTGAGCCGCCACGGCGTCTTGTCGCCCTTGGAGACCAGGTAGTAGCCGTTGATGCCGAGCGGGTTCTCGGTCCACGCGTACGTGTGGCCCTCGGGCACCTTGAGCACCTTCGGCAGGCGCTGGTTGACCGGCCCGGGAGGCAGCTCACGCAGCCGGGCGACGCACGCGTCGGCCAGGTCGAGCGAGACCTTGAGCTGCTCGAACAACACCTCGAACCGGGCATGGCAGTCGCCGTCGCGCCGGGTGACGACCGTGACCGGCAGCTCCCCGTAGGCCAGGTACGGGTCGTCGCGCCGCAGGTCGAGGTCCACGCCGGAGGCGCGCGCGATGGGCCCGCTGACGCCGTACTGGAGGATCTGCTCGCGGGACAG
Source organism: Nonomuraea sp. NPDC005730 (assembly GCF_040630865.1). NCBI lineage: Bacteria > Bacillati > Actinomycetota > Actinomycetes > Streptosporangiales > Streptosporangiaceae > Nonomuraea > Nonomuraea sp. NPDC005730. The sequence goes on from NZ_JBEXYK010000031.1 coordinate 22,212, forward strand.
CACGCCGACGCCCTTGGTGCGGGCCAGGAAGATCTCGTTGTTCAGGATGAGGCCCTCGATGTCGGGCACCCGGCGGCGGGTCTCGGCGACGGCCTCGGCGACCCGGTCGAGCCAGCCGAGCGGCAGGTCCTCCTTGAGGCCGCCGACCCGGTTGAACATGTAGTGCATGCGCCCGCCGGAGATCTCCTCCATGACGGCCTGGATGCGTTCGCGCTCGTTGAAGGCGTAGAAGACGGGGGTGATCGCGCCCAGTTCGAGGGGGTAGGAGCCGAGGAACATCAGGTGGTTGAGCACCCGGTTGAGCTCGGCCAGCAGCGTACGCGCCCACACGGCCCTGACCGGCGTCTCCATGCCGAGCAGCCGTTCGGCGGCCAGCACGACGCCCAGTTCGTTGGCGAACCCCGACAGCCAGTCGTGCCGGTTGGCGAGCATGATGATCTGGCGGTAGTCGCGGACCTCGAACAGTTTCTCCGCGCCCCTGTGCATGTAGCCGATGATCGGCTCGGCCGTCTCGATGCGCTCGCCGTCGAGGGTGAGCCGGAGCCTGAGCACGCCGTGCGTGGAGGGATGCTGGGGGCCGATGTTGAGGATCATGTCCTCGGTCGCCAGCTCCTTCGCGCCGGCGCCGATCCCGACCACGCGTTCCGTCATAGGGCCCATGCTGCCACCGTCCCACGGGGTGATCCAGCGTGGGGGATGGTCAAGGAATCGTATGGCAACGCATCCCGAAGCCAGACATGGGGATCAATACCGGGAACGGGGGGAGAAAGCACTGTGAAGAGAGTCCTGTTTGATGTGGCGGCCCTGATCTCCCGGGTGGTACTCGGGGTGATCTTCGTGGCGCACGGCTGGCAGAAGTGGCAGGGCGGGCTCGGTGCCGCGGCGGGGCAGTTCCGGGAGATGGGCGTGCCCATGCCCGAGTTGTCGGCCGGCTTCGCCGCCATCGTGGAGCTGGTCGGCGGCGCGCTGCTGATCCTCGGCCTGCTGGTCCGGCCGGTGGCGTTGCTGCTGCTCATCGACATGATCGGCGCGATCGTCTTCGTGCACGCCGGACACGGGGTGTTGGCGCAGACCGGGGGATGGGAGCTGCCGGGCGCGCTCGGTGCGCTGTCCTTGATGCTCGCCGCGCTGGGCGGCGGCCGCATCGGCCTCGACGGCATCTTCCATTCGACGTACCGCCGCCGCAGGGAACGCCAGATCGCCGAGGACGACCTCGCCGCGCACCGGCCGGCCCGCCGCGCCGAGCCGACGACGGTCGTCACCGAGGGACCGGCCACGCAGGTCAGGCCAGAGGGCGGCCCGACGACGCCGGCCCGGCCCGAGGGCGAGGCCGAGCAGCCCAACGTGCCGAGGCAGCCCAACGCGCCGCGTCCCGGGCATCTCAACGACGAGGACATGAGGGACATCGACGCCCTGGTGTCCGACGAGCCGCACCAGCAGAAGCCGCCCAACCGCTGAGCTCAGCGGCTGACCAGGTCGCGCAGGGCCTCGATCAGGCGGTCGACGTGCTCCTGCGTGCTGCCGATGCCGATGGAGGCGCGGACCGCCGAGGCGGTGCCGTCCTCGCAACCTCCATCGGAGGTGCCCAGCAGGTGCCGGACGAACGGGTGCGCGCAGAACTTCCCGTCACGCACGCCGATGCCGTACTCGCCGGACAGCGCCTCGGCCACCTCCCGGGCCGAGTAGCCGTCCACGACGAACGACACGATCCCCACCCGCGGGTGGTCCGCGCCCCACAACGACAGCTCGCGCACCCCCGCGATCGAGGCCAGACCGGTACGCAGCCGGGCGATCAGGCGCTCCTCCTCGCGCACCAGCTCCGTCCACCCCGTGGCGGTGAGCGCGTCGCAGGCGGCGGCCAGGGCGATGGCGCCGAGCACGTTGGGGGTGCCGGCCTCGTGGCGGGGCTCGGGGTCGTCGTGCCACTCGGTGGTCTCGCCCACCGAGCGCACCGCGCCGCCGCCCTTCAGGTACGGCTCGCCCGCCGCCAGCCAGTCACGGCGTCCGACCAGCACGCCGGCGCCGAAGGGCGCGTACAGCTTGTGGCCGGAGAAGGCCACGTAGTCCAGGTCGAGCGCGGTCAGGTTGAGCCTGCGGTGCGGGACGAGCTGGGCGGCGTCCACCAGGATCCGGGCGCCGTGCCGGTGGGCGATGTGGGCGAGGGCGGCGATGGGCCACAGCTCGCCGGTGACGTTGGAGGCGGCGGTGACCACGAGCAGCTTGGGGCCCTCGATCCCGGCCAGCGCCTCGTCGGCGGCGCGGACGGCCTCGCCGGGGAAGGCGGGCGGCGCCAGGCGTACGGACCGCTCCCAGGGCAGCAGCGAGGCGTGGTGCTCGGAGTCGAAGACGACGACGGTCGTGCCCTCGGGCAGGCAGCCGGCCAGCAGGTTGGTGGCGTCGGTGGTGTTGCGGGTGAAGATGACGGAGTCGTCCGGGCGGGCGCCGACGAAGGCCCGGACCGTGTGCCGGGCCTGCTCGTAGCGGGCGGTGGTGAGCTGGGAGGCGTAGCCCGCGCCGCGGTGGACGCTGGAGTAGGCCGGGAGCGCGGCGGCGACGGCGGCGCTGACCGGCTCGAGACAGGGGGCGCTGGCCGCGTAGTCGAGGTTGGCGTAGCTCACCAGCCGGCCGCCCTTGACCGGCACTTCGAGGTCGGCGCCGAGCACGGCGGGGATCAACCGTCCGTAGGCGGCGGCAGGGGCGGTGGCCTCGGCGGCGGCCTGGGCGGGAACAGAGGTGAAGATCGTCAGAGTGGACACGGCACAGCTCCTCACGGGTCGGTCGGACCCCTGGAAGCAGCCATGGAGCCCGCGCTTGCCCGCCACACCTCGTGACGGACCAGGTCTTCACCCGGGGCACCCCGCCGCGGACGCGAGGGTTGCCGGCCAGCTAGCCGGGGCTTGTCGCTGGCACTCATGACCTACGACGGCACTATAACCGACACCCGGGCATGATTCGCAAGCTCGGCAGGTCAACCCGTCTCATAAGATGAAATAGTGCGCTTTGATCCCTGGAATCCGGATTTCGTCGTCGACCCCTATCCGGCGTACGACGAGCTGAGGCGCGAGGCGCCCGTCCGCTACTTCGAGCCGTCCAACCAGTGGCTGATCTCCCGGCACGCGGACGTGAACGCGCTGCTCCGGGACCGGCGGCTGGGCCGCGACTACACCCACGTCGCCACGCACGAGGAGTTCGGCCGGCAGCCCCAGCCGGAGTTCCAGGAGCCCTTCTGGCGGGTCAGCAGGAACGGCATGCTGGAGGTCGAGCCGCCGGACCACACGAGGCTGCGCCGGCTGGTGTCCAAGGCGTTCACGCCGCGCATGGTCGAGTCGCTGCGCCCGCGCGTCCGGGCCATCGCCGAGAGCCTGATCGACGCCTACGTCGAGAAGGGCGGCGGCGACCTGATCGCCGAGGTCGCCGAGCCGCTGCCGGTCACGGTCATCGCCGAGATGCTCGGCGTCCCCGAGCAGGACCGCCACCTGCTGCGCCCGTGGTCGGCCGACATGTGCGGCATGTACGAGCTCAACCCCAGCCTGGAGACCCAGCACCAGGCGGTGCGCGCGGCCGAGGAGTTCGAGTCCTACCTCAAGGACCTGGCCCGCGACCGGCTCGCGAACCCCGGCGAGGACCTGGTCAGCGCCCTGGCCGCGATCCCCGAGCTGACCCTCGACGAGCTGGCCGGCACCTGCGTGCTGCTGCTCAACGCGGGCCACGAGGCCACGGTCAACGTCACCGGCAACGGCTGGCGGGCCCTGCTGAAGAACCCCGGCGAGCTGGCCCGGCTGCGCGCCGACCGTTCGCTGCTGCCGACCGCCATCGAGGAGCTGCTGCGCTACGACACCCCGCTGCAGCTCTTCGAGCGCTGGGTGCTGGAGGACATCGATGTGCACGGCGTGCGGATCCCGCGCGGCTCGGAGGTCGCCTGCCTGTTCGGCTCGGCCAACAGGGACCCCGAGGTGTTCGAGGACCCGGACCGGCTCGACCTGGGCCGTCCGGACAACCCGCACATCTCCTTCGGCGCCGGCATCCACTTCTGCCTGGGCGCGCCGCTGGCCAGGATCGAGCTGACGGAGTCGTTCACCGCGCTGCTGGACCGGGTCGGGACGATGGAGCTGCGGGCGGAGCCGGTCTACAAGCCGGGCTTCGTCATCCGCGGCCTGCGCTCGCTCGACCTCGACGTCACCGGCTCTGGCTGAGCCAGCCGAACCCGCCGAGCCCGGCCGGATCGATCAGCTCGGCCTCCTCCGACGCCCTCGACAACGCGCGCACGTAGGCGCGCGGATCGGTGCGGGCGAGGTCGACCGGCGGCCGGGCGCCGGTGAGGCCCAGCGCCCGCAACATGTCACGCTGTGTGGACAAGGTTGTGGATATCGCGCCGGCCCGCCGCCCGGCCTCGGCGCATGCGTCGAGGGCGACGTGGGCGGTGATGTCGCAGGTCCCGTCGGGGACGGGGGCGACGACCGCGCCGTCGCGGTAACCGGTCAGCGTGCCACAGAGCGGTCGGTTATCCACAGGGTGTGCATAATCCACGGCTATCGCCCGGCCGCGGGCGAGGCGTACCAGAACGGAGGCCCAGGCGTCGTCACGGGGACGGCCGATCTCGGCGCGGGTGCCCACGTGCGGCAGCGGCCACCAGCGGTCGAGCCATTCGCGGTCGGCGGGCCGCAGCGGGCCGCCGAGACGCTCCTCCCCGGTCCGGGTGTTGACCATGACCAGACGCGGGCCGCCGGAGGTCTGCTCGGCCACGTCGAGCGGGATGTTGTCGAGCCACTCGTTGGCGACGGCCAGGCCGGCGATGCTGGACGGCAGGCAGCGGCGCCACTCGACCTCGTCGGGCAGCCCCGGGGGCCTGGGTGACAGGTCGACGCACGTGACCCGGAGCCGGTCGCGCAGAGCGGGCTCGGCCATGTCGAGGACGCGGCGGACCAGCATGCCCTCACCGGAGCCGATGTCGACCAGGTCGAGCCACTCGGGGCGGCCGAGGTCGGAGTCGACCTCCGCCAGCAGGGCCAGGACCGCCTCGGCGAACACGGACGAGGCCCCGACCGAGGTGCGGAAGTGGCCCGAGGGGCGTTCGCGGAGGTAGAAACCCTCCTCGCCGTAGAGCGCGCGCTCGGTCGCGGCGCGCCAGGTGAGCCACATGACGCTGACTATCTCATGACTCCAGCCATCAACACGCTAAGTCATTGATTGACTACACTTGGTCGCTACATTGCGCTAACGTTTACGTACTGTCACCGAGCGACTGCGTTTCGCCCATCCGCGGTAAGCGGCGAGCCGGATCGCTCCACCAAAGCATTGCGGCCGCCACGGCCGCATACTGAGAGGAGCCCCCCGTGAAGAAGACTCTGGTCATGGCAGGTGCCATTGCCCTGCTGGCGCTGGCGGCCCCCGCGTACGCCGACGACGTCACCCACGGCAACAACGGCATCCTGAGCGGCAGCCCGATCCACCTCCCCATCACCGCCGTCGTGCCCGTCTGCGGCAACAACATCGGCATCCAGGCCGTGCCGATCAACGGCTGCCAGGGGAGCCCCAACACCGCGGTCTACAGCCGCTGAGGCAGGGAGAGCCCGGACCGCTCGCGCGCGGTCCGGGCTCTGATCCCGGCCGGTCAGTCGGCGGATGACCGGTCAGTGCACCTCCAAGAGGTCGCATCCAGGCGGGCGTCGGGTTGTCAGGACCCGGCGCTCGTCGTCGTGCGTGGACCCCTCTCCTCATCTCTTTCGACAGGGGGTGCACGATTCGTATGCCCCTGTCGCATTTGTCATTAACTCAACGGGCGGTAAAGCGGCGGACATGCCGGATCTCGTTCGTCGGCCCGCGACATGCGCGGCGCCGCCCGCCGGTTACGCTGGTCGGCAGTGCCATCACGGTCGACAGGGGTGAGACGTCATGGACGCAGGTGATCGCCCGGCACGGCTGACCGTCGGCGTGCTCGGCGCGGGCAAGGTCGGCTCGGCGCTCGGCGCCGCGCTGGCGCAGGCGGGCCACCGGATCGTGGCCGCGAGCGGGGTCTCCGACAGATCGCGGCGGTGGGCCGCCGACCGGCTCGGGGTGGAGCTGACGCGGCCCGACGAGGTGGTGGCCGCCGCCCAGCTCATCCTGCTGACCGTCCCCGACGACGCGCTGCCCGACCTGGTGGCCGGCCTGGCCCGTACGGGCGCCGACCTCCAGGGCAAGCTGCTCGTCCACACCAGCGGCGCGTACGGCCTGTCGGTGCTCGATCCCGCCGCCGGGGTGGGCGCCCTGCCGCTCGCGCTCCACCCGGTCATGACCTTCACCGGCCGCGACGACGACCTCAACAAGATCACCGGCATCTCGTTCGGCGTCACCGCGCCCGACATGCTGCGGCCGGTCGCCGAGGCGCTGGTGATCGAGATGGGCGGCGAGCCGGTCTGGATCGCCGAGAGCGACCGCGCGCTCTACCACGCGGCCCTGGCCAACGCCGCCAACCACATGGTCACGCTCATCGCCGAGTCCGAGGAGCTGCTCGGGCGCATCGGCGTCGAGCACCCGGGCCGGATGCTGGGCCCGCTGCTCGGCGCGGCCCTCGACAACGTGCTGCGGCTGGGCATCGCCGGGCTGACCGGGCCGGTCGTCCGCGGCGACGCCGGCACGGTGCGCAAACACGTCGACGCGCTGATCCTGGCCGCTCCGGAGGCCGCCGACGCCTACATCGCGCTGGCCCGGCTCACCGCCGACCGGGCGCTGGCCGCGGGGCTGCTCAAACCGGAGGAGGCGGAGCGGCTGCTCGACGCGCTTGGGGGCAATATATGGACCTGACCGTCGGGTGTGGAGGGCAGCAATGGATCTGATCGTGGCCGGCAACCGGGACGACCTGGCGAAGGCCCGTGGCACGGGCCGGGTGGCGCTGGTCCCGACCATGGGCGCGCTGCACGAGGGCCACCGGTCGCTGATCAGGGCCGCCCGCGTGCGCGCCGACCAGGTCGTGGTCAGCATCTTCGTCAACCCGCTGCAATTCGGTCCTAACGAGGATTTTTCCCGCTATCCCCGGACGTTCGACGCCGACCTCGACGTGTGCCGGGAGGAGGACGTCCACGTCGTGTTCGCGCCCTCGCCCGAGGACATGTACCGCCCCGACCGCCAGGTGAGCGTCTGCGCGGGCGACATGGGCACGATCGTCGAGGGCGCCTCCAGACCGGGCCACTTCGACGGCGTGCTGACGGTGGTGCTCAAGCTGTTCAACCTGGTGCGCCCCGACGTGGCGATCTTCGGCCAGAAGGACGCCCAGCAGCTCGCCGTCATCCGCCGCATGGTGGCCGACCTCGACCTGTCCATCGAGATCGTCGGGGCGCCCACCGTGCGCGAGCCCGACGGCCTGGCCCTGTCCAGCCGCAACCGCTACCTGTCGGCCGACGACCGCACGGTCGCGCTGGCCCTGTCCCGCGCCCTGCGGGCGGGCGCGGCCGAGCTCACCGCCGGCGCGATCCGGTCCACCGCCCGCGCGGTGCTCGCCGAGGCCGGCGCCGATCTCGACCTCGACTACCTGGCGCTGGTCGATCCGGCCACGTTCAAGGAGGTCGACGACTCCTACGAGGGCTCGGCCGTGCTCGCCGTGGCGGCCCGGGTGGGCGGCACCCGGCTGATCGACAACGTCGTCCTGAGCCTTCGTCCCTGATCCGTACGGTGCCCCCGGGGCATGTCCACGCTGCGGCAGGCGTTATCGTCATAGTGACGAAATCGCCTCAGTGAGGAGACCCCCATGAGTGCACCGGCGATTCCCCCGCGTCTGACGGCCCCCGAACCCGGCTGGACCGTCGAGGCGGACGTGGTCGTCGTCGGCTCCGGCGTCGCGGGGCTGACCGTGGCGCTGCGCCACGCCGAGCTGGATCCCGCGGCCAAGGTCCTGGTCGTCACCAAGGACGTGTTGTCCGCCGGGTCCACCAAGTGGGCCCAGGGAGGCATCGCCGCCGTGCTCGACCCGCGCGACACCCCCGGCGAGCACCTGAGCGACACGTTGCTCGCCGGGGTCGGGCTGTGCGACACCAAGGCCGTACGGACCCTGGTGACCGAGGGGCCGGGCGCGCTGCGGCGGCTCATCGAGCGCGGCGCCCGGTTCGACCGCACCCCCGACGGCGAGCTCCAGCTCACCAGGGAAGGTGGCCACCGGCGCCACCGGATCGTGCACGCCGGCGGCGACGCCACGGGTGCCGAGGTGCAGCGGGCGCTGGTCGAGGCGGTCCGCGCCGGGTCGATCGAGGTGATCGAGCACGCGCTCGTGCTCGACCTGCTCAAGGACGCCCGCGGCCGGGCCAGGGGGGTGACCCTGCACGTCATGGGCGAGGGCGCGCGTGACGGCGTCGGCGCGGTCCTGGCGCGGGCGGTGGTGCTGGCCACCGGCGGCATGGGCCAGGTGTACGCCGCGACCACCAACCCGGTCGTGTCCACCGGCGACGGCGTGGCGCTCGCGCTCAGGGCGGGGGCGGTCGTGCGCGACCTCGAATTCGTGCAGTTCCACCCGACCGTGTTGTGGCTGGGGGAGGGCTCGACCGGCCAGCAGCCGCTGATCTCCGAGGCGGTCAGGGGCGAGGGCGCCTTCCTCGTCGACCACGAGGGCAACCGGTTCATGCAGGGCGTGCACGAGCTGGCCGACCTGGCCCCGCGCGACGTCGTGGCCAAGGCGATCACCACGACCATGCGCGAGACCGGCCGCGACCACGTCTTCCTCGACGGCCGCCACTTCGGCAGGGACATGTGGGAGAGCCGCTTCCCCACCATTTACGCCGTCTGCCGCGAGCACGGCATCGACCCGGCCACCGAGCCGATCCCCGTCTCCCCGGCCGCCCACTACGCCAGCGGCGGCGTCCGTGCCGACCTGTCCGGCCGTACCTCGATCGAGGGTCTCTACGCCTGCGGCGAGGTGGCCTGCACCGGCGTCCACGGCGCCAACAGGCTGGCCTCCAACTCGCTCCTTGAGGGCCTGGTCTTCGCCGAGCGCATCGCCGAGGACATCCACCGGACGCGTCCCGAGCCGGGCGAGCCGGTTCCGGGGCGGGCCGCGACGGGCCTGGTGGACCCCAGGGTCCGGGCCAGGCTCCAGGCGCACATGAGCGCCGGCGCCGGGGTGCTGCGCAGCCGCGCGTCGCTGCAGGCCACGTCGAAGGCGCTGCGCGACGCGCTCTGGACGCCGGTCGAGGTGCCCGCCTGCACCGAGTCGTGGGAGGCGAGCAACCTGCTCACCGTCGCCGCCGTCCTGACCGGCGTGGCGGCGGCCAGGCTGGAGACGCGCGGCTCCCACTGGCGCGAGGACCACGAGAGCCGGGACGACAATGAGTGGCTGGGCCACCTGGACGTGACCCTGACCGAGGAGGGCCTTCGCATGACGTACACCCCGCACGGCGAGGCGATGCCGCCGCGTCTGGCGCAGGAGCTGGCCGCCGCCGGGCTCGACCCGGCCGAGGTCGACGCGCTGATAGACCGCGCGCTGGAAGAGGACCTGCAGGAGGCGGGCGACGTGACCAGCCTGGCCACGATCCCGGCCGAGCAGCGTTCGGCCGCCGACGTGGTGGCCCGCAAGGACGGCGTGGTGGCCGGGCTGGCCGTGGCCGAGGCGGTCTTCCTCCGGCTGGGGGCCGGCCGCACCGAGCGGCGGGCCAAGGACGGCGAGCGGGTGGCGGCCGGCGACGTGCTGATGACGGTCGAGGGCCCGACGCGGGCCGTGCTGACCGCCGAGCGCACCGCGCTCAACCTGCTCACGCACCTGTCCGGGGTGGCCACGCTGACCGCCAAATGGGTGGCCGCGATCGAGGGCACGCGGGCGCGGGTGCGCGACAGCCGCAAGACCCTGCCGGGTCTGCGGTCCCTGGAGAAGTACGCCGTGCGCTGCGGCGGCGGCGTCAACCACCGCATGTCGCTGTCGGACGCGGCCCTGATCAAGGACAACCACGTGGTGGCGGCCGGCGGCGTGGCCGAGGCGTACCGCGCGGTGCGGGAGCGCTATCCCGAGTTGCCGATCGAGGTGGAGATCGACCGGCTCGACCAGCTGGAGCCCCTGCTGGACGAGGGCGCCGAGGAGATCCTGCTGGACAACTTCACGGTCGAGGACACCGTACATGCCGTACAAATCGTGAAAAGTCGGGCGAAAAACAGGGTTGCGCTTGAAGCGAGTGGGGGATTGACCTTGGAATCGGCTCGTGATGTGGCTGAAACTGGCGTTGACTACCTTGCGGCGGGAGCGCTCACCCACTCGGCGCCGGCCCTGGACATCGCACTGGATTTGCGGGAGTAATTGATGCTGCTCACGATCGACGTCGGCAACACGCACACGGTGCTGGGGCTGTTCGAGGGCGAGGACGTCATCGAGCACTGGAGGCTGGCCACCGACGCCCGCCGCACCGCCGACGAGATCGCCGTCGTGCTCCAGGGGCTGCTGGCCCAGTCACCCCTGCTCAAGGGCGCCGACATCAGCGGCATCGCCATCTGCTCGACCGTGCCGAGCGTGCTCAACGAGATGCGGGAGATGTGCCGCCGCTACTACGGCGACGTCACCGCCGTGATCGTGGAGCCCGGCGTGCGCACGGGCGTGCCGGTGCGCATGGACAACCCCAAAGAGGTGGGCAGCGACCGCATCGTGAACGCCCTGGCCGCCATCGACCAGTACGGCGGCCCGTGCATCATCGTCGACTTCGGCACCGCCACCTCGTTCGACGCGGTGTCGGCCAAGGGTGAGTACGTCGGGGCGGTCACCGCTCCCGGCATCGAGATCTCGGTCGACGCCCTGGCCGCCGCCGGCGCCCAGTTGCACAAGGTCGAGCTGGTCAGGCCGCGCTCGGTGATCGCCAAGAACACGGTCGAGGCGCTGCAGGCCGGCATCATCTACGGCTTCGCCGGCCAGGTCGACGGCATCGTCGAGCGCATGGCCGCCGAGCTGGCCGACGACCCCGACGAGGTGACCGTCGTGGCGACCGGCGGCCACGCGGCGCTGGTGGTCGGCGAGTCGCGCTCGATCGACGTGCACGAGCCGTGGCTGACCCTCATCGGCTTGCGCCTGATTTATCACCGCAATACCGCTTAGAACGTGACAAGCGGCCCCCACTCGGGAAGGGGGCCGCCTGTCGGTCGTGGTTTCGCCGGAGAGGGTCACTCGTTCTCGGCGCTGTAGAGCTCGCTCCAGGGGCCGCACTTGGTGGCGAAGATGCCCTGCTCGGGAACCTGGCAGACCTTGGCCCGCAGGGTGAAGACGTCGTTCTCCTCGAAGTGGAACTTCTTGTAGCCGGGGAAGCCGCAGTACTTCTTGGCGTAGACCGTGGACCAGTCGCCGTCGGAGTCCTCGGCCTGGAACTTCACGTACGCGCACTTCCCGCCCTCGTCGTAGTCGCGGTTGTCCAGGTCGTACAGCCGGCCGGTGACGTGGACCTCGTTGGAGTCCTCCTCGTCCCACTCGACGCTGACGTGACCCTGGGCCTTGGCCAGGTGGTGCTTGGCGTACACCGGGCCCCAGTAGTCGGAGTAGTCGTCGAAGTCGGCGGTGGTGGCGCTGGCGGCCGAAGGAAGCGACAGGGCCACGGCGCTGGTGGCGGCGATGGCGAGGATGCCCGTCGCGATCTTCTTCATCATGATCTCTCCCGGAGCTCCCCTCGGGCCGGCTCCTTGCCGGCTCCCCCCGGAGCTCGTGAGTCATTGGTACAAAAGGGTCCTTGCAGCGCCCCTGCAGGGAACCGTCACGAGCGCTTGCAGTTCGCCGTATCCCCTACGCTTTGTTGTTGTGAGCGAGGAACTTCCAGAGCAGATGCGCATCCGGAGGGAAAAGCTCGACCGCCTCCGCAGCGAGGGCGTCGACCCTTACCCGGTGAGCTTCCCACGCACGGCGACCAACGCCGAGGTCAGGGAGAAACACCAGGGCCTGGAGCCCGACACCGCCACCGGTGAGACGGTCGGGGTCGCGGGCCGCGTCATGCTCAACCGCGTGGGCGGGAAGCTCTGCTTCGCCACACTCCGCGACGGCGGCGCCGACCTGCAGGTCATGATCTCGCTCGACAAGGTCGGCGAGGAGTCGCTGGCGGCCTGGAAGCGCGACGTCGACCTGGGCGACCACGTCGGCGTGACCGGTGAGGTCATCACCTCGCGCCGCGGCGAGCTGTCGATCCTGGCCGACAGCTGGCAGATCACCGCCAAGTGCCTGCGCCCGCTGCCGGAGAAGCACGTCGGCCTCACCGACCCCGAGGCGCGGGTGCGCCAGCGCTACGTCGACCTCATCGTCAACGACGAGGCCAGGAAGATGGCGCGGGTGCGCAGCGCGACCGTGCGCGCGGTGCGCGACTTCTGGCACGAGGAGGGCTACCTCGAGGTCGAGACCCCGATGTTGCAGCCCATCCACGGCGGCGCGACGGCCCGGCCGTTCAAGACCCACATCAACGCCTACGACATGGAGCTCTACCTCCGCATCGCGATCGAGCTCTACCTCAAGCGGCTGGTGGTCGGCGGCGTCGAGAAGGTCTTCGAGATCAACCGCAACTTCCGCAACGAGGGCGCCGACTCCACGCACAACCCCGAGTTCACCATGCTCGAGGCCTACGGCACCTATCTCGACTACAACGACATCGCCGACCTGACGCAGCGCATGTACCAGAAGGCCGTCGTGGCCGCTCTGGACACCACCGTCGTCGTGCACGACGGCGTCGAGATCGACCTCGGCCTGGAGAAGTGGCCGCGGATCCGGCTCTACGACCTGGTGTCCGACGCCGTGGGCGAGGAGATCACCACCGAGACCACCCTTGAGGAGCTGCGGAAGATCGCCGACCGCCGCGAGGTCCACTGGGACGTCAAGTGGGGGTCGGGCAAGCTCGTCCAGGAGCTCTTCGAGGCGCTGGTCGAGCACACGCTCGTGCAGCCGACGTTCGTCATGGACTATCCGCTGGAGACCTCGCCGCTGGCCCGCCTCCACCGCGACAACCCGCTGCTGACCGAGAAGTGGGACCTGATCGGGTTCGGCACCGAGCTCGGCACCGGCTACTCCGAGCTCAACGACCCGATCGACCAGCGCCACCGGCTGGTGGAGCAGTCGTTGCTGGCCGCGGGCGGCGACCTCGAGGCGATGCAGCTCGACGAGGACTTCCTGCAGGCCCTTGAGTACGCGATGCCGCCCACGGGTGGCATGGGCGCCGGCATCGACCGGATGATCATGGCCTTCACCGGCAAGAACATCCGCGAGACCATCCTGTTCCCGCTGGTCAAGCCCACCCACTGAGCCGCCGTCCGGTGCCCCGCGCAGCTGCGGGGCGCCGGTCCGGGCGGTCAGGGCACCAGCACGAGCCGTCCGCGCAGGCCGCCCTCCGCCAGGCGGGCGTGCGCGTCGGCGGCCTTGTCCAGCGGATAGGTTCCGGCCACCCGCAACGTCAGCCGTCCGGCCTCGACCAGGCGCACCAGCTCCGCGAGCTGCCGGGCGTCCGAGCGGAACAGGACGGTGGCCACGTCCGTCCCGCGCAGCGCCACCGGCGCGACCCCCGACGAGAGCGCCACGAACGCCCCGCCGTCCCGTACGGCGTCGAGCGCGGGCAGGCCCAGCACGGCCGCGTCCACGACGGCGTCCACACCGCCGGGCACCCGCGCCCGTACGGCCTCGGCCAGGTCCTCCTCGCGGGGGACGAACCATTCCGCCCCGAAGCCGCGTACCAGCTCCTCGTCCGCGGCGCCGGCGGCGGCCACCACCCTGACGCCGCGCACGGCGGCCAGCTCCACCAGGTAGCCCCCGACGGCCCCCGCCGCCCCCGTGACCAGCAGCGTGCCGCCCGGCCCGACGCCGGTCCGGTCGAGCGCCTGCCAGGCGGTGAGCCCGTTCAGCGGCAGCGTGGCCGCGTGGACGGGGCTCACGTCGCGCGGGGCGCGGGCCACCGCCGGGGCGTCCAGCACGACGTACTCGGCCTGCGCCTTGTACGGCAGCTCCAGCCGCGCGCAGAGCCCCACGACCTCCTCTCCCACGGTGAAGGAGGTCCCCGGGCCCACCTGGTCCACGGTCCCCGCGGCGTCGAAGCCGATCCCGTACGAGTCCAGCTTCCTGGCCAGCCCGTACGAGGCCAGCGCCCCGGACGCCACGGCCAGGTCGAAGGGGTTGACCCCGGCCGCGGCCACCTTGACCCGCACCTGGCCGGGCCCCGCCGTCGGCAGCGGCGCGGACACCAGCCGGGGAGCGCCGGAGCCGCCGATGAGTGCACGCATGTTCGTCATGCCCGCGACCCTAGGAAGAGTTACTCTCTTTCGGTAAGTAGGCACCTGGAAGTGCGTAACACACAGCGAGGAGCGAGACGGTGACGACCACGACGGCGGCGCAGCGGCGTGACCAGGCGAGGCTCGCCTTCGACGCCTACTTCGCCGAATGTCCTTCCCGCAAGCTGCTCGACCGGCTCAGTGACAAATGGGTCACGCTGGTGCTCAGCGCGCTGGCCTCCGGCGAGCGCCGCTACAGCGACCTGGCCAGGCACATCGCGGGGGTCAGCCAGAAGATGCTCACCCAGACCCTGCGCGGCCTGGAGCGCGACGGCCTGGTGGCGCGCCGGGTCACGCCGCAGGTGCCGGTGCGCGTCGACTACGCGCTCACCCCGCTGGGCCAGAGCCTGATGCCGCTGGTCACCGCCATCAAGGCGTGGGCCGAGGAGCACATCGAGGACGTCGAGGCCGCCAGGGAGCGCTACGACGCTACCGCCTGAGCCGCACCGGCAGCCGGGCCAGCCCGCGCAGCACCACGTTCTCCTTGTACGGCGGCTCCGGATCGGCGGACTCCATCTTCGGCGCCGCCGCGGCCAGCGCCGACAGCGCGATCTCGCCCTCCATCCTGGCCAGCGTCGCCCCCAGGCAGAAGTGCAGGCCGAGCCCGAAGGCGAGATGCCGGCCGGGCTCGCGGCCGGGGTCGAACCGGTCGGGATCGGTGAACGCGGCCGGGTCGCGATTGGCCGCGCCGATCGGCACGAGCACGGCCGAGCCGGCGGGCACCGGCGTCCCGCCCAGTTCCCGGTCCTCCAGCGCGATCCTGGAGGTGAGCTGGACCGGCGGATCGAAGCGCAGCACCTCCTCGACCACCTCCCTCGGCCGTTCGGCGGCGAGGTGCAGCAGGCCGTGCCGCAGCAGGTTCAGCACGCCGTTTGCGATGAGGTTGACGGTGGTCTCGTGGCCGGCCACGAGCAGCAGCACGCAGGTCGCCAGCAACTCGGCCTCGGTGAGCTCCTCGACGTGTGCGAGGGAGCTCAGGAGGTCCTCGCCGGGACGCTCGCGCCGCTGCGCGATCAGGCGGCGGAAGTAGTCGCGGAACTCGTTCCTGGAACGCTCCGTTTCCGACATGAGGGCGTCTGTCAGCATCGGGTCAAGTCCGCGGGCAAGGGCCTCGCTCCATCCGCGGAAGCGGTCGTGGTCCTCCGGCGGCACCCCGAGCATCTCGCTGATCACCATCACCGGCAGCGGGTGGGCGAAACCGGAAATCAGCTCCGCCTCCTCCGGCAGCCGCCCGATCAGGTCGGCGGTGATCACCTCGATCCGCGGCCTGAGCCGGGCCACCATGCGCGGCGTGAACGCGCGGCTGACCAGAGCACGCAACCGGGTGTGATCGGGCGGGTCCATGAGCAGGAACGACCTGCCGGGCTGACCTGGCTCTTCCTGCGCGGGCGCGGACGTTCCGTGACCGAACGCGGGGTCGCGCAGCACGGCCGCGCACAACTCGTACGTGGTCACGACGAGCAGCCCGCCGCGCGTTGCGAAGATCGGCCCGGCGGCTCGCAGCTCGCGATATCGGACGTACGGATCGCGCACAAATTGCGGATCCGAGGGATCAAAACCCAGCAGGTCGGTGGCGCTCATCGGGGGCGGAACCGGGCCGCCGAATTGATCGTTTGGACCGTTCATAGCGGACCACGGCGTGCCAACATATGCGGAGTACGTCACATATAAGCGATCATGTCAATAGCACTGGTCAAGGGCGCCGATTGTCGCGCTTGACGACCTTTCCGCGATGCGTTTACCTTCACCGAGACGAGCGGCTTTGCTTCGCCTGAAAGGTCCGAGTTCTGCTGTTGGGGGGAGGGCTCCCGGTGGATGTGCTCACAGAAGGCGTTGAGCTGAGCCACGCGGATTTGGCGTTACTGGCCGAGCTGGCCAGGGGGGTGACCGTCGATCGGGTCGGCAGGCGGCTGGATATCAGCGGACGGACCGTACGGCGCAGGCTGAGGGGCATCTGCGACCGCATCGGCGTGGCCACGGCGATCGAGGCCGTGGCGTGGGCGGCGCGCCGCCAGCTCATCTAGCGGCGCTCGGCGAAGAGGCGCGCCGGTCAGTCCGCGATGCGCACGCCGCCGGCGAACGGCCGCCTGTCTATCGAGGCGACCCGCACGACGTCACCCGTCTGCGGGGCGTGGACCATCATGCCGCCGCCGATGTAGATGCCGACGTGGTGCAGGTCGCTGTAGAAGAACACCAGGTCGCCGGGGCGCAGCTGGTCGCGGCTGATGTGGGTGCCGGCCGTCCACTGGTTGCCGGTGTAGTGGGGGAGCGAGATGCCCACGCGCTGGTAGGCGGCCATCACCAGGCCGGAGCAGTCGTAGGAGCGCGGCCCCTCCGCGCCCCACACGTACGGCTTGAGCTGCTGGGTGAGGGCCCACTTGGCGGCCTGGGCGGCCTTGCCGTCGCCGATGACCGGCAGGTTGACGCGTACGGCGCGGGTGCCGGGACGGCCCGCCTCGCCGACGGCCCGCCGGTAGAGGTTGCTCTCGACCTTGGTGACCAGCTTGGTGATCTTCGAGCGCTTGCCCTCCAGATCGGTGACGATCTGCTGGACCTCGGCGATGCGGGTCTTGGCGCCGGCCCTGGCCCGCTCGGCGGCCTCCATGGCCTTGGCGAGCTGGTTGACCTCCTCGCCCTGCTGCTGTTCGAGCGCGTACGTGGTCGCGGCCCGGTCGAGGAAGGTCTCGGGGTCGCCGGACTGGGCGAAGGCCAGGGCCTTGTCCAGGCCGCCGGTGATGTAGGCGTTCTGGGCGAGCAGCGAGGCCCTGGCGCGCCTGGCGGCCAGGTCGGACTCGCTGGTGGCCAGGATCTTCTGGGCGGAGTCGTTGGCCTTCTGCGCGGCCTTCAGCCGGTCGCGCTGCTCGTTGTACTGCTCGGCGAGCGTCTCGATCTCTTCGTGCAGCTTCTCCACCTGGTCGGCGAGCTCGGAGAGCGACGGCTTCGGGTCGGCGGCGGCGGAACCGACGGGGACGGCGAACAGCATCGCGGCGATGGTGACGCCGATGACGCCGAGGCGGCGTGTGCGCCTGGCCTGCTCCTGGGGGCGGGCGTGCCTGCCCCCCGACTTCCCCGAGCGGTCGAGCGTCCGCTTCACCAACCGAGCTCCTCTCATCGACGCCGGCCGGGTTAGCTGACGGGTTCGGGCCGGAGCAGCCCTACCGAGATGGTCGGATTCACCCCAAGTGGTGGCGCGAGGTGCTCGCCACCGTTGGTTCCCCGGCTTCCCTTGCGGGAATTGGGCGTGTCTTTCCGCGCGCATTACGCGGAGAACATCGTCGCTGGACACTAATGCACTCCGGGTTCACGCTCAACCGGAACTGCCGAGTCTGTAGAGGTTTCACAACTGAAGGGTCACAAGGTGATCTCGTGGGTAGCCGTACGGAAGCTGGCTTCTGCACCTTTTGTCCAGCATTCGGGGTGCTGAGGTCTGGAGGAAAGCTCCAAGTCGGCCCGTGTTCACCTGACCACGGGATGTGATGAGATGCCCGAGACGTGGGATTTAGGGCCGAGCCGTAATGAGATCTGTACCCTGGAGAGCCATGGAGCAGGTGGCCGAAGTGGCAGTCCCCGAGACCGCGGTCGTGGTCAGGCGTGCGCGCACGCCCGACGTGCGTGCGATCAGGCGTCTCGTGGACACCTACGCGGGCGCGGGGCCGCGGCTCCTGGAGAAGGCCACGGTCACGCTGTACGAGGACGTCCAGGAGTTCTGGGTGGCCGAGCAGAGCGGGGAGGTCGTCGGCTGCGGCGCGCTCCACGTGCTCTGGGAGGACCTCGCCGAGGTCCGTACGGTGGCCGTCGATCCCGCGTGCCGGGGGTTGGGGGTCGGGCGGCGGATCGTCTCGGCACTCGTCCGGCAGGCGAAGGATCTGGGGCTGCGGCGTGTATTCTGTCTGACTTTTGAGGTCGACTTCTTCGCGAGGCACGGTTTCCGCCCCATCCAGGGCACACCGGTCTCACCCGAGGTCTACGCCGAGTTGCTGGCCTCGTACGACGAGGGTGTGGCGGAGTTCCTTGATCTGGAACACGTCAAACCGAACACCCTTGGCAACACCCGCATGCTGCTGCATCTGACATCGGGTGACGCGGACCTTGACCACTTGGAAAGGTGATTGTTGATACCTATGTCGATACGTTGGGCAGCACAGGCATGTGTCCTGACACGTGCCACATGCGCACTCGAAGCGAGGTGACACGGTGAGCACCGGACAGCCGCCGTACCCACAGGACGATTCCGGCGAGAACCCCGAGTACGGGCAGCACCACGGCCGTCGGCCCGGTGAGCCCGACCCGGACGTGACTGTGGTCGGCTACCGGGCGGACGACGCCTTCGGCCAGCCCCCATACGGTCAGCAGCAGCAACAGGGCTATGGCCAGCAACAGCAGTACGGCCAGCAACAGCAGCCGTACGGCCAGCAGCAGGGCTACGGCCAGCAGCCCCAGTACGGCCAGCAGGCCGCCTCGGGTCAGCAGGGCTACGGCCAGCAGCAGGGCTACGGCCAGCAGCCGCAGTCCTCGGACCAGCAGTACACGCAGCCCGGCTACGGCCAGGAGGCCCAGTACGGCCAGCAGGCCGCGTCGGGCCAGCAGGGTTACGGCCAGCAGCCGCAGTCCTCCGGCCAGCAGGGCTACGGTCAGCAGGGCTACGGCCAGCAGGCGCAGCCCGACTACGGTCAGCAGGGTTACGGCCAGCAGGCCGCCTCGGGTCAGCAGGGCTACGGCCAGCAGCCGCAGTCCTCGGGCCAGCAGTACACCCAGCCCGGCTACGGCCAGGAGGCCCAGTACGGCCAGCAGGCCGCGTCGGGCCAGCAGGGTTACGGCCAGCAGCCGCAGTACGGCCAGCAGCCGCAGTCGCAACCCGACTACGGCCAGCAGCAGGGCTACGGCCAGGACGCCCAGTACGGCCAGCAGGCCGCGTCGGGCCAGCAGGGTTACGGCCAGCAGCCGCAGTCCTCGGGCCAGCAGTACGCCCAGCCCGGCTACGGCCAGCAGGCCCAGCAGGGTTACGGCCAGGAGGCCCAGTACGGCCAGCAGGGCTACGGCCAGCAGTCGCAGCCCGACTACGGCCAGCAGCAGGGCTACGGCCAGGACGCCCAGTACGGCCAGCAGGGCGGCTACGCCCAGCAGCAGTACGGCGACCAGCAACAGGGTTACGCCCAGCAGCAGTACGGCGATCAGCAGCAGTACGGCCAGGCCTACGGCCAGCAGCAGCAGTCGCAGCCCTACGGCCAGCCCGGCTACGGCCAGCCCTTCGGTCAGCCCGTCGGCGTGCAGCCTCCGGGCGCTCCGGCCCCCCTGGCGGAGTGGTGGCAGCGTCTGGTCGCGAGGATCATCGACGGCGTCATCCTCGGCGTCGTGAACTTCGTGGTCAGCCTCATCCTGGGCCTGTTCGCGATCGGTTACGACTCGGCGACCGGCTCGACCTCCGGCATC
Source organism: Nonomuraea sp. NPDC005730 (assembly GCF_040630865.1). Taxonomy (NCBI): domain Bacteria; kingdom Bacillati; phylum Actinomycetota; class Actinomycetes; order Streptosporangiales; family Streptosporangiaceae; genus Nonomuraea; species Nonomuraea sp. NPDC005730. The sequence continues at coordinate 41,865 of NZ_JBEXYK010000031.1, forward strand.
CTGTCGGGCTTCGTCATCGGCATCCTGTCGGCGATCGTCACGACCGCCGTCTGGGTCTGCTACGAGTTCTTCCTGACGAAGATGAACGGCCAGACGGTCGGCAAGATGGTCATGGGGATCAAGGTCGTCCCGGTGGGGCAGGCCCTGCCTCCGGGCGGGCTCGGCTCCGACCTGGCGATCAAGCGCGCCGGCGTCACCTGGGGCGGCTACATCCTGAGCGTGATCCCGTTCCTCGGCCCGCTGCTCGCCTGGGCGTGCGTCGCGGTCAACGGCGCCTCGCAGCTGTGGGACAAGCCGCTGCAGCAGACGTTCGCGGACAAGTTCGCGGGCACGGTGGTCGTGAAGATCAAGTAATCCCGCGTCAGCAGCGTAAAACAGGGGCCGGCTTCCCGCCGGCCTCTGTTTTGTGTGTGCGGGGCGTACCAAAATGGGGGGTACGACCGCCGACCCCGTGAGGTGGGATATGGCCGGGACACCGTCGTGGCCGGGCCTCGTGCCCGCGGAATGGTGGGAACGCCTCGCCGCCCGCTTCATTGAGGCGCTGGTCTTCGGGGTCTTCTATTACATTCTGTTCATCGCGCTGTGGGGCGCCTTCCGGACTGTCGGGATGGCGGAGGCGTTCGGCGGGCGGCTCCCCGGGCTCTTGGCCTGGTTCCTGGCCGGTCTGTGTTATGCGGCCTATGACTGGCGGGCCCATTGCCTGCGCCGACGGACCTTCGGCCAGGCGATCATGAAGATTCGCCTGGCGCCGGACGACCTTCCACGTGGCGCCCTGCTGAAACGATCCCTGGTCTATCCCGGGCCTGTCATGCTGATGGGCATTCCGGTGGTCAATCTGCTGGCCGGAATGCTGCTGTTCGGCGTCGGGCTGCTCATCCTGATCGACAAGCCGTTGGAGCGCGGGCCGCATGACAGGCTGGCCGGAACACGGGTGGTAAAAGATCTTCGTTGAGGCATCCGCACCTGGGAAGATGCCTTTTCGCAAAATTTTCCCTTGATCCGGTAAGGAGCCTGGAGAGACTGGCATTAGGCTATGGGACGTCCGGGTTGCCGGATGTCGGTGCCCCTGCTCCCTGAGGGCGACTGTGTGTGGCTATGGTCGGTTCCGGGTGAGTTGTCACCTAGGCGTCATGAGCGTCCGGCGTGCTCCCGCAGGTCCCGCAGGTCGCGCCGGGATGCGTATTTAGCGCCCCCGAAACCCTGCTAGCCCTGGAGGCGAGGACGAATGGAAGCCGTAACAGACGTATTGTCAGCGCTCATCCCCCCGGTCGTGGTCGGCGGTGCCTTCATCTTTGGTGCGGTGAAGTTGCTGCGATCGGAGGCCGCCGGGCGACGGGCAAACCACCAGGATCAGGCCGAGAACCAGAACTGATCTGCCAGTCAGCCGAATCCCCGTAGCGCTGAATTGTCTCCGCGCCTTTCCGGGTATATGTTTGGGCGAGCGAATGAAACAATGCTCCGGGAAAGGATTGCGTAGATGGCCAAGCAGATCCAGGAGATTCTCATCGATGACCTCGATGGGGGCGAGGCCAATGAGACGGTCAGCTTCGCTATTGACGGCTCCTCCTATGAGATTGACCTCAGCGACGTTAACGCCAAGAAGCTGAGGGACGCACTCACGCCTTTCGTGCAGCACGCCCGCAGGGCAGGAGCCGTGTCCGCCCGTCGCCGTGGTCGCGGCGGCAACCGTGCGATGAGCCGCGAGAAGAGCTCGGAGATCCGGCAGTGGGCCAAGGCTCACGGTCTGCCGGTCAGCGAGCGCGGCAGGATCGCCTCCACCGTCGTGGAGAAGTACGAAGCGGCTCACTGAGCCTCGTCGAGAGAGCCATCTCCTGACCATGCGCTTATGCCGTTCGCCTAGGACCCCGGCGAGCGCCATAAGCGCATGATCGTTTTTGTGGGGAGTTCGTGAATCCCCCGACCACTTGTTGATCTTCTAATTCGCCCAAATGTGGGCGTATTGCTCACCTGTGCCGCCGTACAAGGCACCGCGGGGGAGTGGAACGTGCCGGGCTTTGCGGCCGGCGTCCGTGTCATTCCCGGGCCGCCGGGCTCGCTCCCGTCTTCGTCGTCACCTCCGGCCGGAACGGGCCAATGCCGTCACCCGCCGCACTGTTCCCCTTCCCGAGCCTGCGGCGTACGCGCAAAGCGGTGACGCTCCGCCACACAATCGGGCAGACGGCCCTTCCCGAAGCGCCGTCGCAAGCCCTCTTCCCGGCACCGGCCACTTCACCCTTCTTACGGTCTTGCGCGGGGTTCTCCGGGCTTGTTGCGGCTTGTTCGGGCTTCCCTCGGGGCTACTCGGCGGGCAGGGCCGCGGATGACCGGCAAAACGCGGGCGTGCGGCTGGTGGGGCGCGATGGAAAACCGGCGGCCTCTCCCGTGTGCCGCACATTGTCCCCTCGCGGGACCCTCGTGCGCACCGGCGATCGGTAACCCGGCTGACCCGATGGGGAATAGGCGCGACGTGCGTTGCGTGCCGAGTTGTGCTCAGGGCGTAGCGTCCGCGCTTGGCCGCGGTTTGGAGCAGCACATACGATGATTACGTAACAGATACGGGCGCGGGCATCGGAGATGCGTGGCCGGCAGGCACCCCAAGGCCGGCTTCGCCCCGGCGTCCGACGGCCGATCCGTGTTGGTCCGCCCTGGGCCGCGGGCGTCGAATTCCAGGCGCTTCCGGGAAGCGCCTAAACATCGTTCGCTTGCGGCGTATCGGGAACACGTCACCCCCGAACAGTAGTTGGATAGAGGGTGAACGCCCTGCTCTCGGGGAACGTCTCTGCTATAGAGCGTGTCAGCGGCAGTGGGCACGGTTCGCCGAGCCAGGGCTAGCATGCGGGATGACGGGACCGGATTTACCGGCCTGACTGACCGCTCTGTGAGGAGCGACGAGATGTTCGAGAGGTTCACCGACCGAGCGAGGCGTGTTGTCGTCTTGGCCCAAGAAGAGGCCAGGATGCTCAACCACAACTACATCGGCACTGAGCACATTCTTCTTGGTTTGATCCATGAAGGTGAGGGCGTAGCCGCCAAGGCTCTGGAGAGCCTCGGCATCAGCCTTGAGGGTGTGCGCCAGCAGGTCGAGGAGATCATCGGCCAGGGCCAGTCGGCTCCGTCGGGGCACATTCCGTTCACCCCGCGGGCCAAGAAGGTCCTCGAGCTGTCGCTCCGTGAGGCTTTGCAGCTGGGTCACAACTACATCGGCACCGAGCACATCCTGCTCGGGCTCATCCGCGAGGGTGAGGGTGTGGCCGCCCAGGTGCTGGTCAAGCTTGGAGCTGATCTCAACCGTGTCCGGCAGCAGGTCATCCAGTTGCTCCACGGTTACCAGGGCAAGGAGCCGGCCGCCGCGGGCGGTCCCCAGGAGTCGGCGCCGTCCACGTCCCTGGTGCTCGACCAGTTCGGCCGCAACCTGACCCAGGCGGCCCGCGAGGGCAAGCTCGACCCGGTCATCGGCCGTGAGAAGGAGATCGAGCGGGTCATGCAGGTCCTCTCCCGGAGGACCAAGAACAACCCGGTTCTGATCGGCGAGCCCGGCGTCGGCAAGACCGCCGTCGTCGAGGGCCTGTCGCAGAAGATCGTCAGGGGCGAGGTGCCCGAGACGCTGAAGGACAAGCAGCTCTACACGCTTGACCTCGGCGCCCTGGTCGCCGGCTCCCGCTACCGCGGTGACTTCGAAGAGCGCCTGAAGAAGGTGCTCAAGGAGATCCGCACGCGCGGCGACATCATCCTGTTCATCGACGAGCTGCACACGCTCGTGGGCGCGGGCGCCGCCGAGGGCGCGATCGACGCCGCCAGCATCCTCAAGCCGATGCTGGCCCGTGGCGAGCTGCAGACGATCGGCGCCACCACCCTCGACGAGTACCGCAAGTACCTTGAGAAGGACGCCGCGCTGGAGCGCCGCTTCCAGCCGATCCAGGTGGCCGAGCCCTCTCTCAGCCACACGATCGAGATCCTCAAGGGTCTGCGCGACCGCTACGAGGCCCACCACCGCGTCTCCATCACCGACGACGCCCTGGTGGCCGCCGCGCAGCTGGCCGACCGCTACATCAGCGACCGCTACCTGCCCGACAAGGCGATCGACCTCATCGACGAGGCCGGTTCCCGGATGCGCATCCGTCGGATGACCGCTCCGCCGGACCTGCGCGAGTACGACGAGAAGATCGCCAACGTCCGTCGCGACAAGGAGTCCGCGATCGACGCGCAGGACTTCGAGAAGGCCGCTGCGCTCCGCGACCAGGAGAAGCAGCTGCAGCTCAAGCGCGAGCGGCGGGAGAAGGAGTGGAAGGCCGGCGACATGGACGTCGTGGCCGAGGTCACCCAGGAGCTCATCGCCGAGGTCCTGGCGACCGCCACCGGCATCCCGGTCTTCAAGCTGACCGAGGAGGAGTCCCAGCGCCTGCTCCGCATGGAGGACGAGCTCCACAAGCGGATCATCGGCCAGGACGACGCCATCAAGGGTCTGTCGCGGTCCATCCGGCGTACCCGCGCCGGTCTGAAGGACCCGCGCCGTCCCGGCGGCTCGTTCATCTTCGCGGGCCCGTCCGGTGTCGGTAAGACCGAGCTGTCCAAGGCTCTGGCGGAGTTCCTCTTCGGCGACGAAGACGCTCTGATCAGTCTGGACATGTCGGAGTTCATGGAGAAGCACACCGTCTCCAGGCTGTTCGGCTCGCCTCCCGGCTACGTCGGCTACGAGGAGGGCGGCCAGCTCACCGAGAAGGTGCGGCGCAAGCCGTTCTCCGTGGTCCTGTTCGACGAGATCGAGAAGGCCCACCCCGACATCTTCAACTCGCTGCTGCAGATCCTGGAGGACGGTCGCCTGACCGACGCCCAGGGCCGCGTGGTCGACTTCAAGAACACGGTCATCATCATGACCACCAACCTCGGCACCCGTGACATCTCCAAGGGCATCGGGGTCGGGTTCGCGAAGTCCAACGACACCGAGTCCAACTACGAGCGGATGAAGGCGAAGGTCCAGGAGGAGCTCAAGCAGCACTTCCGGCCCGAGTTCCTCAACCGTGTCGACGACATCGTGGTCTTCCACCAGCTGACGCCGAACGAGATCATCAAGATCGTCGATCTGATGCTCGCCCAGGTCGACGCCAGGCTGAAGGACCGCGACATGGGTCTCGAGGTCTCGCCGGAGGCCAAGCAGCTGCTCGCCGACCGCGGTTACGACCCGGTCATGGGCGCCCGGCCGCTGCGTCGTACGATCCAGCGCGAGCTGGAGGACTCCCTGTCCGAGAAGATCCTCTACGGCGAGCTCCGTCCGGGGCAGGTCGTGAAGGTGACGATCGAGGGCGAAGGCGACAACGCCAAGTTCCTCTTCAAGGGCGAGTCCGCCACGGCGGTCCCGGACTCGGCGGAGGCGATCGCCGCGCCGATCCAGCACTGACCGACCAACCACCGAAAACCCCCGCCCCGGCGGGGGTTTTCGCATTCCACGGCCAATCCCTCCGCCCGCCTGAGGGCATCCTCCGCACTTCAGGTGCTGGACTTGGCTCTCCCCGGCACCGCCCTTCTCCAGGTGCTGGTGCTCTGCGGCGCCATTGCCGGCTTCGGGCATTGGGTTCATTGCGGCGGGGCCGTACGTGGCTGAGGGCCTGGGGGGCGGGAGCTGAGTCCGGACGTGGCCGGCCGCCGTCACGCCGCACGTATCTCGGCTCCGTGGGCCATCCTGACCAGCGTTCGAGGGCGGAGGTCCGCGTCGGCCCTGGCTCCAAGGGGCCTGAAGGTGGGTTGTTGCGTAATTGTTGGATGGGTGGGTACGCCGCCACCGGTAGTAGTACTACACTGCGTAGAGCATCGCCAAGTCTCATCCAAGTGATCCGCAAGAGCGTGTTCCTAGAGTCGGAGCTGCTCCCTGGGGAGTAGTAAGCAATCAACTCAGGGCGGACGCGTGCGCCACCCGGAAGCAGGCATGCTCACACAGGGTTCGCGCGTCTGAGGCGGGCGACGGGAACACTCAAGCAAGCCGTGGAGGAACCGATGCGCCTGCGTCACAACGACGGAACGCTCGTTCACCTCGCCTACAACGCAGGTATCCACCCTGCCGAGGACCTGGAGAACCTAATTGCGCACCTGACCCGCTACGCGGTGCCGGTGCGCAAGAGGCTGGGTGTGGAACGGATGGGCATCGGGCTGTGGTTGTCGCCCGGCGTCGCCGACCATCTCACGGCCGACCGCATCGAGCTCGTACGGCTGCGCCGCTCCCTGGAGGAGCGCGGCCTGGAGGTCGTCAGCCTCAACGGCACCGGTGGGCGCAACCAGGAGGTGCCCGGCCCCGACTGGGCCAAGCCGGAGCGCTACCGCTACACCATGGCCCTGGCCAAGATCCTGGCCTTCCTGCTGCCCGACGACGTACGGTTCGGCAGCATCTCGACGATCCCGATCGGCTGGCGCCGCGACTGGCCCGCCGACCTGCACGCCATCGCCACGCGCCGTCTGGAGCGGCTGGCCCGCGAGCTGCGCGGCATCTACAGCGTGACCGGGAAGACCATCAGGGTCGGCTTCGAGCCGTGGCCGGGGTGCGTCCTGGAGACGACCGAGCAGGCGCTGGTGCGGGTGGGCGGCATCGACTCCGAGCACCTGGGCGTGTGCCTGGACGCCTGTCACCTCGCCTGCGGGGCCGAGGAGCCCGGCGCGGCGCTGAAGGGCCTGGCGGAGGCCGGTGCGCCCGTCGTCAAGCTGGGCCACGTGCACAACCACACGGGCGAGACGCCGAGCACCGGCGCGGTGCTGCACGACACGCTGACCGCGATGTTGTCGGGCGCGGTCAGCGGGAGCGCGCACATCGAGGTCGAGACGCACAACCTGTTCGTGCCGGGGCGCGCGAAGGGGCCGGGCGCGCTGGTGTCGCTGCTGGCCGAGGAGCTGGCCTGGGCCCGTACGAACCTGACCAGTCTCGGCCTGCAGCTGGCCGCCTGATCAGCTGATCCCCTCAGAGGCCGGCGAACCAGCCTGGCGTGTCCAGCCGCCACATGTTCGCCGGCGTCATCCTGCGCAGGTCCGACTCCAGGGCCCGCAGGCGGTCCTCGCCCAGCTCCGCGGCCCATCGGGCGCGCAGGTCGTCGAAGATGCGGGCTGACCGGTCGAGTGCGTCGACGCCGAGGGGGGTGAGGCGCACGATCTTGCGCCGGGTGTCGAAGTCGTCCCTGGTGCGCTCGACGTAGCCGGCGCGTTCCAGGGTCTCGATCGTCTTGCCCGCGGCCTGCTTCGAGACGCCCAGGGTGCGGCCCAGGTCGACGGCGGTCGTGCCGCGTGTGCCGATCGCCTGCATGACGAACCCGTGGTTCGGGCGGAGTTCCGGGTGGCCCTGGCGGGCCAGCTCGGCGTGCAGCTCGTCGATGAGCGTGCGGAAGGCCAGCAGAAGTCGCAGAGGCAGTTCGAAGCCTGGGGTGTCGCTTGACAAGATAGACAACCTGGTTAACTATATAGACAACGTAGTTACCTATCTTAAGGGGTTCGAACGTGTCTGTCATTCGTGACGCGGATTCCCGGCGTTCCGAGACGCCGAGCGGGGTCATGACCACCTTCGCCTCGCCGACGCAGGGCGGTGCCTCGTGCTCGCTCTGGCGGGTCGACGCGAAGCCGGGCGTGGCGGGGCCCCAGCACGACATCGACACCGAGCAGGTGTGGAGCTGGCTCGCCGGCGGTGCCACCGTCGAGCTGGGCGACGAACGGTTCGCGGTGGGCGCGGGCGACACCGTCGTCATGCCCGCTCATGTCCTGCGCAGGGTGCTGGCCGACGAGCACGCCGGCTTCACGGCCGTCGTCACCGCCGCCGGCGGCGCCAGGGCCCTCATGCCCGACGGCACCGACGTCGGCACGCCGCCGTGGATCGCGTGATCGTTCAGGAACGGGCGCGGCGCGGGGCCGTGCCCAGCCGAGAAGAGGGAGCTTGTGTGATGCCTGTCGTCATGTCCGCCGACGCGCGTGCGGTCCGTACGCCCAACGCCCTGATGACCACGCTCGCCTCGCCCACCCAGGGCCGGGCCGGGCAGGTCATGTGGCGGGTGGACGCCAACCCCGGCATGGAGGGCCCGGTGCACGCCGCCGACCGCGAGCTGGTGTGGACCTGGCTGGCCGGCGGCGCGGTCGTCGAGCTGGGCGGCGAGCGGTTCGAGGTCGGGGCGGGCGACACCATGGTCCTGCCGGCCGACGTGAGCCGGCAGATGTTCGCCGACCCCGAGCACGGGTTCGTCTCGATCGTGGTCGCGCCCCCGGGGGTCGAGGTCTACAACCCCGGCGGCGAGTCCGCGCCCGACGCCTGCGACCTGGCGCCGAAGGGCACCGACCGCACCGTGCCCCCGTGGATGGCCTAGCGGCGGCCCGGCCGGCTCAGGAGTGGGGCAGCCGGTACGTGCCGTCGTCGAGCACCTCGGCCAGGCCGTCGGCGACCAGGCCGTCGAGGGCGCGTTCGCGCTGGGTCGGGTCGTCCCACACCACGTCGAGGGCCGCCTTCGGCACCGGGCCGTGGGCCGCGCGGAGCACCGCGAGCAGGCGGCCGCGGCACTGGCGGTCGGTGCCGGCGTACGTCTGGCCCTTGCGGGCGGGACCGGTGTGGGGTGGTTTGCCCGCCAGCCGCCACGCGCACAGGTCGGCGATCGGGCAGTCGGCGCAGCGCGGCGCGCGGGCCGTGCAGATCAGCGCGCCGAGCTCCATCACGGCCACGCCCCAGCGGGCCGCGCCGAGCTCGGGCAGCAGCGCCTCGGCCAGCCGCCGCTCGGCCGCAGAGGTGGCCGTGGGAGGGTACTCCTCGGCCCGTACGGCCCGCGCGAACACCCGCCGCACGTTGGTGTCCAGGACGGCGTGCCGGCCGCCGTACGCGAAGCTGGCGACCGCGGCGGCGGTGTACTCCCCGATGCCCGGCAGGGCCAGCAGCGTCGCGTGGTCGGCGGGCACCTCGCCGCCGTGCTCGTCGGCGATGGCGCGGGCGCAGGCGTGCAGGCGCAGCGCCCGGCGCGGATAACCGAGCCGGCCCCAATGCCGTACGGCCTCGCCCGGCGGCTCGGCGGCCAGCGACTTGGGAGTGGGCCAGCGGGCCATCCACTCCAGCCACACCGGCAGGACGCGGACGACCGGGGTCTGCTGCAGCATGATCTCGCTGACCAGCACTCCCCACGGGGTCGCGTCGTCGGCGCGCCAGGGGAGGTCTCGGGCGTTGTCCTCGTACCACTCCAGAACGGGGGCGTGCAGGAGGTTCGGCTCAACCACGCGGTCAAGCGTATTCGCAGACGGGCTCGTTCGGCGTGTCGTCACTGTTGGTAGCCGATCAATTACCATGCTGTGCCTATGGATCCGGATTCGATGGGTGGCGACGGCGGTGACGTCTACTGGCGGCGTCGCATGAGCGTGCTGGTGGCCGTGCTCGTCGTGGTGGCCGTGGTGGCGTGGGCGTGCTCCAGCGGGGGCTCCGGGCCGGAACGCTCGTCCAGCGCGCAGAGCTCACCGAGCGCGACGCCCGCCACAGATCCGCTGCTCGCGGGCCTGCGCACGCTCGCCATGGGGACGGCCAGCCCCTCGCCCACCCCCGCGCCCAAGGAGAGCCCGGCCGCCAAGCCCAGGCGGCCGGGGGAGCCGTGCCCGCAGGACAGCCTGGTGCTGAGCCTCCAGGGCGGCAAGGAGCCGATCTACACCGGCGCGTCGCGGCCGAGCTTCATCGTCACGCTGGTCAACACCGGGCCGGTGATGTGCACGGCCGACGTCGGACCGCGGGCCATGGAGATCCGCATCACCTCGGGCGCCGACCGCATCTGGTCCACCGCCGACTGCGTCAGCGGGGTGGACACCGAGGTCAGGGAGCTGCAGCGCGGGATCCCGTACGTGCGCTCCCTGGAGTGGGACCGGCGCAGGTCGAGCACCGACTGCCGCTCGACCCCGGCCTCCGCCCTGCCCGGCACGTACGTGGCCACCGCCCGCATGGGCGCGCTCCGCAGCGGCAAGGGCGTCTTCCACCTGCGGTGAGCGGCGCGGCCGGCTCAGACGTAACGTTCGAGGATCGACGACTCCGCCAGGCGGGACAGGCCCTCGCGGACGCTGCGGGCGCGCGACTCCCCGACGCCGCCCACCTCCTGGAGGTCGTCGATGCTGGCCGCCAGCAGCTTCTGCAGGCCGCCGAAGTGGTTGACCAGGCGGTCGACCACCGTGGCGGGCAGCCGGGGCACCTTGGCCAGCAGGCGGAAGCCGCGCGGGCTCACCGGGCTGTCGAGCCGCTCGGCGCCGCCGTGGCCCAGCACGTGCGCCACGGCCGACAGGTCGAGCAGCTCGGCGCCGGACAGGTGGTCGAGGTCGTGCAGGGCCTCGACCAGGCGCTTCTGGCGGCGGCCCGCGGGGGCCGGCAGGTAGTCGCGCACGACCAGCTCGCGCTCGGAGTCGACGCCCGCCACCAGCTCGTCGAGCTGCAGCGACAGCAGCCGCCCGTCGGTGCCGAGCTCGACCACGTAGCCCTTGATCTCGTCGGAGATGCGCCGGACCATCTCCAGGCGCTGGGCCACCGCCGACACGTCGCGCACGGTGACGAGGTCTTCGATCTCCAACGCCGACAGGGTGCCGGAGACCTCGTCGAGCCGGTGCTTGTAGCGCTCAAGGGTGGCCAGGGCCTGGTTGGCCTTGGACAGGATGGCCGCGGACTCCTCCAGCACGTAGCGGATGCCGTCGAGGTAGAGGGCGATGATCCGCATGGACTTGCTGATCGCGATGATGGGCAGGCCCGTCTGCCTGGCCACGCGCTGGGCGGTGCGGTGGCGGGTGCCCGACTCGTCGGTGGGGATCGCGGGGTCGGGGACGAGGTGCACGGCCGCGCGCACGATCTTCTGGTCGTTGCTCACCACGATCGCGCCGTCCATCTTGGCCAGCTCGCGCAGGCGGGTGGCCGAGAACTCGACGTCGAGCTCGAAGCCGCCGCTGCAGACCTCTTCGACGGTCCTGTTGTGGCCGAGCACGATCAGGCCGCCGGTCTGCCCGCGCAGGATGCGCTCCAGGCCGTCGCGCAGCGGAGTGCCCGGCGCCACAGCGGCCAAAGCGTCGCGACGGCGGTCGTCCAGACTCCTGTCCACCTGACCCCCGTGTCGATTGGTCACGCCCAGCTTAGCCGTGCTATGTGACGTGCGTGAGTGCGTCCCAGACGTTCTCGGCCTGGACGACCTCGAAGCCGGGGGCGAACGCGACGGGCCCGACGGGCACCAGAGCCCGCTGCCCGTTGCGCTTCCCGGCGCCCGTCTCCAGGGATCCGGCGGGCACGAGCGCCCGCTTGAAACCCAGCCTGGACGCCTCCGTCAGGCGCCTGCGCACGTCTTTGACCGGGCGCAACTCGCCCGCCAGGCCCACTTCGCCGAGGGCCACCAGACCGGGCGGCAGCGGCTTGTCGCCCGCGGCGCTCGCGACGGCGAGCATGACCGCCAGGTCGACGGCCGGATCGGCCAGCTTGATGCCGCCCACGGTGGCGGTGAACACGTCGCAGCCGCCGAGCCGGGCGTTGAGCCGGCGCTCCAGCACGGCGAGGATCATCTGGACGCGGTAGGTGTCGAGCCCGGAGGACGTGCGCCGCGGCTGCTGGGCCTCGGTGCGGGCCACGAGCGCCTGCACCTCGGCGGGCAGCGGGCGGGTGCCCTCGACGGTGACGGTGACGCAGGTGCCGGCGACCGGCTCGCTGCGCCGCGAGACGAACAGCCCGCTCGGGTCGGTGATGCCCTCGATGCCGCGCTCGTGCAGGTCGAAGCAGCCGACCTCGTCGGTGGGGCCGAACCTGTTCTTGATCGCGCGGACCATGCGCAGCCTGGAGTGGCGGTCGCCCTCGAAGTTGAGCACGACGTCGACCAGGTGTTCGAGGGTGCGGGGGCCGGCGATCGAGCCGTCTTTGGTGACGTGGCCCACGAGGACCGTGGCGAGGTTGCGCTCCTTGGCCATGCGCACCAGGTTGGCCGCCACCTCGCGCACCTGGGTCACGCCGCCCGGCACGCCGGTGGCCTGGGCCGAGCCGACCGTCTGGACCGAGTCGACCACCAGCAGACCGGGCTCGACCTTGTCGACGTGGGTGATCAGCGCAGACAGCTCGGTCTCGGCGGCGAGGTAGAGATTGTCCTGGATGGCACCGATGCGGTCGGCCCGCAGGCGCACCTGGGCCGCCGACTCCTCGCCCGTCACGTAGAGGACGGTGGTGCGCTCGGCGATGCGGGCCGCGGCCTCCAGCAGCAGCGTGGACTTGCCGATGCCGGGCTCGCCGGCCAGCAGCACCACCGCGCCGGGCACCAGGCCGCCGCCGAGCACCCGGTCGAGCTCGCTCACCCCGGTGGTGCGGGCCGCGGCCACCTCGGCCTTGACCTGGCCGATGGGCAGCGCGGGCCCGGTGGTCGCGCCGCCCTGGACGACGTTGACCCCGGCGCGCGCGCCCTCCTCGTCGACAGTGCCCCACGCCTGGCACTCGCCGCACCTGCCGACCCACTTGCCGGTGCGCCAGCCGCACTCGGCACAGCGGTAACCGGGCTTCTGCGCTGTCTTGGCCATGTCGAGCAGGCTAGCGGCCCGTGCCGACAATCCTCGACTAGCGCGTGAGGCCCAGTTCCTGCACCAGCAGGCGCTTGGGCCGGGCGCCGACGATCTGCCTGACGGGCTCGCCGTTCTCGAACAGCAGCAGCGTGGGCAGGCCCATCACGCCGTAGCGGGACATGATCTCGGGGTTCTCGTCGGTGTTGAGCTTGCCGATGGCCAGGCCGTGCTCGGCCTCGATCTCGTCCAGGACGGGGGCCACCATGCGGCACGGCGGGCACCACTCGGCCCAGAAGTCGACCAGCACCGGCTTGTCGCTCTTGAGCACCTGCTCCTCGAAGTTGTCGGTGGTCAGCGTGATCATTTGTCTCCCCTTACGAAACAGCCAGGACACGACTGGGCGAGCTGGGCGGCGACCTCGGCGCGGCGGCCGAGCAGCACCCGGATCTCCTCGTCGATCTGCATGATCTTGCGCTGGTAGACCTCGACGGACTCCGAACAGGAGCCGCCCGAGCTGTGGCCCGAGCGCAGGCAGTCGACGAAGGGACGGGTGTCCTCCAGCGTGAAGCCGACCGAGAGCAGCGACCGGATCTCGGACACCAGCTTGACGTCCTCCTCGGTGTACTCGCGGTAGCCGTTGGGGCCGCGTCTGGCCGAGAGCAGGCCGTGCTGCTCGTAGTAGCGGAGTGAACGGGTGCTCACCCCGGTGCGTTCCGCCAGCTCCCCTATGCGCATGCCACCACGGTAAACGTTGACACCGACGTCAAGGTCAAGCCCGCGAGGGAGTGCCGTCGCCTGGAGGAGCGGCGGGAGCGGAGCGACCAGAGCGGGGGAAGGTGGCGGCGTATGGCGACCGAGCCCGCCGAACGGAGTGAGGCCGTTAGACGCGCGAGGGAGTGCCGTCGCCTGGAGGAGCGGCGGGAGCGGAGCGACCAGAGCGGGGGAAGGTGGCGGCGTATGGCGACCGAGCCCGCCGAACGAAGTGAGGCCATGAGCTCAGAAGTGCCGGCGCCTGGAGGAGCGGCGGGAGCGCAGCGACCAGAGCGGGGGAAGGGGGCGGCATATGGCGACCGAGCCCGCCGAACGAAGTGAGGCCATGAGTTCAGAAGTAGCGCCAGCGCAGCACGTTCGGGTAGAAGATCTCCAGGCCAGGGGTCTCCGCGACGGCCTGCTCGGCCACCTCGGGGGCGAACTCGATGCGCAGCACGGCCTCCAGGTCGGCCCGGCGCTCGAAGGCCATCGTCAGGTCGAGCGGCCGCCGCTGCCAGCCCTGGCGGTCCCAGAACGCCTCCACCTCGCGCGCCGAGTACGTCGGCACCGTGCGGGAGAACCAGCGGCCGAACGAGCCGCGGGTGGCGTCGAGGTCGATGACGAACGCGGCGCCGCCGCGGCGGACGACGCGGGACAGCTCGCGCAGGCCGGGCTCGCAGCCGGGGCCGAAGAAGTAGGCCCAGCGGGCCATGGCCACGTCGACGCTCGCGTCGGGCAGCGGGAGGTCCTGGGCGGTGGCGGCGTGCACCGAGACGTTGGGCAGGTTCGCGCAGCGGCGGCGGGCCAGGCCGGCCAGGTCGCCGTGGGGCTCGACGCCGATCACGGCGGCCGCGTCGGCGGCCAGGACGGGCAGGTGGAAGCCGGTGCCGCAGCCGATGTCGAGCACGGTCGCGCCGGCCCAGGGGCGCAGCTCGCGCATCGCGGCGTCGGCCGCGCCCTGAGGGTCCACGGCGCGGTTCTCCAGCTCGTAGACCTGGGGAGCGTTCCAGATGTTCGGGCTGGGGATCGCGCCTCTGGCTATCCGTGGCATGGCCCCAACCGTAGTGGGGTTCGGGGAGTGTCTTTGGGATGGGATGGGGGGTTGGGTAGGGCTATCTGGTGGGGCTCACGCGCCAGAGGCGCTTCTCCGGCTTAGGCTGGCAACGTGGCTGATGTCATCCGCGTGCCCAATGCGAAGATCGCATTGTCCACCGCCTCGGTATATCCAGAACGCACTCCCGACGCGTTCGAACTGGCCGCGCGCCTGGGCTACGACGGTGTCGAGATCATGGTCGGCGCCGATCCGGTGAGCCAGGACATCGACGTGATCGAGCGGCTGTCGGAGCATTATCAGGTGCCCGTCCTGGCGATCCACGCGCCCTGCCTGCTCGTGACGCAGCGGGTGTGGGGCAGAGACCCCTGGGCCAAGCTGGTCAGGGCGCAGAAGGCCGCTGAGCGCCTCGGGGCCTCGACCGTCGTGGTGCACCCGCCGTTCCGCTGGCAGCGCGACTACGCCCGCGACTTCGAGAACGGCCTGGCCCGCATGCGTGACGAGACCGATGTCACGTTCGCGGTCGAGAACATGTTCCCGCTGCGCGCCAGGGGCAACGACGTGGTGCCGTACTCGCCCGACTGGAACCCGATCGACTACGACTTCCCGCAGGTCACCCTCGACCTGTCGCACACCGCGGTGTCCGGCTCCGACGCCATGGAGATGGCCACCAAGCTCGGCGACCGGCTCGCCCACCTCCACCTGGCCGACGGCATGGGCGTGACCAACAAGGACGAGCACCTGGTCCCCGGCAGGGGCAACCAGCCGTGCGCCCAGATGCTGGAACGCCTGGCGAACTCGGGCTACGGCGGCCTGGTGGTGCTGGAGATCAACACCCGCAAGGCGGCCAGCCGCACCGAGCGCGTCGACGACCTGACCGAGGCGCTGGCCTTCGCCCGGCTGCACCTGGCGGCGTCCCGATGAACGTGGGGCCGACCAGAGACCTCGCCCGAGTCTTCGACAGCGTGGCCGACGCCTACGACGCGGGCCGCCCGACCTATCCCGACGAGATGTACCGCGTGCTCTCCGAGGTGACCGGGATCGAGCTCGACGGCGCCACCACGATCGACGTGGGCGCGGGCACGGGCATCCTGACGCACGCGCTGCGGGCCCGCGGCTCCCAGGTGATCGCGGTCGATCCGGGTGCGGAGATGCTGGCCCGGCTGGTCAAGCGGATCGACGGCGAGCCGCCGGCGGTCGCCGCGGTGATCGCCGACGGCAACGCGCTGCCGATGGCCGACGGGGTGGCCGACCTGGTGACGTACGCCCAGTCGTGGCACTGGCTCGATCCTGTCGTCTCGATCGCCGAGGCCAGGCGGGTGCTGCGGCCCGGGGGCGCGATCGTGGGCTGCTGGAACCTCCACCACGCGGCGCAGGCCGAGTGGCTGGCCGCCTACGAGGCGCGGCTGGCCGAGGCGGTGCCCACCTACTGGGGGCCGGCGGTCGAGGAGTGGTCGGTGCCGCCGATCGCCGCGGCCTTCGAGGTGGTCCAGGAGCGCTGGATCCCGTGGACGAGGCTGGTCGGCATCGAGGACTTCCTGCTCGACCTGCGCTCCCACTCGTACATGGCGGCGCTGTCGCCGGACGCGGCCGACGAGCTGGTCGGGCGGCAGCGCGGGGAGCTCAGGAAGGCCTTCCCCGAGGGCGTGCTGTCGGTGCCGATGCGGGTGTACCTGGCGGTGGGCCGGTGACCGGCGGGGCGCGGCCATGAGCAACGTACGACGCCGGCCCGGCCGCAGGCCCGGGTCGGCCGACACGCGCGGCGAGATCCTGACGGCGGCGCGGCGGGTGTTCGCCGAGAAGGGCTTCGACAAGGCCACGGTGCGCGGGATCGCGCGGGAGGCCAAGGTCGACCCGGCTCTGGTCCACCACTACTTCGAGACCAAGGAGGGCATGTTCGCGGCGGCCATGCAGCTGCCGATCACCCCCGACGAGGTCGTCCCGCTGTTGCTGGACGGCCCGCGCGAGGAGATCGGCGAGCGGCTGGTACGGATGATCCTGCGGGTGACCGCCGAGCCGGGGACCCGCGAGCCGATGATCGCCCTGATGCGCTCGGCGCTCACGAACGAGCAGGCCGCGGCGATGTTCCGCGAGTTCATCACCAACGCGCTGCTCTTCCAGGTGGCCGACCGCCTTGGTGTTCCGCACCTACGGATCGAGGCGGCTTTTGGCCAGATGTACGGCGTGATCATGGGCCGCTACGTGATCCAATTGGAGCCGCTGGCCAGCGCCGATCCGGAGGAACTGGTCGAGCTGATCGCCCCGACCATACAGAGGTACTTCACGGCGTAGAGCATTGTTCTGTATAGGGCACTGACCATAGGGTATGGATGTCATCCCGGGAAGTTACTGGCCGGTAAGCTTCCTGGAAACACGTGTCCGTATGCTGGCAGCCATCGTCGTCTGTGGGAGGACCCCGTGCTCTGGGTAGCGATCATCGGGCTGGTCATGACCGTCCTGGCGGTGGCCGTCGCCGGCCGCAGGGTGTTGTTCCTGTTCAGGCTGGCGACCTCCGGGCCGCCCGCGCCCGAACGCGTCGAGTACGCCAAGGAGCACGCCGCCGCCGAGCTCAAGGCCCAGCTCGTCGAGGTCTTCGGCCAGAAGAAGCTGCTGAAGTGGACGCCGTCCGGCACGGCCCACTTCTTCGTCATGTGGGCGTTCTTCATCCTGCTGACCGTCTACATCGAGGCGTACGGCGCGATCATCCAGGGCGCGATCACCGGCGAGCCCGACTTCCACATCCCGCTCATCGGCACCTGGGGCGTGCTCGGCTTCCTCCAGGACTTCATCGCCGTCGCGTGTCTGCTCGGCCTGGTCGCCTTCGCGATCATCCGGGTCAAGAACTCGCCCAAGACGCTGGGCCGCAAGTCGCGTTTCTCCGGCTCGCACCTCGGCGGCGCGTGGCTCGTCCTGTTCATGATCTTCAACATCATCTGGACGCTGTTCCTGGCCCGCGGCGCCTCGGCGGCCAACGGCAACTTCCCGTACTCCTCCGGCGCGTTCGTCTCGCTGGCGCTCGGCGACGTGCTGCCGGCCGGCCCGCTGCTGGAGGAGATCGCGCTGCTCCTGCACATCGGCTTCATGCTGGTGTTCCTGGTCATCGTGGTGAACTCCAAGCACCTGCACATCTTCACCGCGCCGCTCAACGTGCTCTTCTCCCGGCGTCCCGACGGGCTCGGCGCCGCGTCCGAGCTGCGCGTCGACGGCAAGCTCGTCGACTTCGAGGACGAGGAGCTCGACGCCGAGCGCCTGGGCCGCGGCAAGATCGGCGACACCACCTGGAAGGGCTTCCTCGACTTCTACTCCTGCACCGAGTGCGGCCGCTGCCAGTCGCAGTGTCCGGCCTGGAACACCGACAAGCCGCTCTCGCCGAAGATGCTCATCCTCGACCAGCGCGACCACGCCTTCAAGGTGGCCCCGTACCTGATGGCCGCGAGCACCGAGCACGCCGACACCGACGTGCTCGCGCTGCTGGAGAAGCCGCTCGTCGGCGAGGACGGCGTCATCCACCCCGACGTGCTGTGGTCGTGCACCAACTGCGGCGCCTGCGTCGAGCAGTGCCCGGTGGACATCGAGCACATCGACCACATCCTCGACATGCGCCGCTACCAGGTCATGGTGGAGTCGTCGTTCCCGTCCGAGGCGGGGGTGATGGTGAAGAACCTGGAGAACAAGGGCAACCCGTGGGGCATGTCCGAGATGAAGCGGGCCGACTGGATCGAGGAGCTCGACTTCGAGGTCGAGCTGGTCGAGGAGAAGATGCCCGAGGACGCCGAGTACCTGTTCTGGGTGGGCTGCGCGGGCGCCCTGGAGGACCGCGCGAAGAAGACCACCAAGGCGGTCGCCGAGCTGCTGCACATCGCGGGCGTGAAGTTCGCGGTGCTCGGCCCGATGGAGGCGTGCACCGGTGACCCGGCCCGCCGCCTGGGCATGGAGTACCTGTTCAACATGCTCGCCCAGCAGAACATCGAGACGCTGAACGAGGCCGGCGTCAAGAAGATCGTCGCGACCTGCCCCCACTGCTTCAACACCCTGGCCAACGAATACCCGCAGCTCGGCGGCACCTACGAGGTCGTGCACCACACGCAGCTGCTGTCGAAGCTGGTGGACGAGGGCCTGCTCACCCCGGTCACGCCGATCGAGGAGAAGATCACCTACCACGACCCGTGCTTCCTCGGCCGCCACAACAAGGTCTACTCCCAGCCCCGCGACATCATGTCGAAGGTGCCCGGCGTGCAGACCCAGGAGATGCACCGCCACAAGGACCGCGGCTTCTGCTGCGGCGCGGGCGGCGCGCGCATGTGGATGGAGGAGCGCATCGGCAAGCGCATCAACACCGAGCGGGTCGACGAGGCGCTCACCACGAACCCCGACACCGTCTCGACCGCGTGCCCGTTCTGCATGGTGATGCTCGGTGACGCGATCAACGAGAAGAAGAACAACGGCGAGGCCAAGGAATCGCTGGAAGTCGTGGACGTCGCGCAGCTGTTGATCAAATCGGTCAAGGGCGCTTCCTGACCACGAAAAGTCGGACTCCTCTACAGGCTCTGTAGAGGAGTTCCGCACGTCACGGGCCCCCTCGATGGAAATCTCCCATCCACATAACGGGAAAATCACGGTAACCTCAACGTCGCATGGCCTTATTCGACGGGGAGGGGGCTAGTGATGCGCGTCGTGGTCACGGACGCCGAAGTCACCCTGGCCGACGTGCTCTCCCTGCGACTCGCCATCGATGAGCCCCTGCGTGACGGCACCGAGCTCGTGCTGCGCCATCGCGCCACGGGGGTCGAGCGCGACGTGCGCCTGGGCCGTACGGGGAGCCGGACGCGGGAGGCCACGCTGGCCGTCGCGCTGGCGCCGCTGGAGCTGACCGCCGGCCGCTGGGACGCCTACCTGCGGCACGAGGGCAGCCGCAGCAGGCTGCGCAGCGTCGACCCGGGGTTCTCGCTCGACCACCTCGACGCGTACGCGCTGTGCCGGCGGACGCTGGCCTACCGGTCGTACCGGACGCGGAACGGGTTTCTGGCCCTGAAGATAGCCGACGCCGCGCCGGTGGCCGAGGTGCGGGCGATCTGGTTCAGGGAGGGCCGGTTCGAGGTGACGGGGCTGCTGGCGTACACCGGGCTGGAGGACGACGACGCGCGCCGCGAGGCCACGCTGACCCTCGACCGCAGGCCGACCAGGGAACGGGTGTCGGCCAACGCCACCGTCCAGGGGGTGCGCTTCCACGCGGCGGTGTCGCTGGTGAACGTGGTCGAGGCCGACCCCGACACGGCCGGCACCTGGGAGCCCGCGCTGGAGGTCGAGGGCGTGCCCACGCCGCTGCGGCTGGGCGCCTGGCTCGACGACGTCGACGGCAAACGAAGACGGCTGCACTATCCCTCGGCCGAGATCGACGGCGTGCCCGTCCGGCCCTGTTACACCGCCGACGACGAGCTGCGCATCGAGGTGGGCGGATGAAGGTCAGCCTGGTCCTCGCCTCGGCGTACGGGATGCGCGGCGACGTGCGCGCGACGCTCAACCTCGCCACCGCCCTGTCCGAGCGGCACGAGGTCGAGGTCATCAGCGTCAGGCGGCAGAAGGAGAAGCCGTTCTTCCCCATCGGCTCCAAGGTGGCCATGCGCAGCCTGGTCGACGCCCGTCCAGGGGTGCGCCACCTGCTGCCGCGCGGCCAGATGCGCACCGAGATGGCGCTCTGGCGGCTGCTGCGCGGGCTCAGGTCCGACGTGCTGATCACCACCAGGCCGGGCATCGGCGTCCAGGTGGCGCGGCATGCTCCACGTGAAACCCTCAAGATCGCCAGGGAGTGGGGGCGGCCCGCCGTCCCCGGGCCGGTGCAGCGGCTCTACCCGCGCCTCGACGCCGTCGTGACGGCCACGGAGTCGGCCCGGGAGGAGTGGGGCAGGCTGCTCGGCGACGGGTCCGCCGTCCACTCCGTGCCGGACGCGCTGCCGGGCGGCCCGTGGCCGCGTTCGCGGATGGACAACCGGATCGTGGCGGCCGGGGGCCGGTGGGTGTCGGTCAAGGCGTACGACCGGCTGATCAGGGCGTTCGCGATCGTGGCGGACAAGCGCCCGGACTGGCGGCTGCGGCTCTACGGCGGCGGCCCCGAGGAACGGCGGCTGCGGTCGCTGGTGAACGAGCTCAACCTGCACAACCACGTCTACTTCATGGGCGTCACGCCCGACCTGGCGGGGGAGTTCGCCAAGGCGTCGATCGTGGCCAACCCCTCCCGCAGCGAAGACCTGGGCATGACCGTGCTGGAGGCCATGGGGTGCGGGGTGCCGGTGGTGGCCTTCGAGGGCGCCAGGGGCCCCAGGGAGTTCGTGGCGACCGGCTACAACGGCGTGCTGGTGCCCGAGAGCGAGAGCGAGGCGCAGCACTTCGCGGGCGCGCTGCTCGCGCTCATCGACGACGAACGCCGCCGGCGCTCGCTCGCGGCGGGCGCCCTCGACACCGCCGTACGCCATTCGGCCGAGGAAGTCGCCGAACAGTGGGAGAAGCTGCTGTCAGATCTCCGCTAGCTCATACGGGTTACGGGTACCGTAGAAGCATGCATGGGTACAGCGGAGACAAGCAGGCATATCTGACGCGCCTCCGGCGAATCGAGGGCCAGATCAGGGGCCTGCAGCGCATGGTCGACGACGATGCCTACTGCATCGACGTGCTCACCCAGGTCTCCGCGGCCACGCGGGCCCTTCAGGCCGTGGCGCTCGGGCTGCTGGAGGAGCACATCTCCCACTGCGTCGCCGACGCGATCAACACGGGCGGCCCGGAGGCCGAGGCGAAGGTGAAGGAGGCGTCGGCCGCCATCGCCCGCCTGGTCAAGTCGTAGGGGGTCGCCTCCTCCATACGTAGGAGAGGCACACCCTCGATTGACTAGTTACCTGTAATAGCCGGGAACCACTGTCCCGGACCCCACAGGAGCCCGGGACAGGTAATTTTCGATGGTCTTCAGCGACTCGCCGAAGTCCGCAATCCGAGCGCGTCGTCGAGTTCGTCCAAGGTCAGCCGCCGCTCGCTGACAGCCACGGCCGTGAGCACCTCGGCGTAGAGCGCAATCTCGTCCAACGCGACACGGTCGTGGACCCGAGAGTCCAGGTCGTCGTGCCCCACCGCGTCGTCCTTCCTTCCGCAGCCCACACCCTCTACGAGGTTACGGCGAGGGACCTTCCCGCGACATGGCCCATCGGAGTCATTCCTTTCGGCGTCACGGGGGCCCCACAGGGATCATTTCCCGAAGTCGAGATCACAATTCAGCGAATTGCCCGGTGACTGAAGTGATAGAGGGATATAGGCGGAGTAAGGGTGAAATTACGGTAATAGTGCGTTACGGGTGACCGATGTGGTGGTCGTCGCGTTCGTGGATCAGCTCACGGACCAGCGCGCTCTGGCCGGCGAGGCCGTGCTGCGGCACCTTGGCGCCGGTCAGCCGGCCCCACGCCAGGCACGTGGCGTACGCGGCGCCCAGCACGGCCGCCTTGCTCTCCCGGTCGGGCGGGGTCACCACCGCCGCCTGCGGCGCGGGCTCCCCGCCCGGACGCACGGCGAAGCCCTCCGGCTCGGTGCGCTCGGCCGCCGACGTGCCCGTCAGCCCGGCACGCTCCAACTCCACGTACGCCCGCCGCAACCGGTGGTTCAGCCGCTCGGGCAACATCCTCCTGGAGTCCGACAGGTCGGCCAGGTACGCCGCCGCCGCCCCGGACGCGTCCGCCACGAAGCCCAGCGCCTCGACCAGGTCGTACACCGAGTGGGCGAAGTACGCGTCGGGATCTGTCTCGGGCAGCAGGGACAGGGCCAGCCGCGGCGGGCAGCGGTCGAGCCAGGCCCGGCGCACGGCGTCGTCGCCCCGCGCGGCCGTGGCGTCGTCGCGGCCGGGCCGGCGCAGCACCGGCTCCACCATCGTGAGCAGCGCCAGCGCCCGGGGCCTGAACCGGATGTCGGACAGCAGCACCTGGGCGGTGTCGGCGATCAGCGCGGCCAGCCGCAGCGCGGCCCGCGGACGGCCGGCGCGGGTGCGCTCGGACACCAGCGTGACCAGGTCGAGCAGGGGCGGCGCGGGTAGCCAGCGGACCCATTCGTCGCCGGGCAGCGAGCGGCGCAGGTACTCGCCGAAGAGGGTGATCAAACGCTCGTTGCCGTCGAAGGCCGGCGCGTACGCGCACCACATGATCGTCCCCCAGACGGCGGCGACCGTGCTCGGCACGTCGGCGGCGAAGATCTCCCCGAAGGCGGTCAGCGGGTAGTCCAGCTCCGACTTGCGCCCGGCGCCGCGGACCATCTCCGCGATCTGCCCGGTCACCACCGGAAGCACGTCGGGGCCGATGAACGCCTGGGTCGAGCCGGGCTCGGCGGCGAAGTCGGGCCCGGTGGGCACCACCTGGTCCGGCAGCGCGGCCGTGGCGTGCCCCACCTTGCGCGCCCGTTCGCCCCTGGGCGGCGGCGCGGGGTGCCAGCGGCCGTCGCCGGGGTCGTGCAGGTGCCAGCGCGCGTACGCGCCGTAGAGCCAGCGGTCGCCGTCCTGGGTCACCAGGACCCTGGCCGCCAGGACGTGCGCGCGGTCGGGCACGGACAGGCCCTGCCAGCGCGGGTCCGCGACCATCGCGCGGACCTCCGCCTCTGCCGAGGTGAACGCATCCCAGGGGCGCACGGCCGTCATCGTACTGGGCCGCCCGACGCGACCCGTCGGCATTTCACGGCAGAATGTCCGCTATGAGGGCAAAGGTGGCAGGGATGTTGGCAGTGGCGGGTGTGGTGAGCGGCTGCGGGACAGCCGCGGCGCCGCCCACTCCCACCGGTCCCGGCGTGCTCACCGTCCAGAACGCCAAGGCGCCCACGCCCGGCGGCGAGGTCGGATCGGCCTCCAGCGAGTTCGCCGACGCCGCGGAGCTGGCCGTGTGGAGCAAGCTGAGCGACACCGAGAAGGACGTCGACAGGATCGCCAAGCTCGACGTGAACAAGACCGCCAAGGGCGCCCTGTACCTGGAGCCGAAGACCTCCACCTGGTACGACGGCTTCCGCGGCCCCTTCGTCTACCAGGAGCTGGCCGGGGACATCGTCATGCACGCCCGGGTCAAGGTCGCCGGCAAGAAGGGCGGCAGGCCCGCGCGCAAGTTCTCGCTCGGAGGGCTCATGGCCCGCCAGCCCGGCACGTACGACAAGCCCGCGTGGATGTCCGTCACCACCGGCACCGCCGACGCGGCCGGGCAGGTCGAGGCCAAGTTCACCCAGGACGGCGGCTCCAAGCCGCTGGAGCTGGCGGTCAAGAGCGGCTGGGTGGACCTCGTCCTGGCCAGGCTGGGCCGGGTCGCCGTCGCGCTCTACAAGGAGGACGGCGGCGCCTGGAAGGTCGCCAGACGCTGGCCCTCGAACCTCCCCGAGGTGCTGCAATGGGGTGTCACCGCCTACACCGACTGGGACAGCTACGGCGCGCTCAAGAAGGACGCCGCCAAGGCCAACGCCAAGCAGATCAAGGGGGTCCCCGACCTCAAGCTGACCGTCGACTTCGTCCGCTTCCTGCGCCCCGAGCTGCCCGAGTACGCCGACCCGCTCAACACCGCCTCGGTGTCGGACCAGGTCCTGATCAAACTGCTGACGCCTGCCGGTGCCTGACCGCCTTGGCCATGTAGTTGTCCGGCGTGCGGGCGAAGGAGGCCCGGTCGTCGTCGGTGAGCTCGCGCACGATCCTGCCGGGCACACCGGCGACCAGCACCCCGGACGGGATCTTCTTGCCCGGCCCCACCAGCGCTCCCGCGGCGACCAGAGTGCCCGTGCCCACCCGGGCGCCGCCGAGCACGATCGCGCCGATGCCGACCAGCGCGCCGGTCTCGACGTGCGCGCCGTGGACCATGGCCTTGTGGCCCAGGCTGACGCGGTCCTCCAGGATCGCGGGCTGGCCCGCGTCGGCGTGCAGGCAGCACAGATCCTGTACGTTGCACTCCTCGCCGATCTCGATCCGCTCGTCGTCCCCGCGGAGAACGGAGCCGTACCAGATGCTGGACGCCCGGCCCACCCGCACACTCCCGACCACGACGGCGCCGGGCGCGATGTACGCCTCCGGGTGGATGTCCGGCACTGCCCCGTCGTCCAACGCTGCTATGTACATTCGTCCAATCGTAATTCCCGCCTCAGGTGTGGCGTTCCGGTTGCGGACGTGGGCAGATGGCAGGAAAGTCGTTTCCTGACGTCTCGTCGTCAGACCCTCACAACTCGCAGTTTTCCCCCGCCTCACGCAAACCCTTAGGTAACCCCCATGACAAACCAGCACGAGAGCATTCCCGATCTGATGCAAGAGGACACCTTCGAAGTCGTGATGCGCGGCTACAACCGCCGTCAGGTGCACGACTACATGATCCGTACCCGGAACCAGATCCGGGATCTGGAAGAGCGGCTGGCGCGGGCGATCGACCAGGCGGAGCAGGGCCGGGTCGAGCTGGCGGAGGCCAGGCGGCGGATGGTCGAGGCGCCCCAGAGCTATGAGGACCTCAGCCCGAGGCTCGCGCAGATCCTGAAGCTGGGCGAGGAGGAGGCCGCGGCCAAGCGCGCCGACGCGGAGGCCGAGGCGACCGCCGTGCGGGAGAGCGCCAGGGCCGAGGCCGAGCGGCTGGTGACGACGTCGCGCGAGACGTCCGACAAGATGCTGACCTCGGCGCAGGCGGAGGCCGAGCGGCGGGTGGCCGAGGCCACGCAGGCGGCCGAGCGCATGCTGGCCCAGGCGGGCGCGGACGCCGAGGAGCAGCTCGGATCGGCCCGCAGCGAGGCCGAGGGCCTGCTGCGCGACGCGCACGCCGAGGCCGAGCGGGTGGTCGGCGGGGCGCAGGCCGAGGCGGAGCGCATGATGGCGGCCGCCCACGCGCAGGCCGAGCAGCTGGTGGCGGGGGCGCACGCGGAGGCCGAGTCGATGCTGGCGGCGGCGCGGCAGCGCACGGCCTCGCTCGACGAGCACGCCGGGCGCCGGGTGGAGTACCTGACCAACACCCACACCGAGGTCGTGCGGCGGCTGACCGAGATCGGCTCGGTGCTCGGCGACCTCATGCGCACCGAGGCGGCGGCCGGGCAGCTCGTGCCGGAGTCGGCGCTGCCGCCCGCGCCGGTGGCCGCTCAGCAGCCGGTGGCCGTCCCGGCGCCCGCGCCGGAGCCCGCCATCGAGGCGGCGCCGGCCCCGCAGCATCCCGTGCAGCATCCCGTGCAGGACGACGTGCGGGTCATCGTCGAGGAGGACGAGGAGAGGCCGAGGGAGAGCGTCTCCGACGACACCGACGTGCACATCCTGCGGCTGGGCGAGTACCACACCTAGAGGGTGAAGGGGCGGGGAGCGGAAGCCCCCGCCCCCGATAGGGTCGGAGACTTCCGCGTTCGTGGCCCCGTTGGGGGCCCGGTGCCGGGGCCGCCGAGACGCTGGACCCGGCACCGGGCTGCTCGCGTGCGAGCCGCGGAACGCTCCACGGCCCGCGTCAGGGAGGAGCGGGGCCGGCCCACCAGCGGGGTTGCCGGCCGGTCCGTTCCTCCTGGTCCCGGAGCTGGCCGCGCAGGCCGTCCGGGTCGTCCGCGTCGATGGTCATCGCACATCCGGCCTCGCGCTGCGCCGCGTCGAGCGGATGGTGCCGCGTGGCCCACCAGCGGCCCGCGTCGCTCCGCCAGATGGTCCACCTGGGGTACTCCCGGGCGATCTCGGCAAGATGCCGGTCAACGGACATCCGCGCACCTCTCCCGGGCCCCAGGCGAAGGTTCCATCTCCTGAACGGTTCCATCTCCTTAGAAGATGAGGGACCTCTCTAGAGAAATCAATGATCGTGACGGACAGGTCAACCTATCGCTTGACAGATCGGGTTGAACTAGGCATCGAAGTCGTACTGGAGTACGTACGCCGCCGAGTCCAGGACCATCTCGTTGAGCTCGACGGGCCTGCCGCCCGCCGTGTACGCGGTGCGGGCGATGACGATGACGGGGGTGCCGCCGGGCAGGTCGAGCAGCCCGGTCTCGCGGGGGCCGGGCATGCGGGCCCGCACCTCCTCGGTGAAGTGGGCCGGGGGCAGGCCCAGGTCGCCGAGCCTGGCGTAGACGCCGCCCGGCCCGGTGTCGGGCAGGGTGATGGCGCTGCCCTGGACCAGGCGGGCGGGGAAGGAGGAGGTCGCCAGTTGCACGGGCCGGCCGTCCACGGAGTAGCGGCGCCGACGCACCCATACCTCGCCGCTGTCCAGGACGTCCGCCACCTCCTCCGGGGCGCGCTCCAGCACCACCTCCACCTGGTCCACGGTGAAGGGGCGGCCCCGGGTGTCGGCGTCCCAGATGGCACGCCCCTGACCCCACTGCTCTCGTGACAGGCGGCGTGAGCCGTGTCTGCGGATCGGTTTGAACAGGCGCACGTAGACCCCCGAACCTCGTTTGGGCACCGCCAGCCCTTCGTTGATCAGTACGGCAAGCGCCTGCCTGGCGGTGGCTCGTGCGATTGCGTAGTCGGCCATGAGCGCGTTCTCGCCCGGTAGGCGGTCCCCGTCGCGCAGTTCGCCGGACAGGATCCGGGCGCGGAGGCCGTCGGCGATGCGGCGATAAATAGGGGGCTCGTGGGGTACCGGGGATTCAGACACGTTCGATCACCCTCTGTCACCAACCAGGTTGTGGCGTCTCCAGAGAACTTGCCCCGTCTTGTCCACGATCGCACAGATACACAGGTTGGTCCCGAGCTTCTTTTGAGCTGATCGTGCCTGTGTGATGAATTCGAGGACGTTTACGCAGACCGTTATCGTGGAACGGTCCCGGCCGCTATTCGCGGGGCCCACCAGCGGCGAGTAACCAAGGCGGCGAGCGCCGCGCCCGCGGTGTTCATGATCACGTCGTCCACGGAGGAGAACCGGCCCAGTCTCAGGGCGTACTGGAGGAACTCGACCGTGACCGAAAAGGCCGCCGCGACGGCCGCAACACGGCCGTAGGAGGCCATCGCGGCGGTCCGTACGGGCAGCAGCGCGCCCAGCGCGGCGAACACCAGCAGATTGCCCCCGACCTGCACCGTCACCGTCTCCCACGAGGCCCCGGCGAGATCGGCGAGGTCCATGAACGGGACGAGGCCGACCCCCGCCCGGCCGGCGGACGGCGTGAGGATCATCCACACCCATGGCGCGGTCCCGACGACGATGCCGACGTCGGCGAGCGAGGTGCGCAGCGGCGCCGGATGCCCGGCGCGGGCGCGGTGGCGGGCGAGCAGGATGATCGCCAGTAGGGCCACTGGAAGCGCAAAAACCCCAGCAATAATGATATTTCCCCACAATTCCCATGTGCGCGCCATTCGGTCATCATCCCGGGCGGCCGAGGGGTACCGGAAGATGTCTGTATGGACAGGTCCGCCAGGGGTCCGGCTGAGGGGTGGCTCAGTGTCACCGGCGCCACCGAGGCATGACGGGCCCGCGCGGTTCCCGCCCCCGCCGGACTGTTGTCTGACCGTCGCCCGACGATCTATACCGGGAGTGAGGCTAGAGGAGGCTGCTGTGCTGACCCATTTCATCGGCGGGCTGCCGGTGGCGGCGGGCAATGCGTTCCCGGTCCACGACCCGGTGACGGGCGCGGTGATCAGGCAGGTGCACGAGGCCGACCCGGAGGTGGTCGACCGGGCGGTGCGCGCGGCCAGGGAGGCGGCGCGCGACTGGGCGGGGCTGCCGGTGGCCGAGCGGGCCGGATGGCTGCGCCGCCTCGCCGAGGGCATCGAGGTGCGCTTCGACGACCTGGTCACGGCCGAGATCGCCGACACCGGCAAGCCGCTCGGCCAGACCCGCACGCTCGACGTGCCGCGCGGCATCGCGAACTTCCGCGCGTTCGCCGAGATCGCCTCCCAGCGCCCCGACGACGCCTTCCACCTCGCCGGCGTGCTCAGCTACACCGTGCGCAGGCCGCTCGGCGTGGTCGCCGTGATCGTGCCGTGGAACCTGCCGTTCCTGCTCATGACGTGGAAGCTGGCGCCCGCCCTCGTCGCCGGCAACACCGTGGTCGTCAAGCCGTCGGAGCACACGCCCGGCTCGGCCGCGGTCTTCGCCGAGATCTGCGCCGACGCCGGCCTGCCCCCGGGCGTGGTCAACATCATCTTCGGGCACGGCCCGGCGGGCCAGCTCCTCGTCGAGCACCCGGGTGTGGACGGCGTGACGTTCACCGGCTCGACCGCGACCGGGACGCAGATCATGAAGACGGCCGCCGACCGGGTCAAGCCGATCTCGTTCGAGCTGGGCGGAAAGAACGCCGGCCTGGTCTTCGAGGACTGCGACCTGGGCCGGGCCGTCGAGGGGACGGTGAAGTCGGTGTTCACCAACGGCGGCCAGGTGTGCCTGTGCACCGAGCGGCTCTACGTCGAGCGGCCGATCTTCGAGGACTTCTGCGGCCGGCTGGCGTCCCGCGCCCAGGAGGTCGAGCCGCAGCCGATGATCTCGGCCGGGCATCGGGAGAAGGTGCTGTCCTACTACGCCCTGGCCCGCTCGGAGGGGGCCAAGGTGCTCACGGGAGGCGGCGTCCCGACGTTCGGCGATCACCGCGATTCCGGATATTTCGTGGAACCGACGGTAATGACAGGGTTGTCGGAGTGGTCCCGTTTCAATCGAGAGGAGATCTTCGGTCCCGTGTGCCACGTGGCTCCCTTCGACAGCGAGGCCGAGGCGATCGACCTGGCCAACAGCAGCGAGTACGGCCTGGCCGCCACCCTCTGGACCACCAACCTCGACCGCGCCCATCGCGTGGCCCAGCGCCTGGAGGCGGGGCTGGTCTGGGTCAACACCTGGTACCTGCGCGACCTGCGCACCCCGTTCGGCGGCGT
This sequence comes from Nonomuraea sp. NPDC005730, assembly GCF_040630865.1. Taxonomy (NCBI): domain Bacteria; kingdom Bacillati; phylum Actinomycetota; class Actinomycetes; order Streptosporangiales; family Streptosporangiaceae; genus Nonomuraea; species Nonomuraea sp. NPDC005730. Next base: position 70,943 of record NZ_JBEXYK010000031.1, read on the forward strand.
GAAGCTGTCGGGCATCGGCAGGGAGGGCGGCACGCAGTCGCTCGACTTCTACTCCGAGCCCACCACGATCACCATCAAACTGGAGCAACCCGATGCATGACGAATGGTCCTTGGCCGTCGACACCCGGGGGCAGGCCGCCGAGCGGCTCGTCGAGGCCGCGCGTACCGGCAAACCCTGCGCGCCGCTCAGGGATCTCATCACCACGGTGGCCGACGCCTACGCGGTGCAGGACATCAACACCCGGCGGGCGCTGGCGGAGGGCCGGCGGCCGGTCGGCCGGAAGATCGGCGCCACCAACCCGCTGCTGCAGCGGAAGTTCGGCATCGACCAGCCCGACCACGGCATGCTCTTCGCCGACATGGCCGAGCTCGACGGCCGGCCCATCAGGGTGGAGCGGTTCCTGCAGCCGCGCGCCGAGGCCGAGGTCGCGCTCGTGTTCGGCAAGGACCTGACCGAGGGGCCGGTCACGCTGGTGGACGTGATCAGGGCGGTGGAGTTCGCGCTGCCCGCCATCGAGATCGCCGACTCGCGCATCGCCGACTGGGACATCACGATCGCCGACACGGTCGCCGACAACGCCTCCTCCGGCGCGTACGTCCTGGGCGCCACGCCGAAGCTGCTGACCGAGCTCGACCTCGGTGCGGCGGCGATGACCATGACCCGCGACGGCGAGGAGGTCTCGACCGGGTCCGGAGCCGCGTGCATGGGCAACCCGCTGAACGCCGCCCTCTGGCTGGCCGGCGCGCTGGCCGCCACCGACCGCCCGCTGCGCGCCGGGGACGTCGTCCTGACCGGCGCGCTCGGCCCGGTCGTGCCGGTCGAGGCCGGGAACGTGTTCGAGGCCAGGATCGAGGGCCTCGGATCGGTGCGGGCGGTGTTCGGCCCGTGAGCCGCGAGGCCGTCCGCGTCCCCGGCAAGGCCGTGCCCCGGGGACGGTTCCCGCACGTCAAGCGCGCGGGCGACTTCCTGTACGTCTCCGGCACCAGCTCCCGCAGGCCCGACGGCACCTTCGCGGGCGCCCGCGCCGACCGGTTCGGCGTCACCGACCTGGACATCCGCGCCCAGACGCGGGCGGTCATCGAGAACATCGGCGACCTGCTCATGGCCGCCGGAGGCTCGCTCGCGGACCTCGTACAGATCACCACGTACCTGGTAAACATGAACGACTTCAAGGGCTACAACGAGGTGTACGCCGAATTCTTCGACGAGGAGGGTCCGACCAGGACCACGGTGGCGGTGCACCAGCTCCCGCACCCGCACCTGCTCATCGAGATGCAGGCCGTCGCCTACCATCCACAGGAGCGACCATGATTCCCCCCATTGACTTCACCAAGTGGATCGACGAGCACGCCCACCTGCTCAAGCCGCCGGTCGGCAACAAGGTGGTCTTCGAGGGGGCCGACGACTTCATCGTGATGGTGGTCGGCGGGCCCAACTCCAGGACCGACTTCCACGTCGATCCGTACGAGGAGCTGTTCTACCAGGTGCGCGGCAACATGCACGTCAACGTGGTGACCGAGAACGGCCCCGAGACCGTGCACGTCCGCGAGGGGCAGATGTGGCTGCTGCCGGCGCGCATGCCGCACTCGCCGCAGCGCCCGGAGGCCGGGTCCGTCGGGCTGGTGGTGGAGCGCATCCGGCCCGAGGGCGAGCTGGAGAGGTTCCAGTGGTACTGCGGGGAGTGCGGCGCCAAGGTCCACGAGGTCGAGCTCCAGGTGCGCGACATCGTCAAGGACCTGCCGCCGGTCTTCGAGGCGTTCTACGGCGACGAGAAGGCCCGCACGTGTGACCGGTGCGGCGCGCTGCACCCCGGCAAGGGCTACAAGGGCTAGATGGCCACCGACGTCCGCGCGCCGCAGGTGCCCGGGGCGTCAGGTGAGGGCTGAAGGGGGCTCCCATGCGCGTTGCCGTGCTGGGGCTGGTCGCGCTGATGGTCGCCGGATGCGGCGGCTCGGTGCCCCTCGCCGCCGAGGACGAGCCCGTACGGGTCGGCGCGATCATCTCGCAGACCGGCGTGTACGCCACCCTCGGCGACGACATGGAGACCGCCATGCGGCTCTACCTGGACGACCACCATGGCCTGCTCGGCGGCCGGCCGGCCCGGCTGGTCGTGGCCGACGACGCCAGCAGCCCGGAGATCGGCGCGGAGCAGGCCAGGAAGCTGATCGACGGCGGGGCCGACGTGCTCACCGGCCTGCTCGCCTCGCCGGTCGCCGTCTCGGTGGTCAAGGAGGCGGCCGGCACCCCGGTGGTGATCGCGAACGCGGGCGCCGACCAGCTCGGCGGGCCCGGCGTCTTCCGGGTGTCCTACACCAACCGCGCCCACGGCTACGCGGCCGGCCGGTACGCCGCCGAGCACTACGCCGGCCAGGACGTGGTGCTCATGGCCTCCGACTACTCCGCGGGCACCGAGACCCTGACCGGCTTCGCCGAGGGATACGGCGCCGGGCCGCTCAAGCGCATCCTGACGCCGTTCGGGGGGCAGGCCGACCTGGAGCCGTACCTGGCGCGCATACCGCGCGAGGCGCGGCTTCTGTACGCCTTCTACGCGGGTGGGGAGGCGGTCGCGTTCGTCAAGGCGTTCAAGCGGTTCGGTTACGATGCCAGGATCAAGCTGCTGGCCTGCCAGAACCTGGCCGACGAGGACGTCCTGCGCGCGGTCGGCCGGGACGCCGAGGGCATGGTCAGCGTCGGGCTCTGGTCGCCCGCGCTGCAGAACCCGGACAACGCCGCGTTCGTGGCGGGGTGGCGGGCGCGTACCGGGCGGAACCCGTCCGCGGTCGCGCTGCAGAGCTGGGACGCGATGCGGCTGATCGACCGGGCGGCGGCCGCGGGCGGCGACCTGACGAGGGCGCTGGCGGGTGTGGGAGACCTGGACGGCCCACGGGGGCCGCTCCGCCTGGACTCGGCCCACAATCCGGTGCAGAACTGGTACGTCCGCGAGTACCAAAATGGTGTAAACCGGATAATCGCCACCATCTCCCCCTCGTAAGGAGCACGACCGGTGCTGGACCGCGATGCCTGCCTCGCCCTCGACGCCGACGATCCGCTGCGGTCGTTCAAGGACGAGTTCGTCCTGCCCGAGGGGGTCGTCTACCTCGTGGGCAACTCGCTCGGCGCGATGCCCCGCCGCGCCGCGGAACGGGTGCGCCGCACGGTCGAGGACGAGTGGGGCGGCCGGCTGGTCGGCGGCTGGAACGCGGCCGGCTGGTACGACCAGCCCCTGACCGCCGGCGACCGGCTCGCGCCGCTGATCGGGGCCGGCCCCGGCCAGGTCGTCGTGGGCAACACCACCACGATCGCCGCCTACCAGGCGCTGGCCGCCGCCGTACGGCTGCGCCCCGGCCGCAAGGTGATCGTCTCCGACCCGCGGAACTTCCCCACCGACCACTACATCGCCCAGGGTCTGGCCCGGCTGCTCGGCGACTACGAGGTGCGCGACCACGCCGAGGGCCGGTTCGGCGACGCGGCCGTGGTGCTGCTGTCGGAGGTGGACTACCGCACCGGCGCCCGGCGGCACGTGCCCTCGGTGACCGCCCAGGTCCAGGCGGCCGGGGCGCTCATGGTCTGGGACGTGTGCCACAGCGTGGGCGCCATGGAGGTGGACGTGTCGCAGGCCGACTTCGCGGTCGGGTGCACGTACAAGTACCTCAACGCCGGACCCGGCGCGCCCGCCTTCCTCTACGTCAACCCGCGCCACCACGCCACCGCCGAGAACGTGCTGTCCGGCTGGCACGGCCACGCCGAGCCGTTCGCCTTCGAGACCGGCTACCGCCCGGCCGAGGGCATCCGGCGCTTCGCGGTGAGCACGCCGCACGTGGTGTCGTTTGCCGCGCTGGAGGCGGCGCTGGACATCTGGGAGCGGGTGCCGATGGCGCAGCTGCGGGCCAAGAGCGTCGCCCTGACCTCGCTCTTCGTCGACCTGGTCGGCGACGCGCTCAAGCTGGTCTCGCCCGCCGAGCCGGACGCGCGCGGCAGCCAGGTCTGCTTCCACCACCCGGACGGCTACCCGGTCATGCGGGCCCTCATCGACCGGGGGGTGCACGGCGACTTCCGCGCGCCGGACGTCCTGAGGTTCGGCTTCGCGCCGCTCTACGTCGGCTACACCGACGTCCACGACGCGGCCGCCACGCTGCTGGAGGTGCTGGACAAGGAGCTGTGGCGGGACGAACGGTACGCCCGGCGGCTCGCGGTCACCTGATCGGGCGAGCCCCCTCCCTCCTGAGAGCGAGCCGGAAGATCGCCGTCGTCGGCGATCCGCCGCCTGGGGGTCTCTGGCCAGGATTGTCCCATCGAAAGCCGATGTGACCTGGAGAGATCCCCATGAAGCGCACCCGTCTCGCCGCCGCCGTCCTCGCCCTGTCCGCCCTGTCCGCCCTGTCCGTCAGCGCCCCCGCCCTCGCCCATGCGCAGGTGGGCTCCCACAGCGCCGCCGCCGTCCAGGTGCCGCCGATCAACGAGACCGCGCTGCGCAAGAGCATCGCCGGGCTGCCCGCGGCCGACGCCACCGCGGCCGAGGTCAGGATCAGCGGCTCGGCCGGCTCCTGGCACGGCGTCTCGGGCGTGACCGATCTGCGCGGGAAGCACCCGGCCAGGGAGGGGGCCAGGTTCCGGGCGGGCAGCGTGACCAAGGTGCTGACCACGGCGGTCGTGCTCCAGCTGGTGGCCGAGGGCAAGGTCTCCCTCGACCGCACGGTCCAGGACTACCTGCCGGGGCTGCTGCCCGCCGACTACCCGCCGGTCAAGCTGGCTCACGTGCTCAACCACACCAGCGGCCTGCCCGCGCCGAAGTCGGAGGGCGGCTTCGAGCGGGTCTACGCCGACCGCCTCAAGACGATCACCCCGCGGGAGTACGTTCGCCAGGCCGTGCTCAACCCGATCGAGTTCACCCCCGGGACCGAGCAGCACTACCTCAACATCAACACCTTCGTCGAGGGCCTGGTGATCGAGAAGGTCACCGGCAGGTCGTACGAGCGGGAGGTCGGCGCCCGGATCCTGCGCCCGCTCGGTATGAACCAGAGCTACTTCCCCGGCCGGTCCGTCAAGATCCACGGCCGGCACAACCGGGGCTACCAGGTCGTCCCCAAGGGCTTCCCCGACTCCTTCCCCTACGGGTCCGCGTACGTCGTGGACGTCACCGAGATGGAGGTCACCTCCACCTGGGCCTCGGGCGACCTCATCGCCACCGCCGCCGACCTGGAGAGGTTCACCAAGGGGCTGTTCGGCGGCGAACTCGTGCCCGCCGAGCAGTTGAAGCTGATGTTCACCGTGCCGAAGGTGACCATGTTCGGCACCGACGACGAGCCGGCCCACTACACCTCGGGCCTGACCGAGCTGACGCTGCCCGGCGGCATCGTCGCGTACGGCAAGACCGGCGCCCGCTACGGCAGCTCCACCGGCATCGGCGCCACCCAGGACCTGAGCCGCGTCGTGGTCTACTCGCTCAACTCCACCGACGCCAAGGCCCAGGGCCAGAACGAACGCGGCCTCGGCATCGCGCTGGCGGCCTTCGCCGAATAGAGGTTGCAGGGGGCTTCGCCAAATGGGCCAGGGACCTCACGGTGGCTTTCGTCACAGAGGTCCCTTATCACCTTCCCTGGCATGTTTCGGCAAACTGATCCCGATATCATGGCCGGTGCCCACAAGGCACTGACGATGTTCGCCCGCGTGACCGTGCGACCTCCGCACATCCGGCGGGTCGGGCGGAGCGCGCCCCCGGCTCCGGGAGACCCCCGCCATGCTGCTGACCTTCGCGGTCACGACGCTCATCATGATCATGATCCCCGGCCCCGACGCCGCGCTGATCATGCGCAACTCCCTCGCCCACGGCCGCGTGGCCGGCCTGCTGACCATGCTCGGCGGCCTGCTGGGCCTGTCCGTGCACGCCGGCGCCGCCGCGGTCGGCCTGTCGGCGCTGCTGGTCGCCTCGCCCACCGCCTTCACCGTGGTGCGCGCCCTCGGCATCTGCTATCTGCTCTGGCTCGGGGTGCACGCCCTGCTGTCGAGCCGGAACCGGGCCAAGGTCGTGGAGGCCGCCGCGCCCCCGACCGGCTCGCCGCTCGTGCACGTGCGCAGAGGGCTGCTGTCGAACCTGCTCAACCCCAAGGTGCTGCTGCTCTTCGTGACCTGGCTGCCGCAGTTCCTGCCCGGCCACGGCGACACCCTGGGACGGGCCCTGCTGCTGTCGGGGATCATCGCCGTGCTCTACGTGCTCTGGTTCAGCCTCTACAACGTGATCATCGACCGGGTGAGCGCGCTGCTGCGCAGGCCACGGGTGCGGGCCAGGGTCGAGCGGGTGACCGGCGTGCTGCTGGTCGCCTTCGCGCTACGGCTGGCCGTCCAGTAGCTTGACCGCCCGCTTCGGGGCGATGGTCCGGTAGCTCTCCTCGACCCAGTCGAGCAGCACGTCGGTCTCGGGCAGCGCCGACAGGAACGGCACGGTCACCCAGCCGGCCTTGCCCAGGCCGTACCCGCTGGGGGCCGCGCCCTCGACGGTCAGCGCGTGGCCGTGCGCCTCCGACAGCAGCTTCACGCCGAACGTCGGGGCCCACTTCTCCGTCTGCTCCTCCAGGCCGAGGAACAGGAAGACCTTCTTGTTGACCTTGATGACCGTCTCGCCCCACGGATGGTCCTCGTGGGTCTCGGGCAGCCCCAGCGCGAAGGCCCGCAGTTCCGCACGTACGGTGTGCCAGTCGTCCATGTATGGACGGTACCGAAGGCGGGCCCGCGCGGTCATCGGGGCGGTCGCCGGAACTCCGTGAGCCGGGCCTCGATGGCGTCCCTGATCCGGTCCCGGGCCTCCATCCGGGGGACGCCGGACATGAGCAGGCGGTCGTAGTCGGTGTCGAGATGCCGGACCGACGCGATCACCGCCAGCGTGATGGCGTTCTCGTCGAGCGCCCTGGCCGCCGCCGTCCTGCCCACCCGGCCGCTGCCGCGCCGGCCGGCGTGCTCGGCGATCTCGCGGGCCCGCTCGGCCGGGCAGCCCGGGAACAGCCGGGCGATCTCGGCCGCCATCGCCGCCTGGAAGGCGACGTCCTGCTCGGCCCTGCGCACCTGGTCGCGCTCGCGGCGGCGCAGCCGCGCCTCCTCGTCGGCCAGGCAGCGCTCCTCGGCCGCGGCCAGCGCGCCCTCCTCGACCAGGACGCCCTGGCGCTGGTAGACCTTGCGCCGCCGGTTGTACCGGACGACCACCGCCGACAGCCCGCTCTCCTGCTTGGCCCGCCGGCTGAGCGCCGCGTTCCCCGCCGGCAGGAACACCAGGTGATCCAGGTCGGCACAGCTCAGGCAGTGGGGCCGGTCGTCCTCCATGATCAGGTACGGCCCGGTGTCGCCGCAGGACGCGCACGTCCACGGGTCCTCGGAGGCCACGGCCACCAGGTCGGGGGCCTTGCTCTGCCGCTCGGTGAGCCGCCGCACCCGGGCCTCGCTCAGATCGGGCGAGAGCCAGTGGACGCGGAAGGCGTCCTGCCCGTGGCCGGAGGTGAAGCGCAGGTCGCGCCGGTCGCGGGTGCCGGCCACGTACGGCGTCTCGACCGGCCTGAGCCCCTTGGCCAGCGCCCATTCCCGCAGCAGCCCGGCCGTGACGAGCAACCGCTCCTCGTCGACCGCGGCCAGCTCGGCCAGCGTGCCGGCGCGGCCCTGCCGCCAGAGGTCCACGTGCCGGGACCGCAGCCAGCGCAACCCCGTCACGACGTCGATGAACGTCACGTAGTGGCGGTTGGTCAACGCGATCTCGGCTGCTTCTGCGACCCTGCGGGCCAGGTTGGGCTTGCTCACGCGGTCCAGTCTCCCGCGCCCTTTGTCGTGAGATGGCGAGACCCGCAGCTTTCCTTTTGGCTATTGCGGCAAGTAACCCCTTCGGATCTGGCATCTTGGGGGAAATCGTGCGCCTGCTCTGGCCTGCCGTACTCATGCTGGCCACCTCGTGTGGCGTCGCCGAGGACGGCTCGCAGCCCGTCGTGACGGGCGCGTTCGGCAGCAAGCCCGTCGTCGCCATACCTCGGGGGAAGCCGGGGCGCACGCCGCGGATCACGGTGCTCTCCATGGGCAACGGCCGGCGTACGGTCCCGGGGGACGTCGTGCTCGCCGACGTGGACATCCGGCGATGGTCAGGAAACAAGCCGTATCTCAGCACCTACGACGGCAACCAGCCCACCACGGTCGTCTTCGACGGCAGGCAGGTCTCCGAGACCTGGCGGGCCTCGCTCATCGGCAGGCCGGCCGGCAGCCGGGTGATGCTGGTCAGCCCGGCCTCCGAGGCCCTGGGCCCGAACGTGCCGCTGACCGGCGTCTCGCCGGCCGACACGCTGGTGGTGGTCTTCGACATCCTCGGCGGCTACCCGCCCGACGCGCGGCTCGTCGGGCGGGCCCTGCCGGCGATCCCGTCCGACCTGCGGCCGGATTCCCCGCCCCGGACCCTCATCGACGGTTCGGGGCGGGACGTCACGGCGGGTTCCAAGGTGGTCGTCCAGTACGTGGCCGCGTCCTGGCCAACCCGCTCGGTGGTGGACTCGTCCTACCGGAAGGGCGGTCCCAGCGCCTTCACGCTCAGGCCCGGCTCGGTGCCGCCCGACTGGCTGGAGGCGCTGGTCGGCAGCCAGGTCGGCAGCCGCCTGGCCGTGGGGTCCCCGGGGGACAGGCCCATGCTGTACGTGATCGACGTCCTCGACACGATCACGCCTGCCTGAGCCGCCTCAGCCGCAGTGCTCGAACGGGCTGTCGTAGGCCGAGGCGCCGGCCTTGCCGCCCCACTTGACGCACGTGTTCGCGGCGGCGGCGTAGACCGGACCGGCGTAGTAGCCGTAATTGCCGGAGTCCGTCTTTCTCGTACTGCCCTGCACCTCCAGGTAGGCGGTCGTCGCGGTCGCCGTGCCGAGCGACTTCGCCTTCATGGTGACCACGCAGTTGTTGCCGTTGGAGTTGTTGTAGAGCAGGTAGACGGTCCCGTCGGTGCCGAGCCCGGCCGAGTCGATCACGTCGTAACCGGCGCCGCAGGCCTCCTGCGGCGTGTACGGGTTGCTGGACCCGCCGCAGTTCCTCGAGCTCAGCGTCTGGACCGGATAGCCGAAGGTGACGCCGTTGAAGACGGCCTTCTGGATGTTCGACGGGTAGCTGGTGCCCAGGCGCACCTCGTAGTGCAGATGGGGGCTGATGTTGTTGCCCGGCTTGCTGGTGTTGCCGACCGTGCCGATCTGCTGGCCCTGCGAGACGGACTGGCCGGCGCTGACCAGCCGGGTGTTCAGGTGGGCGTAGTAGGTGGACCAGCCGCCGCCGTGGTCGATCTTGACGAGGTTGCCGTAGCCGTTGGTCGAGCCCTGGTGCGCCGAGATCACCACCGTTCCCGAGGCGGCGGCCACGACCGGGTCGCCGAGGTCGGCGTCGGCGGTGCTGCCCCTGTTGAAGTCGATCTCCCACGACTGGTGGGCGCTGCTCGCGCTGGAGTTGCCGGTCCAGGTCTGGCCGCAGGGGAACGGCATCTGGAAGTTCGTCGCGAGGAGCTGCGCCTGCGCGGACTCCGGTTCCGGGTCGGCGAAGGCGGGGGTCGTCGTGCCGAGGCCGAGTAACAATGCGAGGCCGGCGACCATTGATCGGCTGAGCTTCATGGGGTGATCCTTTCCAGTGGGATCTGTGACACCAGAGTCCGCATTGGCCGCACAAGAATCATCCAGAACCGATACAAAGAGCTGTCAGGTCTCCCGTAAAGGGGCTGATGCTGTCATGACGGTCACCTTCCACGTCCTCGGCCCGCTGGAGATCCGCTCCGCCGGCCGCCCCCTACGGATCTCCGGCGGCAAACCCCGCATGCTGCTGGCCACGTTGCTGCTGGAGGCGGGGCAGGTGGTCGGCGCCGACCGGCTCGCCGAGGTGCTCTGGCCGGGGCGCCCGCCGCGTTCGGCGCTGGCCAACGTGCGCACCTACGTCAGCTCGCTGCGGTCCCAGCTCGGCCCGGTCGGCCTGCGCGCCGCCGGGGCCGGCTACACGATCGACGTCGCCGACGGCGCGCTCGACCTGCGCCTGTTCGAGGAGCTGGCGCGCCGCGGCGAGTACAGTGAGGCCCTCGCGCTCTGGCGCGGCGCGCCGCTGAGCGACCTGCCGGGCAGCCCGGTCTGGGACCGCCGGATCGAGCACCTCCACCGGCTGCGGCTGCGGGCCGCCGAGTCGCTGATCGAGCGGCGCCTGAAGGCCGGCGACCACGACGGCGCCGCCGACGAGCTGCGCGGCCTGCTGGTCGAGCATCCCTACCGGGAGGACCTCTGGGGCCGGCTGCTGCTCGCCCTGCACCGCGGGGGCCGCAAGGCAGAGGCGCTGCGCACGTACGCGGCGGTCCGCGACCAGCTCGTGGACGAGCTCGGCGTCGAGCCGGGGGCCGAGCTGCGCGGGGCGTACGAGCTGATCCTGGCCGACGAGGGCCGGGCGGCGCCGGCCGTGCCCCGGCAGCTACCGCCCGATCTGCCGGACTTCATCGGCCGGGCCGCCCCCCTGGCCGCGCTGGGCGGGACGTTCTCGGTCGCGGTGATCTCGGGCCCGCCCGGCGTGGGGAAGTCGGCCCTGGCCGTGCACGCCGCCCACCGCCTGCGCCCGGCCTTCCCCGCCGGGCAGCTCTACCTGGAGCTGGGCGGCCGGGCGCCGGGCGAGCTGCTGGCCGAGGCGCTGCGGGCGCTCGGCGTGACCGGCGCGCCGCCGACGCCCGGCGAGCGGTCGGCGCTGCTGCGGTCGCTGCTGGCCGAACGCCCGATGCTGGTCCTGCTGGACGACGCCCGCGACGCCGCCCAGGTACGCCCGCTGCTCCCCGGCAACGACAGCGCCGTGATCGTGACCAGCAGACGGCGGATCACCGAGCTGCCCGGCGCGCTGCGCGTCGAGCTCGGCGAGCTGTCGCCGGAGGAGTCGCTGGCGCTGCTCGGCGGTATCGCCGGAGCCGGGCGGGTGGCCCGCGAACCGGTCGACGCCCTGGCCGTCGTCACGCTCTGCGGCGGGTCGCCCCTGGCGGTCAGGGCCGCCGGAGCCCGGTTGGCCGGCCGGCCCGGCTGGTCGCTGTCGGTGCTGCGCGAGCGGCTTGCGGAGGACTGGCTGGCCGAGCTGAAGGAGGTGCGGGCCTGTCTCGACGCCGGGTACCGCAGGCTGCCGGCGGAGGCCGCCCGTACCCTGAGCACGCTCGGCGTCCTCGGGCCCGCCGCCGGGGCGCAGCCGGGCTGGGTGGTGGACGCGGTCCTCGGCCGGCACGGCGCGCACGACGTCACCGACCTGCTCGTGGACGCCCACCTGCTGGACCCGGTCGGCACCGACGACGTGGGCCAGCCGCGCTACCGCGTGCCCGACCTCGTCGGCAGGCACGCCCGCGAACGCGGCCCCGACCGCGGCGCGCTGGCCCGGGTGCTGGCGGCCTGGACGGCCACCACCGAGCACGCCATGGCCGGCCTGCCCACCACCGTCTTCAGCCTCACCGCGGCCAGGGCGGCCAGGTGGCGGCTGCCCGCGCGCACGCTCGACCGGCTCACCGCCGACCCGATCACCTGGTTCGAGTCGGAGCACGAGGCGCTGGCCGGAGCCGTGGACCTGGCGGCCGAACTGGGGCTGGCCGAGTCGGCCTGGGGCCTGGCCGCCGCCATGGTGCCCTACCTCGACCTGCACTGCCACCTCGGCACCTGGCGCCGTACGCACACCGCCGCCCTGGCCGCCGCCCGCGCCGCCGGCGACCGGTACGGCGAGGCCGCCATGCTCAGGGGCCTGGCCCAGGTCAGCCTCTACCAGGACCGGTACGAGGAGTCCGCCGAGGGCTTCACCCTCTCCCGCCAGATATTTCACGAAATAGGAGACGTCAGGGCCGAAGCGACCTCGGTCTGCGGGCTCGGCGCCGTGAGCCAGTTCCGCGGCCGGCACCTCCAGTCGCTCGGGCACCTGCGCCGGGCGCTGGCCATGTTCGTGGCCTCGGAGGACAGGCACGGCGAGGCGTTCGCCCGGCAGGCCATCGGCCGGGCCTGCCTGACCTCGGGCGACCTCGTCCGGGCGGCGGAGTCGCTCGCCGAGGCCATGCGGCTGGCCCAGGAGCTCGGGGACGCCCACCGCGAGGGCTGCGTGTGCCTCCAGATGGGCCGGCTGCACCAGGCGATGTCGTTCCACCGGCATGCCCTGGAGATCTTCGAGTCGCTCGGCGACCGCCACTGCGGGGCGTACGCGCTGCAGAGCCTCGCGGGCCTCCAGGCGGCGCGCGGCGACCTGACCCGCGCCTCGACCGGCCTCGAACGCTCGCTGGAGGTCTTCCAGGAGCTCGGCGACCGCAGCGGCGAGGCGTCGGCCACCCAGCTACTCGGCGAGCTGCACCGCTCGGCCGGGCGCACCGGCCTGGCCCTCGACTACCTCAGGCACGCCAGCGCCCTGCGCCGCAGCCTGCCGGCCTGAGGGAGACGTCACGGGCCGGAGACCAGGCGGCGGACCAGGCGCCGCAGCCGCGACTGCTGCAACGGCACGCCCTGCAGCTCGTCGAGCGCCTCGGCGGCGCTCGGCCGCTTGGCCGGGGCGTGGTCGAGCATCCGGCGCACCACGTCGGGGACGTCGGGACCGTGGGCGTCGGCGCTGGTCGGGAGCTGCCCGGTGAGCAGCTGGTAGGCGATGGCCCCCGCCGCGTAGACGTCGGACGCGGTGGTCATCCGGTCGGGACGCTCCTGGCACTCGGGCGCCACGTAATGGGCGTCGAGCACGTTGCCCAGCTCGTGGGCGACCGTGTAGTTGCGCGGCCCCGGCTTGGCGTAGTCGAAACCGGTCAGCACCGCGTGCCCGTCGTCGGTGACCAGCACGCACCCGGGGGTGAGCGCCCGGTGGACGACGCCGTTGGCGTGCGCGTGCGCGAGCCCGCGCAGCAGGTCCTGGATCACGCCCAGCCTGGCGCCCTTGCCCAGCGACAGGTGCAGCGCCTCCCCGTGGACGTCGTCGAGCACCAGCACGAACCGGCTCTCGTCGTCGATGGCGAAGAAGTCGCGCGAGCGCACGACGCACGGATGAGGCGGGATGCGGGCGAGCGACTGGTAGGCGTTGGCGATGCGCTGGCGCTCGGCGGCCCGCGCCTCGTGGTCGGCCAGCGGGTCGGCCTGGTAGACCCGCAGCAGCACGGTCTCGCTGCCCGGCAGCGTGGCGTTGAACGCGCGGTATTCGGTGACCTTGGCGTCGCCGCCGAGCTGCTCCTCGACCTCCCAGTTGCCGAACCTGGGCGGCGCGGTGCTGCGGCGCACGGTGTGGTTGAGCGCGTCGAGCACCGCCGTCAGATAGGGCCGCACGTCGGGGCTGCACCCCCGCCTGACCCGCGAGACGTCGCCCAGCGTGGCCACCAGACCGGGCAGGTCGGTGACGTGGGGGGCGTCGCGGCCGGCCTGGTCGACCAGCTCGGCGTCGGGCGAGGTGAGCACGACCAGGCTGTCGACGTAGACGCGTTCGAGCTGGGTGGCCCTGGACACCAGCAGGCCCTTGAGCGCCTTGGCCGTGCCCCGCAGCTTGGTCACCGGAGAGCCGAACGCCTCCCTGCGCGGCGGGTACCAGCGGGTGCCGGACACCTCGATGCGGCCGCGGGTGCCCTTGACGTCGACGACCACGAGCGAGTGGGCGGTCAGCACGAGCAGGTCGACCTCGAAGACGTCGTCGCCGCGTGGGACCTCGACGTTGTGCAGCAGCAGCCAGTCGGCGGGGGCGTGGTCGCGCAAGTAGGAGATCACGCGCCGTTCGGCGTCGTTGACCGGCCGTCCTCCGCCGACGATCTGTGCCATGGCGCCTATCCTCCCACGGTTCTCTATTGACAACATGCTGTCGAAATGACAGTATATTGTCATGAAGGGAATCATTCACCACGCCGTCTACGACACCTTCGCCGACTGGGAGACCGGGCACGCGACCGCCCATCTGCGCAGCGAGCGCTTCCAGCGCGAGCCGGGGGCGTACGAGGTCGTCAACGTCGGCCTGACCGGCGAGCCCGTCGTCAGCATGGGCGGCCTGCGGGTCACCCCCGGTCTGGCGCTCGACCGGCTCACGCCCGAGGGCAGCTCGCTGCTCATCCTGCCGGGGGCCGACCTGTGGGACGCCGGTGACGAGCTGGCGCCGTTCGCCCGCAAGGCGCGTGAGTTCCTGGCGGCGGGGGTGCCGGTGGCGGCCATCTGCGGCGCCACGGCCGGCCTCGCCCGCGAGGGCCTGCTCGACGACCGCGGCCACACCAGCGCGGCGCTGCCGTATCTGGGGGCACAGCAGGGCTACGCCGGAGCCGGGCGCTACCAGGAGACGGACGCCGTGCTCGACGGCGACCTCGTCACCGCCGGCCCCACCGAGCCCGTCGCCTTCGCCCGGGAGATCTTCCGCCGGCTCGACGTCTGCCGGCCCGACGTCCTCGACGCCTGGTACCGCCTGTTCGGCAAGAGCGACGCCTCGGCGTTCGAGGTGCTGATGGCCGCATGACCCCCGGCGGCAGCCCCGACCCGGAAGACCGCCCTTCCCGGCGCGACGCGAGCGTCGCCGGGAGCGGTGGTGGGAGCACTGGCGGGAGTGGTGGCGGCGGTGGGAGCGTGGCGGCCGAGCTGCTGTCCGGTCTGGCTCTGGCGTCGTTCCGGCTCAACGGCCAGTTCCTGCACGTGGCGGAGGAGCTGGCCAAGCCGGCGGGCATGACGGCGGCCTGGTGGCAGGTGCTGGGCGCCGTCCTGGAGGAGCCGCTGCCCGTGGCGGGGATCGCCCGGGTGATGGGCATGACCCGTCAGGGGGTGCAGCGGATCGCGGACCTGCTGGTGGAGAGGGGCCTGGCCGAATACCGGCCCAACCCGGCCCACCGCCGCGCCAAGCTCCTCCAGCCGACGGAGGCGGGCCGCGCGGCGATCGCCAGGATCGTCCCGGGCCACCGCGACTTCGCCGACCGCCTGGTGGACGCGCTCGGCCTCGACGCCGCCCGCGAATCCCTGACCGCCCTCCACCGCCTGACCACCACCCTCGACCACCTGACCACCCCGCCCTGAACCACCTGACCACCCCGCCCTGAACCACCTGATCGCCCGGCCCTGGACCTCTGCCCCCGCCTCGGACCGCCTGATCACCCGGCCCTGGACCCCTGCCCCCGCCCTGGACCGCCTACCGCCTGACCCCGCACTGGATCGCCCGATCCCCTTGACCCCGCCCCCGCTGCTCGGCGCTGTCCGGCCCTCCATCCGCCCCGTCGCGTCCCGCCCCCTCCCGGTCCTTCGGCGGGAGGGGGCGGTTTTGGTTCGGGGGCGTTCTTGCAGGTCAGCGGGATTGAACGCGGGCAGCGCCGACATGACGACCTGCGCCTCCGCCTCCATTGCCGTCCGGCCAGGGACGGGACATCCGGCTCGACCGCCGTCCGGTAATAGCGGAACAGGCCCCCGAGGCGATCACCTGGATAACCACTCACCTGGTCTCCAAATTCGCCGAATTCGGGCCCGGCGGCGTAGGTCGTTCCTCAAGTTTCGGGTGATCGTTGCCTGAACGGCAGTGCACGAACGCCCCAACATCGCCGCCGGAAGGCCAAAAGAATCCCGTTCGCCGGGCAGCCCGACCGGGATATATGCAGTGCCCCGTCGATGAGCGCGGAAACCGAGTGCCAAGAAATCGAGGCGTCCCCTTGACCTTCGTTAGGGCATTCCGAGTTGCGATTTTCGCTGCCTGCCGCGATGGTTATTTGCGGCACCTCACAGCCCTGCACAAACGACCATGGCGCACAAATTCAGCGCCGATCCATGGAGGAAAGCAAACATGATCCGTCGCATTCTGGCCGGTGCAGCTATCGCGGTCACCGCTCTCGGCTTCTCCGCCTCCGCCGCGTCCGCGGACGTCGGCCCCAACCCGTACAACAACGGGCAGAGCATCCTGAGCCAGCTGAGCATCCTCGACGACCTGACGGCGCTGAACGATGTCGCCAACGACTCCATCAAGTACATCGACATCCTCACCCTGCTGCACCTGAACGACATCGAGGCCAACGTCCTCAACAACCAGGACAAGTACGGCGACAACAACTGAGCCTCCTCGCGTGGCGTAGGCAGGAAGACGATCGGCGACCCGTGGGAAATATCGCGGAGCCGCCCGGCCAAGGTCGCCTTCCTGGTGCCTTGAGGTGGACCGAAAGTACGGGCCGTGGCATTTCGCGAGGCCACGGCACGGGCTTGGTGCGCACCGAGCTCTGAACGCCTCGCGGCCCAGGTCGATCACTGCAGGACGACCTGGGCCGCGGGGCTCACGCGTAAGCGCACCCGGCTTCGCGCCCGGACCGAGCCGGCGAACTCGGCCCGGCGGGCCCGACCTGGCGAATTCGGCCCGGCGGGCCCGGCCTAGGCGTCGGAACGGCCCGGGCTCGGGCGTACGACGCCCAGGAAACGCGGCCTTTCCAGCGCGTCGAGCCGTACGGACTCGCCGCTGAAGGGCGCGTGCACGATCTGCGTGCCGTCCACCGCGAGCGCCACGTGCTCGGGACCGGGGGTGTCGACGTCGCTGTCGTAGAACACCAGGTCCCCGGGCTGGATCTCCTCCCGCGGTATCCGGATCCCGGACCGCCACTGCTCGTACGTCGTCGTCCCGATGGCCACGCCGGCCCGCGCCCACGCGTACTCGGTGAGGCCCGAGCAGTCGAATCCCCAGGTCCTGGCCCCTTTGCCGATACCGAAGCCGGGGCCGCCCGGACCGCCACCGCCCCACGAGTACGGGACGCCGATCATCTCTATCGCCGCCCGCAGCGCGATCGAGCCCGCCGCCGACCGGACGGCCGGAGCCTGCGCCCGGCACCCGTGCGGATGGCAGCCTACGGCGCCCTGCGCGGGAATCGAATGGGAAACGCACACAATGGTGTGCGCCAATGCTGTTGCCAACAATCGCAGTAGTCCGTTCATGGCATATTCGGCACCCCCGCGTGACCGGCCGGGCCGTCGTTATGGCACGGCGTTTCAAGCGACTTCTCCCGATTACCTGCTCCGGGAGTATGGGGATAAAACAACCTGCCCTGCCCGACGAGTCACATTATTTCGGGGCATTTCGGGATGACTTTCGCCCGATCGACGGCCAAGGAATAAGTGCGGGTACTTGACTTTGCCTTAGCATATTTTCCTTGCGGCCCACCGCAGTCCCACGAGATCGTTATTCGCGAAAATCCTGCCACTCGGGAGGCGGGAAATAAATGATGACGCGCACCGCTGCGCCGATTCCGATGAAAGGGAAGTAAAAATGATGCGTCGCATTCTCACCGGTGCAGCCATCGCCGGCGCGCTGTTCGGGTTCACGGCCACGAGCGCCTCGGCCGACGTCGGTCCCAACGCCTACAACGGGGGCAAGGCCATCCTGAGCCAGCTGTCCATCCTGGACGACCTGACGCTGGCCAACGACGTCCTCAACGACTCCGTCAAGTACATCGACGTCCTCACCGCCCTGCACCTCCAGGACATCGAGCTCAACGTCCTGGACGCCCAGAGCAACTACGGCGACAACAACTGAGACCGCTGATCGGCGGCGGCCCGTCCGCGCGCCCGTCAGGCTGACCTGAAGGCGTTCCGGCAGCCACGACCTCTCGTGGCGGCACCTTGCCGAACGCCCCCGGATCGGCCGCGGCGGGACGCGTGCGGGCCCCGCCGCGAGGACGGTCCGAAGCCGGCCCAGCCCTGCGTGCTGGGCCGGCTTCGTGCGTCTGCGAGGACCGGTGCAACTCTTCATTATTGGGCTGCAAATCGGTCATTTTCTCCTGAACATCACATAGCGAAACATACTTCGTGTAGCCTGGTTTCGGGTTAATCGTCAGCGCGGCGAAGGAACCGCGACCTCCTCAGGGCGGCCACCACGGCCGGGGGGAACTTGACGGTCATCCCACCGGCAACCCCCTGTCCATAGCTGTTGGGGGGTGCGCACGTCGTGAACGGTCTCGAAGAGCGGCTGCTCTATCAGGACGGGCAGCTGAGCATCACGCTGCGGGTCGCTCCCGGAGCCCCGGCCGTCGCCCTGTCCGGCGAGGTCGACGTCACCAACAGCCCCGCGCTCGCCAGCACGCTGTCCGACTCACGCGGGGGCAGCACGTACATCGTGGTCGACACCGGCGAGCTGACCTTCGTCGACCTGTCCGGGCTGCGGGTGCTGGCGATGCCCGCGCTGCCCCCGGACGAACGGTGGATCCGGCTGCGCAACGTCACGCCGCACCTGCGACGTCTGCTGCGCATGATGGGCTGGTTCTACGCCCCGCGCCCGTACGACGTGCCGCTGTAGACCAGGGTCGCCGCCGACGTGCCGAGCCCGTGGGGGCCGGACAGCCGGAAGGCCGGCGGCCGGTGGTGCCGGCGCAGGGACGGCTCGTCGTAGCGGAGACAGCCGCGGTGCCAGTTGAGAATGCCGGTCAGCCAGTGGCGGCAGTCGGCCAGGAACGCGTCGAGCGCCTGCCTCGCCGCGCAGTCGAGCCCGAGGTCGTCGCACAGGACCGGCAGCTCGTGCGCGGCGATGTGCTGGAACTGCCTCATCCGCGAGGTCAGCAGGTCGTTGACGATGCCCAGCGCGGCCGGGTAGTCGCAGTCGAAGAAGTTCTGGACCACCAGAAGGCAGTTGTGCAGCTCGCCCTCGAACTCGATCTCCTTCTGGTACGAGAAGATGTCGTTCATCAACATCCCGCAGTCCATGACCGCGTTCTCCAGGGCCCGCATCGGGCCGCTCTCGTACAGCGCCTCGGGCAGCGCGTACGCGTGCCGCAGCCGGCACAGGCTCATCGTCAGCTCCGAGCCGAAGGTGAGCCGGCGCATCTCCAGGTAGTCCACCGGGTCGGGGATGTGCCCGGCCGCCTCGTTGCCCAGCTCCCAGAGCCAGCCCTCGCACATCGTCACGACCGACCGCCGCAGCTGCGCGCGGGCCCCGGCCGGCATCGGCCCCGCCGTACGCGCCCACAGGTCGGCCAGGCCGCGTTCCAGCGCGCTCACCGGCGGCGGCGCCGGCGTGCCGTCCACCGGCATGAACGCCGAGAGCCTGGACACCGTGACCTTGGCCGCCGCCAGGTTGCCCGACCGGCCGAAGACGACGGGGAAGTAGTCGTCGCCGTAGGTGCCCCAGCACAGCCAGTACGAGGCCAGGTCCAGTTCCTCGGGGGTGGCGTCGGGATGCAGGCCCGCCGCGCACAACGGCAGGTCGTAGTCGGCCAGCTTGTCGGCGTCCCAGACCGCCGAGCCCACGACGCCCGGCTGGGCCTCCAGCAGGCCCATGGACGCGCACCAGGTCACCGCGTTGCGCCGGGCCCGGTCGAGGTGGGGGGAGAGGCGCAGCTCGAAGGGCACGTACAGCTCGGGGATCTGCGAGGGGCCGACGCGCTGCCGCCGGGTGTGGGCGAAGTTGCGCAGGCGCTTGGCCCCCGTGCCGTCGATCAGCGACTTCGCGCCGAGCGGCCGGGCCGTCTTCGCGCCCTTGTTCATGTAGCGGCTCGACCGCAGGTGCCACTCGTGCCCGCCGGACTGCCAGTCCTGCAGCCCCTTGACGTAGGCCAGCACGTCCATCGCCGACAGCGGATCGACGGCGTGCTCGGCGAAGAGCGGGCCCAGCTCGGCCAGCGCGGTGTGCTCGAACTGCTGCATGCGCGAGGTGAGCAGGTCGTTGACGGCGTCGGCGGCCTCCTGGGTCGTGCACCCGAGGAACGTCTCCAGCACCAGCACGCCGTTGCTCAGCTCGCCCTCGTCCCTGACCTCGCGCTCGTAGGAGAACAGGTCGTTGCGCAGGTGCACGGCGTCGGAGAAGCTGTCCTTCAGCACCCGCAGCGGCCTGGTGCCGGCCAGCCGCGCGGGGATCTCGGCCCCCACCGCGTGCTCGACCAGCCCCGCCGACCAGGGCGCGCCGCCCACCTTGCGGCGCATCTCGATGTACTCGACCGGGTTGGCGATCCGGCCCTCGTTGATGTTGGACAGCTCCCAGATCGACTCGTTGAGCAGGTGGCGGGTGCTCTCGGCGAACCGCCGCCGCCAGTCGGCCGACATGCCCGGCACCGTACGCGACCACAGGTCGGCCAGGCCCGCCTCGACCGGGTTGGCCGGCTCGGGCATGGACAGATCGGCGCCCATCGGCATGAACCGGGGCAGCCGGTCGAGGTGCCGCTTGCCGCCCTGGATGTCGCCGGAGCGCTTGAAGACCTCAAGGAAGTGGTCGTCGAAGAAGAACACCCAGACGTACCAGTCGGTGATCAGGCACAGCTCGGCGCCGTCGCAGTCGGGATGGGTGTAGGCGCACATCAGGGAGTAGTCGTGGCCGTCGAGGTCGGCCTCCTCCCAGACGCCCGATCCCTCCAGCATGCCCATGTCGCGCGCCCACTGCTTGGCGTGCGTACGGGCCTCCTCCAGATGCGGGTTGAGCCGCGCCGGGTACGGCATGTAGAAGTCGGGCAGTTCGAACGGCTGCGCCATCAGCTCGCGACCTCCACGTCCTCCAGCGCCCCGAGCGCGTCAGGCACCAGGACCGCGCACGAGTAGTAGGCGCTGACCAGGTACGACATGACAGCCCTCCGGTCGATGCCGGTGAGCTTCACGCTGAGCCCCGGCTCCCGCTCGTCGGGCACGCCGGTCTGGAACAGGCCCACGACGCCCTGGTCCTTCTCGCCGGTGCGCATGCACAGGATCGAGGTGGTGCCCGCCCGGCTGACCGGGATCTTGTCGCACGGCAGGATGGGCACCCCCCGCCACGACTGCACGGGCACGCCCTCGATCTCGACGGTGTCGGGATAGACGCCCTTCGCGCTGCACTGCCGGCCGAAGGCCGCGATGGCCCGCGGGTGGGCCAGGAAGAACCGCGACTTCTTGCGCCGGCTGACCAGGTCGTCCAGGTCGTCGGGGGTGGGCGGCCCGGTCAGCGTGCGGATGCGCTGGCTCGGGTCGACGTTGTGCAGCAGGCCGAAGTCGCGGTTGTTGACCAGCTCGCGCTCCTGCGACTCGCGCACCGCCTGGACGGTGAGGCTGAGCTGCTGCTCGGTCTGGTCCATCGGGTCGCCGAACAGGTCCGCGACCCGGGTGTGCACGCGAAGCACGGTCTGGGACACGCTCAGCTCGTACTCGCGCGGGCCCGGGTCGTAGTCGACGAACGTGCCCGGCAGCGTGTGCTCGCCCCGGTGGCCGGCCGACAGCTCGATGGCCGCCTCGCCGTGCTTGGTCTGGGGGGCCGCCCGCCGGGCGCGGTGGCGTTCGAGCCGGTCGCGCAGGGCGGGCGTGCTCTCGGCCAGCGCGTGCAGCTCCTCCCACGGCAGGGCCAGCACCGTGCACCTGGTGTCGGCCTCCAGCGTGTCGTGCCGTACGGCCCGCTCACCCGGCGGTTCGGTCCCGGCGTGGTCGCCCTCGCCGAGGGTGCCGAGCACCAGGCGGTTGCCGTAGTCGCCCGGCTGGAACCGGGTGACCCGGCCGTCGGCGACCAGGATGATCTCGTCAGCCGGCCGTCCGGCCCGCGCGATCGTGTCGCCGCGGGCGTACTCCCGCTGCTCGAACAGCCCCGCGAGGGTGTCGAGCAGGCGGTCGTCGTCGAGCCCGTGGAGCGGCGGCAGCTCGGTCAGGCTCGGCGGCACCACCCGCACCCGGGCGCCGGTACGCGAGAAGCTCACCCGGCCACCGCCGACCATGTAGGTGAGCCGCCGGTTCACCCGATAGGTGCCGGCGGTGTCCACCCACGGAAGCATCCGCAGCAACCAGCGGGAGGAGATCTCCTGCATCTGCGGAGGCGTCTTGGTCGTCGTGGCGAGCTTCCGCGCCGCGGCGGTATCCAGGCTCAGCCGCTGATCCGACTCCGTCAACACAAACACCACCAATTCTTGGACCGGACGGACGAAGGGGCTGCTAGCCGTTCCTGCCGAGCTCGACGTCCTCCAGGACGCCGAGCGCGTCGGGCACCAGGACGGCGGCCGAGTAGTAGGCGCTGACCAGGTAGGAGATGATCGCCTTCTCGTTGATGTTCATGAAGCGCACCGACAGGCTCGGCTGGTACTCGTCGGGGATGCCGGTCTGGTGCAGGCCGACGACGCCCTGGTTCTCCTGGCCCGTCCGCATCAGCAGGAGCGACGTGGTGCGCTTGCCGGTGACCGGGATCTTGCTGCACGGGAAGATCGGCACGCCCCGCCAGGCCGGGATGCGGTGGCCGTTGACCTCGCTGGCCTGCGGGTAGAGGCCGCGCTTGCTGCACTCCCTGCCGAACGCGGCGATGGCCTGCGGGTGCGCGAGGAAGAAGGCCGGCTCCTTCCAGACCACGGCCAGCAGGTCGTCGAGGTCGTCGGGCGTGGGCGGGCCGGAACGGGTGCGGATGCGCTGGCTGAAGTCGGCGTTGTGCAGCAGGCCGAACTCCCGGTTGTTGATCAGCTCGTGCTCCTGGCGCTCGCGCAGGGCCTCGATCGTGAGGCGGAGCTGCTGGTCGAGCTGGCTCATCGGCTGGTTGTACAGGTCGGAGACCCGGCTGTGCACCCGCAGGACCGTCTGGGCGACGCTCAGCTCGTACTCGCGGGGGGACTGCTCGTAGTCCACGAACGTGCCGGGCAGCGCGACCTCGCCGGAGTGGCCGGAGGACATGTCGATCGCGGCCTCGCCGTAGGCGTTCTGGGCGTGGTCGCCGGAGGCGCGCCAGTTCTGGAGGTGCTCGCGCAGCGCCGGGGACTGCTCGGCGAGCTGCTCGAAGGTCTGCCTGGACAGGGTGAGCACGGTGGTGTGGGTCTTGGCCGTGGCGGTGAAGTCGTACGTGCCGCCGCCGGTCAGCGCCTGCTCGCCGAGGTGGTCGCCGTCGGCCAGGACGCCGAGGTTCTGCTCGTCGCCGTAGGCGCCCTGCCCGACCTTGCCGACCCGGCCGTGGGCGATCAGCACGAGCTGGTCGGCCGGGTCGTCCTCCCTGACGATGGCCTCGCCCGGCTCGACCTCGCGCTGC
Source organism: Nonomuraea sp. NPDC005730 (assembly GCF_040630865.1). Lineage (NCBI taxonomy): Bacteria > Bacillati > Actinomycetota > Actinomycetes > Streptosporangiales > Streptosporangiaceae > Nonomuraea > Nonomuraea sp. NPDC005730. The sequence goes on from NZ_JBEXYK010000031.1 coordinate 93,816, forward strand.
TGGAAGCGGTCGGCCAGCGCTTCGAGCACGTCCATGTCGTCGAAGCCGCGCAGCATGGGCAGCTCGGTCAGTTCGGCCGGGATGACCCGCACGTCGGAGCCGGTCGTGGAGAAGGTGATGCGCCCGTCGCCGAGCGTGTACGTCAGGCGCCTGTTGACCCGGAACACGCCACCCGAGCACTGCACCCACGGCAGCAGCCGCAGCAGCCACCTGGAGGTGATCTCCTGCATCTGCGGAGGCGTCTTGGTGGTGGTCGCGAGCTGTTTGGCGGCCTCGGTACTGAGGCTGAGCTGCCCGTTGCCGTTCAAGGGCGCGCTGGAGTCGGTGGTTTCTGTCATGGTGCACCGCCAATCTCGGTGTGGGGTCTAGCCGGGGTTGCGGGAGGAACGGAGTTCCAGGGGGAGGGAGAAGGTGAGCGTCTCCTCGGTCACGGTCACGGGCTCCACGTCGGTGTAGCCGTGGCCGGCGAGCCAGCCGAGCAGGTCGTCGACCAGCACGTCGGGAACGGACGCGCCGGAGCTGACCCCGACCGTCCCCACGCCGCCGAGCCATCGCGGGTCGGCGTCGGCGGCGCGGTCGACCAGGTGGGCGGCGGGGGCGCCGGCGTGCAGCGCGACCTCGACCAGCCGCCGGGAGTTGGAGGAGTTGGCCGAGCCGACGACGATGACCAGGTCGCAGCGGGGGGCGATGCGGGTGATCGCCTCCTGGCGGTTCTGGCTGGCGTAACAGATGTCGTCGCTCGGCGGGTCGGCCAGCTGGGGGAAACGGTCGCGCAGCTCCGCGACGGCGCCCATGGTCTCGTCGACCGAGAGGGTGGTCTGCGACAGCCAGGTCATGTGCGCCGCGCCGCTCGCGGTGACCTCGTGGGGCCTGGCCGGATCGACGACGTGGATGCGGCCGGGCGCCTCGCCGAGGGTGCCCTCGACCTCCTCGTGCTCGGCGTGGCCGATGAGCACGATCTCGTGGCCGGCCTCGGCCAGCCGCACCGCCTCCTTGTGCACCTTGGTGACCAGGGGGCAGGTGGCGTCGATCGTGCGCAGGCCGCGGCCCCCGGCCTCCTGCCGGACGGCGGGGGAGACGCCGTGGGCGGAGAAGATCACCAGCGCGCCGTCCGGCACCTCGTCGAGCTCGTCGACGAAGACCGCCCCGCGCTCGGTGAGGTCGGCCACCACGAACGTGTTGTGCACGATCTGCTTGCGCACGTAGACCGGTGGCCCGAAGCGCCGCAGCGCCTCCTCCACGGAGAAGATGGCCCGTTCGACGCCCGCGCAGTAACCGCGCGGGGCCGCGAGCAGTACGCGTCCCATCGGAGAGCCCCCTACTTGGTACGGTGCGCGAGCTGGTCGGCCAGGACGGACAGCGCACTGCCGGCCTCGGGCCCGATCGGCGCCCGTGCCAGGGCGGCCGTGGCCTCGCCCACGCGTTCGTCGATCATCGACTCGACCTGGTCGAGCGCGCCGGTGTCGATGAGGATGGTGCGCAGCCCGGCGGCCTGCTCCTCGGTGAGAGCCGGGTTGCCGTGCCAGGCGCGCAGATGGCCCAGCTGCGCGGGCGAGGCGTGCGCCATGGCGTGCGCGATCATCACCGTGTGCTTGCCCTCGCGCAGGTCGTCGAGCGCCGACTTGCCGGTCTCGGCCGCCGAGCCGAACGTGCCCAGCACGTCGTCGCGCAGCTGGAACGCCTCGCCGAGCGGCACGCCGAACCGGGAGAAGGCGTCGAGCAGCTCGGGTGAGGCGCCGGCCAGGGCGCCGCCGATCTGCAACGGCCGCTCGACGGTGTACTTGGCCGTCTTGTAGCGGATCACCGTGAGCGCCTCCGTCACGCTCGCGCCGGCGCGGAGCTGGGCGAGGATGTCGAGGTACTGGCCGCTGATGACCTCGGTGCGCATGGCGTCGAAGAGGTGGTGGGCGGCGCGCAGGCGGACGGGCTCGACGCCGCACGACGACAGCAGGGTGTCGGACCAGGCCAGGCTGAGCGTGCCGAGCAGGATGCCGCCCGCGTGTCCGAACGCCTCCGCGGAGGGGCCGTCGTGGAGGTCGGCGAGGTTGCGGTGGATGGTCGCCCGGCCCCGGCGCAGCTCGCTGCCGTCCATGATGTCGTCGTGGATGAGCAGCCCGGCGTGGCACAGCTCCAGGGCCGCCGCGGCGCTGACGATCTCGTCGCAGTCGGCGCCGCCCGCGCCCCGCCAGCCCCAGTAGCACAGCAGCGGGCGGATGCGTTTGCCGCCGCCGAGGATGAACTCGGTCAGCAACCGGTAGGCCGTCTGCACGTCGGGATCGGAGACGGGCGCCTGCCACGTCTCGAGGAAGTCGGCGAGGCGTCGCTCGATCCGCGATCCGAGGTAGTGCTGAGTGAAGCTCACCGGCATCCGCTCGGCTCCTTCTGGTCGGGACGCACTACCAATAGTTACTACTTGAATACAGAGCGTGTAAAGTGTCTTGGGCCTTTCAACTATTCTTTTGGCTCACCGCAACACCGTCAGGGGATGTCATGACGACCCTGTTGCCGTCCGTTTCCACTCCCCAGGACCTGCGCGCCCTGCCCGCCGAGCTGCTGCCCGGCCTCGCCCGCGAGATCCGCGACTTCCTGGTCGAGAAGGTGAGCGCCCGCGGCGGGCACCTCGGCTCCAACCTCGGCGTCGTCGAGCTCACGATCGCCCTCCACCGCGTGTTCGACTCGCCCGGCGACGCCATCGTCTTCGACACCGGGCACCAGACGTACGTCCACAAGATCCTCACCGGGCGGCGCGACTCCTTCGACGCCCTGCGCTGCCGCGGCGGCCTCAGCGGCTACCCGAGCCGGGAGGAGTCCGTGCACGACCACGTCGACAACTCCCACGCCTCCACCGCGCTCGCCTACGCCGACGGCCTGGCCAAGGCGCGCCTGCTGACCGGCGACGCGGACCGGGCGGTGGTCGCCGTGGTCGGCGACGGCGCGCTCACCGGCGGGATGGCCTGGGAGGCGCTCAACAACCTGGGCGCCGCCCGCCACCGGCCCGTCGTCGTCGTGCTCAACGACAACGGCCGCTCCTACGCCCCCACCCACGGCGGCATCGCCGACCACCTCGCCCGGCTGCGCACGGCCGCCGACGTGACCGTCTTCGAGCAGCTCGGCCTGCGCTACCTGGGCCCGGTCGACGGCCACGACATCGCCGCGCTCGAAGCGGCCCTGCGCGCCGCCCGCGAGCTGCGCGTCCCCGTCGTGGTCCACTGCGTCACCCGCAAGGGCCGCGGCTACGACCCGGCCGAGCGCGACCACGACGAGCACCTGCACGCGATCCCGGCCACCGACCCGGCCACCGGCCGCCCCCTCGCCGCCGGGCCCGCCACCTGGACCGACGCGTTCGCCCGCCACCTGTGCGTGCTCGGCGAGCGCCGCGACGACCTGGTGGCCGTCACCGCCGCGATGCCGGGGCCGACGGGGCTGGCCCGCTTCGGGCGGCGTTTCCCGGGCCGCATGTTCGACGTCGGCATCGCCGAGCAGCAGGCCCTGGCCTCGGCGGCGGGCCTGGCCATGGCGGGCCTGCACCCCGTGGTCGCGGTCTACGCGACGTTCCTGGGGCGCGCCCTCGACCAGGTGCTGATGGACGTCGCCCTGCACCGGCTGCCGGTGACGCTCGTGCTCGACCGGGCCGGCCTCACCGGCCCCGACGGGCCCAGCCACCACGGCATGTGGGACCTGGCGGCGCTGGCCATGGTGCCCGGCATGCGGGTGGCCGCGCCGCGCGACGCCCGCCGGCTGTGCGAGCTGCTGGAGGAGGCGGTCGAGCACCCCGGGCCGACCGCGCTGCGCTTCCCCAAGGCGGTCGCCGGTCCCGAGCTCCCGCGCGTGGGGCGGGTCGGCGACGCCGACGTGCTCTTCGCGGGCGGCCCCGACGTGCTGCTGGTGGCGGTCGGGCCGATGGCCGGGCCGTGCCTGGGCGCGGCGGCCATGTTGTCGGCCGCCGGGGTCGGCGTGACGGTGGTCGATCCCCGCTGGGTGATCCCGGTCCCGGCCGGTCTGCGCGGGCCGGCCGGTGCCGCCCGGCTGGTGGTGACCGTCGAGGACGGCCTGGCCGCCTGCGGGGCCGGCGCCCTGCTCCGGCAGGAGTGCGGGCCGCGGCAGCACATCGTCAACCTCGGCCTGCCGCGCGAGTTCGTCGCGCACGGGAGCCGGGCCGGGTTGCTCGCCGAGGCCGGGCTCACCGGCCAGGGCATCGCGCACACCGTTCGAAGGGAGCTGGACAGGTGGCCGCTGTAGATCTCGGACTGCCGGTGCGACATCGGGCGCGCAGGGCGTCCAGGCAGGTCATGGTGGGGTCCGTGCCGGTGGGGGGCGACGCGCCCGTCTCGGTGCAGTCGATGACGACGACGGTGACGGCCGACGTCGACGCCACGTTGCAGCAGATCGCCGAGCTGACGGCGGCGGGCTGCCAGATCGTCCGCGTCGCGGTGCCGACCCAGGACGACGCCGACGCGCTGCCGGAGATCGCGCGGAAGTCGCAGATCCCGGTCGTCGCCGACATCCACTTCCAGCCGCGCTACGTCTTCGCCGCCATCGAGGCGGGGTGCGCGGCGGTCCGGGTCAATCCCGGGAACATCAAGAAGTTCGACGACAAGGTGGGTGAGATCGCGCGGGCCGCGTCCGGTGCGGGCGTGTCCATCCGCATCGGGGTCAACGCCGGCTCGCTCGACCCCCGGCTGCTGGCCAAGCACGGCAGGGCCACGCCGGGCGCGCTGGTGGAGTCGGCGCTGTGGGAGTGCTCGTTGTTCGAGGAGCACGGCTTCCGCGACATCAAGCTCTCCGTCAAGCACCACGACCCGCAGGTGATGACGGCGGCCTACCGGATGCTGGCCCGTAGTTGCGACTACCCGCTGCACCTCGGCGTCACCGAGGCCGGGCCGCTCATGCAGGGCACGATCAAGTCGGCGGTCGCGTTCGGGATCCTGCTCGACGAGGGCATCGGCGACACGATCCGCGTCTCGCTGTCGGCGCCTCCGGTGGAGGAGGTCAAGGTCGGGATCGGGATCCTGGAGTCGCTGGGGCTGCGGCGGCGGAGGCTGGAGATCGTCTCCTGCCCGTCGTGCGGGCGGGCCCAGGTGGATGTGTACGGGCTGGCCGAACGGGTGACCGCGGCGCTCGACGGGTTCCCCCACCCGCTGCGGGTGGCGGTGATGGGCTGCGTGGTCAACGGGCCGGGCGAGGCCAGGGAGGCGGACCTGGGGGTGGCCTCGGGCAACGGCAAGGGGCAGATCTTCGTCAGGGGCGAGGTGGTCCGCACCGTCCCCGAGTCGCGGATCGTGGAGACGCTGGTCGAGGAGGCCCTGCGGCTGGCCGGGGACACGTCCTGACGGGCACGGGAACGCATTGGCCGGACGATGTCCCTGACGGAGGAGCGGGACATCGCCCGGCCGCGCGGTCCAGGTCGTGAGGGGGTATCTCCGCCCTGGACGTCTAGGGGGTCAGACGCGCTGCCAGAGAGCCGGCACGTTCGGCGGCTCCCAGCCGGACTGGGCGGTGTGCCCCTGGAGGCAGCGGTAGGTCGAGCCGCCGTACGTCACCGTGGAGCCGGCCGTGTACGTCGTGCCCGCGGCCCACGTGCCGCCCGGGACGGTCGTGGTGACCGTCGGCGTGCTGGTCGGGCCGGGGCCGCCGCCCTGAGTGGCGAGGGTCAGGCCGTAGGTGGACAGGATCTCGTTGACCGGCTGGAAGTACGTCGTGCCGCCGGAGCTGCAGTTGCCCGAGCCGCCCGACGTCACGCCCTGGGCCTGGTCGCCGGAGATGAACGAGCCGCCGGAGTCGCCGGGCTCGGCGCAGACGTTGGTCCGCGTCACGCCGGAGACGGTGCCCTCCTGGTAGGTGACGCTGGCGTTGAGCTGCTGGACCGAGCCGCAGTGGTAACCGGTGGTCGATCCGGCGCGGCAGACGGCCGAGCCCACCTGGGCCACGGTCGAGCCGCGTACGGGCAGGATGCCGGCGCTGTAGCCGTACACCACGCCGGTCGGGGTCCACTGGCCGTTGACCTCGACCCAGGAGTAGTCGTTGCCCGGGAAGGACGAGCCGCGGAACGTGCCCATGGCGACCCGGTTGGAGCCGGACGTGCTGGACCCGGCGTTGCCGCAGTGGCCGGCGCTGACGAAGCCGCCCTGCGAGCCGGCCTTGGTCACCGAGAAGCCGACGGAGCAGCGGGTGCCGGAGCCGATGTAGTAGGCGTCGCCGCCGCGGACGTCGTAGAACAGCGTGGGCTTCTCGGCCGAGCGCACGACCTGGACGGCGGAGGTGTCCGCGCCGCTGGCCTTCACCCAGGCGGCGGCCTTGGCGGGGCTGGAGCTGAGGACGACGACGGCGTTGCTGACGACGTCCACGTACCAGACGGGGGCGGTCTTCGGGGCCTTGGCCGACGCGGCGTCGAGCCTGGCCTTGACCTGGTCGAGGCTGCTCAGCGAGCGGGCGACCACGCGGGCCTGCACACCGGCCTTGGCGATGGCGGCCACCTGCGCCGGGTCGGTGGTGGCGGTGATCGGCGTGGAGGTGGGGCCGGTCACCCAGGAGCCGGCGTAGGAGGCGCCTAACTGGGCGCGCAGGGTGGGTTCGAGGCCGGCCGCGGCGGCCTCGTTGACCAGGCGGGCCTCGGCCTGCTGGCCGGTGATGCCGAGGTCCCGGCTCATGGCGTCGACCAGGCCCTGAGGGGGGTCGGCGACGGCTTCGGCATTGGTGCGGGCGATGGAGTAGGGGGTCTCGTCCTGGGCCGTGGCGCCCTTCGCCGCGAAGGCCAGGGCCGGGACGCTGATCATGGTGACGGCGATCGCGATGCCCGCCGTCACGGTCTTCCTGGGGAGCATGTGCACGTCTCCTCGCGTACAGGGGGGTGTCTGCACGGTACGAGCCCGAATACGAGGAGTGGTCGTCTCAAAACACCCCTATCACGGTGTTATGGGGCAAACCGTTTGGAGTTCTATGTGGGGGTATGCGGGATTTGTGCCGTCCGAATCCCATCTGGAGGCGTCATGAAGGCCGTCACCTGGCACGGCAAGCGCGACGTACGGGTCGAGGAGGTCCCCGACCCGGCCATCAAGGAGCCCAACGACGCGGTGATCAGGGTGACCAGCTCCGGCATCTGCGGCTCGGACCTGCACCTGTACGAGGTGCTCGGGCCCTTCATGGCCGAGGGCGACATCCTGGGCCACGAGCCCATGGGCGTCGTCGAGGCCGTCGGGGCCGCCGTCACCGACATCAGGCCCGGCGACCGCGTCGTCATCCCGTTCAACATCTCCTGCGGACACTGCCACATGTGCGGCCTGGAGCTGTACGCGCAGTGCGAGACCACGCAGGTGAAGGAGCAGGGCATGGGCGCCGCGCTGTTCGGCTACACCAGGCTGTACGGCCAGGTGCCCGGCGGCCAGGCCGAGTACCTGCGCGTGCCCGAGGCCCAGTTCGGCCCGATCAAGGTGCCCGAGGGCCCGCCGGACGAGCGTTTCCTGTTCCTGTCCGACGTGCTGCCGACCGCCTGGCAGGCCGTCGACCATGCCGAGATCCCGGACGGCGGCAGCGTCACCGTCTTCGGCCTCGGCCCCATCGGCCAGATGTGCGCCCGCATCGCCCGCCACCTCGGCCACCGCGTGATCGGCGTGGACGGCGTCACCGAACGCCTGGAGATGGCCCGCCGCCACGGCATCGAGGTCGTGGACGGCAGCGAGACCTCCGACGTGCCCGGGGCGATCCGCGAGCTCACCTCGGGCCGCGGCACCGACTCGGTGATCGACGCCGTCGGCATGGAGGCGCACGGCTCGCCGGCCGCCAAGATCGCCCAGACGCTCACCGGGCTGCTGCCCGACGCGGTGGCCGCGCCGCTGATGTCCCACGCGGGCGTCGACCGGCTCGCCGCGCTCAACCAGGCCATCGACACCGTCCGCCGGGGCGGCGTGATCTCCGTCATCGGCGTCTACGGCGGCATGACCGACCCGATGCCGATGCTGCGCATGTTCGACAAGGGCATCACGCTGCGGATGGGCCAGGCCCACGTGCGGCGGTGGATCAACCGGCTCATGCCGCTGGTCACCGACGACTCCGACCCGCTCGGCGTCATGGACCTCACCACCCACCGCATGCGGCTGGAGGAGGCGCCGCAGGCGTACGAGATGTTCCAGAAGAAGGCGAACGGCGCGATCAAGATCGTGCTACAGCCCTGACCAGGGGTTTCACCCTCCGGAGCGCGGGCAGCGGTGCGGGCATGAGAGTCGTGGTGGTCGGGGCTACCGGCAATGTCGGCACGAGCGTCGTACGCGCGCTCGCCGCGGATGACAGCGTGACGTCGATCGTGGGCGTGGCCCGCCGGCTGCCGGGGTGGCGCATCGACCGCACCGAGTGGCGGCAGGCCGACGTCGCCACCGGCGACCTGTCCCGCATCTTCGAGGGCGCCGACGCCGTCGTGCACCTCGCGTGGCTGTTCCAGCCCACCAGGGACCCGGCCGTGACCTGGCGGGCGAACGTGCTGGGCAGCATGCGGGTGTTCCGCGCGGTGGCCGAGGCCGGGGTGCCCGCGCTGGTCCACGCGTCCTCGGTCGGCGCGTACTCGCCGGGACCCAAGGACCGGCCGGTGGACGAGAGCTGGCCCACGCACGGCTGGCCGGGCGCCGCGTACGGCCGGGAGAAGGCTTACGTCGAGCGGGTGCTCGACGTCTTCGAGCACGACCACCCGGCGATCCGCGTGGTGCGGATGCGGCCGGGGTTCATCTTCCAGCGGGCGGCGGCCACCGAGCAGCGCCGCCTGTTCGCCGGGCCGTTCCTGCCGCGCCGGCTGATCCGGCCCGGCCGCATCCCGTTCGTGCCCGACGTGCCCGGACTGCGGCTTCAGGTGCTGCACGCCGACGACGCGGCCGAGGCGTACCGGCTGGCGGTGACCAGGACGGTGTCGGGAGCCTTCAACCTGGCCGCCGAACCCGTGCTCGACCCCGCCGACCTGGCCAAACTCCTCGGCACGCGGACGATGCCGGTCACGCCCTGGCTGGCCAGGACGCTGATGTCGGCCGGCTGGCACCTGCGGCTGGTGCCGGCCTCGCCCGGACTGCTCGAACTGGCCCTGCGCATCCCCGTCATGAAGACCGACAAGGCCAGGGACGTCCTGGGCTGGCGGCCGCGGTACTCCTCGTGGGACGCCATGCGCGAGCTGCTGGACGGCCTGCACGACGGCGCCGGCATGGAGACCCCGCCGCTCGCCCCCGACGGCGGCCCGCTGGGCCGGGTCAAGGAGCTGGCCACAGGGGTCGGCGCCCACCCCTGATCCGGAGGTGTAAGGCCGCCCGGCCGGGGAAGGGGACGGTTCTCTACGCAAGGTCCAGAGGCGTGGCCTGCGTGTCGTGACGACACGAAGGAGCGCCATGGCCCTTCTGCTGACCCAGGTGTTCACCCTCCACGACGTCACCAAGCTGCGCCGCGCGGTCGCCGAGCAGGCGGAGAGCTGCGGGCTGCGCGACGGCCGGCTCGACGACTTCGTGCTCGCCGTGCACGAGAGCGTGGTCAACGCCGTGGAGCACGCGGGCGGGCGCGGGCATCTGACGTTGTGGACGGTCGACGGCGTCATCCGCTCGGAGACGACCGACCAGGGGACGGGCATCCCGCAGGCGTACCTCGACGGCGCCGTCCGGCCGGCCAGCCTCTCCTACACCGGTCGCGGCATCTACCTGATCCAGCGGTTGTGCGACGTCGTGGACTTCCGCACCGGTCCCGAGGGCACCACGGTCCGGCTCACCATGCGCCTGCCGCACCCGTCCGTCTCCCCGAGCTCCATGAAGCGGATCCGGGTCACCGGCGGCGGCGGGCCGTCCGGGCACTTCCAGGTGTGAGCGCGCGGGCGCCCGACCGCCCTGCCACGGCCCCGGGTAGGCTCGGCAGGAGACGGAAGGGGCCACTACGTGAGCGGCGGAAACAATCCCCCCGAGATCATCTCTCCGGTCCGCCGCATCGGGCGGCGGGAGTTCGATTTCGAACGCCAGATCGCCATCATGGCCATCGTCAACAGGACTCCCAACTCCTTCCACGACCAGGGGCGCACGTACGAGCTCGACCACGCGGTCGCGGCCTGCGTGCGGGCCGTCGAGGAGGGCGCCGACTGGGTGGACATCGGCGGGTTCGCCTTCAGCGCCGCCCAGGCCGCGATCGGCGTCGAGGAGGAGATCGAGCGGGTGGTCCCGGTGATCGCCGAGGTCAGGGCCGCGACCGACGCCGTCATCTCGGTCGACACCCACCGCCCCGAGGTCGCCAGGGCGGCCGTAGAGGCCGGCGCCGACGTCATCAACGACACCAACGGCCTGCGCGAGCCCGGCCTGGCCGAGGTCGCGGCCGAGACCGGCGCCAGCGTGGTCGTCACCCACAGCCTCGGCGGCCCCGGCCGGCGGGTCTTCCGCCCGAGCTACGACGACGTCGTCGCCGAGGTCGCCGGTTTCCTGCGCGAGCGGGTCTCCTTCGCGCTCAAGGCCGGCATCGCCCCAGACCGGATCATCATCGACCCGGGCCACGACCTGAACAAGAACACCTTCCACTCCCTGGAGCTGACCCGGAGGCTGGAGGAGATCACCGCGATCGGCTATCCCACCCTGGTCGCGCTGTCGAACAAGGACTTCATCGGCGAGACCATCGACCGCCCGCAGGGGGAGCGCAAGGAGGGGACGATCGCCGCGAACGTCGTCTCCATCCTCAAGGGCGCCCGGATCCTGCGGGTGCACGACGTGGCCGCGACGGTCGCGTCCGTGCGCATGACCGAGGCCGTGCTCGGCTGGCGTGGGCCGGTCGCGCCGAGCCACAACCTGGCGTGAGAGAGGAGCCGCGTCCGTGACCGACCGCAAGCCGGCGGGCATGCCGTTCGAGAGCTGGATCGACCGGCAGATCCGCGAGGCGGCCGAGCGTGGGGAGTTCGACGACCTGCCGGGCGCGGGCAAGCCGCTGCCCGGCCTCGACCGGCCGCACGACGAGATGTGGTGGATCAAGCAGAAGCTGGAGAGCGAGGGGCTGTCCATGCCGCTGCCCCCGACGCTGGCGCTGCGCAAGGAGGCCGAGGAGGCGCTGCGGCAGGCCCGCGGGGCCCGGTCCGAGACCGAGGTGCGGCAGATCCTCGAAGAGGTCAACGACAAGATCCGCGAGGCGATCAGGAAGGGCCTGCCGGGGCCGCCGCTCAACCTGATGCCCTTCGACGTCGATCACGTCGTGTCGGAGTGGCGCGAGAGCCGCTGAGCGGCGCCCGGACGAGCGGCGCGGGCCGATGCGGAAGGGGCCCGGGTTCCGGCCCGGGCCCCTTCGCCGGACGAGGGGCCCGGGTCAGGCGGGCCCCTCGGCTGGAGGCCGGGGGCCCCGGAGCCCCTAGCCGGCTCGGTGAGCTAGTGGCCCGTCTCTGAACGTTGACCCGGTAATTGATCTCGGCTGGTGAACCCGGAAAGCTGGCTGCCTCTGGAACCTGGGAGGTAGCCGTGG